>NZ_CP017184.1:2532487-2849048 GCF_001729805.1 Enterobacter roggenkampii | reverse complement strand
CGCCAGCGGGCCTGCGGGTGCGCCTCTGCTCTCAGACGCGCTGCACGGAAATCGATGGCGAAAATGGAACAACGCAGGCGTTCAACGGCGTGCCGGCTATTGAACCTTTGCGTTTCATCTGGGAAGTGCCGGGCGGGGGACGTTTGATCCCGGCGCTGAAGGTGCAGAGTAATTCTGTCATCGTGAACTACCGCTGACGGTTGAATTGTCAGGACTGCAAAAAAACAAAACCCGGCGATTGCCGGGTTTTTGGTATTACATACGTTCTACGGTTTCGATACCCAGAGTATCCAGACCCAGTTTCAGGGTCTTCGCCGTCAGCTGCGCCAGCTTCAGGCGGCTGTTGCGGACCGATTCATTCTCCGCAGAGAGAATAGGGCAGTGCTCGTAGAAGCCGGAGAACAGACCCGCCAGATCGTACAGGTAAGCACACATCACGTGCGGCGTGCCGTCACGTGCGACCACGGTCAGCGTCTCTTCGAACTGCAGCAGACGCGCCGCCAGCTGCGCTTCACGATCTTCCGTGATGGTCACGGTGGCATTCGCCAGCACGCTTTCGTCGATATTGGCTTTGCGGAAGACCGACAGCACGCGGGTGTAAGCGTACTGCATGTACGGCGCCGTGTTGCCCTCAAACGCCAGCATGTTATCCCAGTCGAAGATGTAGTCGGTGGTACGGTTCTTGGAGAGATCCGCGTATTTCACCGCGCCGATACCCACGGCGTTCGCCAGTTTTTCCAGCTCGTCGGCCGGCATGTCTGGATTCTTCTCGGCCACCAGACGACGGGCGCGTTCCAGCGCTTCGTCCAGCAGGTCGGAGAGCTTCACGGTCCCGCCCGCGCGGGTTTTGAACGGCTTGCCGTCTTTACCCAGCATCATGCCGAACATGTGGTGTTCCAGCGGAACGCTGTCCGGTACGTACCCGGCTTTACGCACGATGGTCCACGCCTGCATCAGGTGCTGGTGCTGACGGGAGTCGATGTAGTACAGCACGCGGTCGGCGTGCAGCGTTTCATAACGGTATTTCGCACAGGCGATATCGGTCGTGGTGTAGAGGTAGCCGCCATCCTTTTTCTGGATGATCACGCCCATCGGTTCGCCTTCCTTGTTTTTGTACTCATCAAGGAACACCACCGTTGCGCCTTCGCTCTCCACCGCCAGGTTTTTCGCTTTCAGGTCAGCCACAATGCCGGGCAGCATTGGGTTGTACAGGCTTTCACCCATCACGTCATCACGGGTCAGGGTGACGTTCAGACGGTTATAGGTAAGCTGGTTCTGAGACATGGTGATGTCAACCAGCTTGCGCCACATCTCGAGGAAGTATTGATCGCCGCCCTGCAGTTTTACCACGTAGCTGCGCGCGCGCTCGGCAAAGGCTTCATCTTCGTCATAGTGCTTTTTGGCTTCGCGATAAAACCCTTCCAGGTCCGCCAGCGCCATTTCGCCTGCGTTTTCCTGCTGCTGTTTTTCCAGGTAAGCAATCAGCATCCCGAACTGGGTACCCCAATCGCCCACGTGGTTCGCGCGGATCACCTTGTGACCGAGGAACTCGAGCGTACGCACCGCGGCATCACCGATGATGGTGGAGCGCAGGTGGCCAACGTGCATCTCTTTCGCCACGTTCGGGGCAGAGTAGTCGATCACGACGGTCTGCGCTTCCGGCTGGGAAACACCCAGACGATCGGATTTCAGCGCCGCGTCAACGTGGCTTGCCAGGAAGGCAGGCTCAAGGAAAATGTTGATAAAGCCCGGGCCGGCGATTTCGGTTTTGCTGGCAATGCCGGCGAGATCCAGATGCGTCAGTACCTGCTCAGCGAGCTGTCGCGGCGGCATACCCAGTTTTTTAGCCACTGCCATCACGCCATTAGCCTGATAGTCGCCAAACTGTACTTTTGCTGACTGACGAACCTGCGGTTCGCAATCCGCAGGCGCGCCTGCGGCAATCAGTGCCTGACTGACTTTTTCGGAGAGAAGAGCCTGAATATTCACCTGGATACCTTACTTTTTTGATGCGGGCTCACAACCACCCGCGCCAGTTAGAGAATTTAGGGCGGGAGTATACTGCAAATGCCTTCTGCCGTCAGCATCGCGGGGCCTGAAGATCGCTCAGAATCCAGGCTAAGAAGGTGTGCATAAACATGCAGTCGTAAAAAGCCGGATTCTGCGGTTGGTCAAAACAGAGCAACAGAGTAAATTAGCGGCTTTGCGACACGAAAAGAGAGTGACTTATGGCGAACTGGCAATCCATTGACGAACTGCATGATATTTCCGCAGATTTACCGCGCTTCACCCAGGCGTTCACAGAACTTGCCACCCGTCTCGGCCTGGATATTGCGCCGCTCGAGGCCGATCACATCTCTTTGCGCTGCCATCAGAATGCCACCGCAGAACGCTGGCGTCGCGGATTTGAACAGTGCGGCGAGTTACTGTCCGAGAATATCATTAACGGTCGCCCCATCTGCCTGTTCAGGCTGCGTGAGCCGGTGAACGTGGCCCACTGGCAATTCACCGTGGTTGAACTGCCGTGGCCGGGCGAGAAGCGCTATCCGCACGAAGGGTGGGAGCACATTGAAATTGTCCTGCCGGGTGAGCCGGAGACATTAAACGCGCGCGCGCTGGCCCTGTTAGCTGACGAAGGCTTAAGCCAGCCGGGGATTTTTGTGAAGACCAGTTCGCCCAAAGGCGAACGCGAGCGGTTACCCAACCCGACGCTCGCCGTCACGGACGGGCAGGTCACGGTGAAGTTTCATCCCTGGACCATTGAGCAGATCGTTGCCAGTGAGGCGCAAGAGATGTGAGTTCCCGCCGGGACTGAAAACAGACGGCATGTCATGATGGTGCGTTTGGTGGAATTTAAGGAGGATTACATGGCGCTGCTGGAGATTTGCTGTTACAGCGTGGAGTGTGCCGTCACCGCGCAAAATTACGGGGCTGACCGCATTGAACTGTGTGCGGCACCCAAAGAGGGCGGGCTGACGCCTTCTTACGGCGTGCTGAAGGCTGCCCGTCAGGCCGTCACGATTCCCGTTCACCCGATTATTCGCCCGCGCGGCGGTGATTTTTGTTACACGGCGGGCGAGTTCGGTGCCATGCTTGATGATATCGCCCTCGTGCGCGACCTGGGGTTCCCCGGGCTGGTCACCGGCCTGCTGGATGAAGACGGCAATATCGACCTCCCGCGCATGCGTCAGGTCATGAGCGCCGCGCAGGGGCTCGCCGTCACTTTTCATCGCGCATTTGATATGTGTAAAGATCCGCTTCAGGCCTTTGAAACGCTTGGAGAAATTGGCGTGGCGCGCATTCTGACATCGGGTCAACAGCCGTCCGCTGAAAAAGGACTGCAATTAATTACGGAACTAAAAGCACATTCCGGTGTTCCAATAATAATGGCGGGTGCGGGAGTCCGTGCCAGCAATCTGGAACGGTTTTTAAACGCCGGGGTAGAAGAGCTGCACAGCTCGGCAGGCAAATGGATGCCGTCACCCATGCGTTATCGCAATACAGGATTGTCAATGTCGACGGATGCTGAAGCGGATGAGTATTCACGCTACGGCGTAGAGGGAGAGTCGGTTGCGGAAATGAAGTCGCTGATTGAGCGCCATCACGTGTAGCAACGTACCGATTTTTACCGCGCATCATGTCGCCCAATATGATGCTTGCTTGTACCAGGCCCCTGCCAATTACACAGGGGCCTTTTTTTCTCCTTCATATTTCAAGCCGCAGCCGCGTTGGCCGCCTCGCTCACCCCGGTCACTTACTGATGTAAGCTCCCGGGGATTCGCTGCGTTGCCGCCTTGCTGCAACTTGAACTATTTTGGAGAAAACGTGCGACGCGTAGGCCGGGTAAGGCGCAGCCGCCACCCGGCTAACAGGCTACGGCTTCGTCGCAATCAACACCGCTCGCATCGGGGCCGGATAGCCTTCGATGGTTTTGCTGTGATCGGCCGGGTCGAGGAACTGCTCCAGCGATTCGGTGATCATCCACTCGGTCCGGCGCTGCTCTTCGATAGAGGTCACGCTGACATCGGCAATTCGCACATCCACAAATCCGCACTTCTCCAGCCAGTTCTTCAGGGCCAGCGCGGAAGGGATGAAGTAAACGTTGCGCATCTGCGCGTAGCGATCGCCCGGTACCAGAACGGCATGTTCATCGCCTTCGATCACCAGCGTTTCCAGCACCAGCTCGCCGCCGCTGACCAGCTGATCTTTCAGTTGCCACAGGTGCTCCAGTGGGGAACGGCGGTGATACAACACGCCCATGGAGAACACGGTATCAAAGGCTTTCAGTGCGGGCAGCTGCTCAATACCCAGCGGCAGCAGGTGCGCGCGCTGGTCGTTACCCAGCAGCTTACGTACCGCTTCAAACTGACACAGGAACAGCTGCATCGGGTCGATACCAACCACCAGATGCGCGCCCGCGCCAATCATGCGCCACATGTGATAGCCGCTACCGCAGCCCACGTCCAGAATGGTGCGCCCGGTCAGGTCGGAAAGGTGCGGCAGAACGCGATCCCATTTCCAGTCTGAGCGCCATTCGGTGTTGATGTTCACGCCGTACAGCGAGAACGGCCCTTTACGCCACGGCATCAGGTTGCGCATCAGCGTTTCGATGCGGTTTATCTGCCCTGGCGGAAGCGGTTCTTCACTCTCTGCGGTGACGCTGTGCAGAAGATCCAGACGATGCGGGGTCAGTTCCGGCAGGAACTCCACCGCGTTTGACCACTGCTTTAACAGGCCGTGCTGCTGATCCCGCTGCCAGGCGGCAATCTGCGCAGGCAGCGTCTCCAGCCAGTGGGAGAGGTGATTTTTGGCAATCAGCTGATAGAAGTTGCTGAACTCGATCATGCGGGTTTCCCCGCTTTCAGCGCCACCAGCGATCCAAAGTTGAAGCACTGGAACCACAGTTCGCTATGCTCAAATCCGGCCTGACGCAGGCGCGCCTTGTGGGTTTCTACGGAGTCCGTCAGCATCACGTTTTCGAGCATGCTGCGCTTCTGGCTGATCTCCAGCTCGCTGTAGCCGTTCGCCCGTTTGAAATCGTGGTGCATATTGAACAGCAGCTCGCCAACCTCGGCATCTTCAAAGCTGAATTTCTCCGAGAGCACCAGCGCGCCGCCAGGATTCAGCCCCTGATAGATTTTGTCCAGCAGCAGCTGGCGGTCTTCCGGCACCAGGAACTGCAGCGTGAAATTCAGCACCACCATCGAGGCGTTTTGGATCTCGATCTCACGGATATCGCCTTCCACCACGTCAACCGGAACAGGGGCCTTGTAGGCGTCAATATGGCGACGGCAGCGTTCCACCATGGCCGGAGAGTTATCCACGGCAATGATTCGGCAGCCTTCGTGATGAACGTTACGACGTACCGACAGCGTTGCCGCGCCGAGCGAGCAGCCCAGGTCATAGACCTGCGTGCCGGGTTGAACGAAGCGCTCAGCCAGCATGCCGATCATAGAGATAATATTGGAATAACCGGGAACAGAGCGCTGGATCATATCCGGGAAGACTTCGGCTACCCGTTCATCGAAGGTCCAGTCGCCCAGGCTGGCGATAGGCGCGGAAAAAAGCGTGTCGCGATCTGACATAACGTAAAAATCCGGGAAAAATAAAGTGGCGTATTGTGCGCTAATGGAGGGAGAAAACCAACTCCCACGGCATATACCACAGGTTAGCCAGCACCATCAGCAAAAGCGAACACCAGGTTGCACTCATGCCGGAACGACGCCAGCGGATTAAGCGGTGGTGAAAGCCGTAATAATGCATCAGGCGGCCAGCGATAAGCAGCAGGCCACAGATGTGCACCATCCAGGTTTCTGCGCCATTCATCTCCATAAACAGCAGCAGGATGAGGGCCGCGGGGATGTATTCGACCGCATTGCCGTGAATGCGGATAGCACTTTGCAGCTCGGAAAATCCGCCGTCACCGTAAGAAACGCGGTAAAGCGTTCTGAGGCGCACAACGTCAAATGAAAACTTAATCAGCAGTAATGCACCTAACACCGCGTACAGCGCGCTGACCATACAAACTCCCTGTTTTTGGCAGATGGCACTTCCCTATGATAGGGGGTGATATCAGAAAAGAGAAGATTGTTGTGGGATGGAAGGGGCGCTGCCCACGGACGGCACCGCAGCCTGCAAGGCCTGCCACAGAGCATCGACCAGTTCGGGGGCCTGGGCAATATCCGGCGTGTGCAAAAAGAGATACGGCGTGGTGGTGTGTTCCCACGAGGCCAGTTTTTCCAGCCAGACGGCGAACATCGCCTGGTTTTGCGGCATGTTATCGCTGCCGATAAACCTGACCATTGGGTTTTGCGCGGTCACGATGGCGTGGACCGGCACTTTCGGTTTTTTACGCTGAGCTTCAACGATGGCCTCGTTATGCGGTATCGCGCTGTGCACCGGACGGCTATCGAGGATCACACGGTTAACGGAACGCTCAAGCAGGCCGCGGTTGAGCGCTTTTTCCGCTTCGCCTTTCGCAAAGAAGTCCTGGTGCCGAACCTCCACGCCGTAGGTAAATTCCCGGGGCAGGGCATCCAGGAACTGCCAGAGCGCAGGCAGGTCGCGCGGAGCAAACGTGGCCGGAAGCTGCAGCCAGTACTGCCCGATGCGGTTTGCCAGAGGCGCCATCCGGCCAAAGAATTCGTCGGTCAACTCACCGCAGTTTCGCAGCGCGGCCTGGTGAGAAATGGTCGCCGGAAACTTGAAGCAGAAGCGGAAGTCGTCGGTCGTTTGTTCCCGCCAGCGCGCAACAATCTCGGCTTTCGGGAGCGCATAGAGGGTAGTGTTACCCTCGACGCAGTTGAAGTGTCGGGCATACTCCTCAAGGCTGGTGATGCCCAGCCGCACCCATTTCGGGTGCGACCACTGGGGCAGGCCCACATACATCATAACGCGCTGAGGATCTCGTCCGTGCTGCGCACGCGACCGATGCGCGGGAAGATGTGCGTCATGCTGCACTGGTGCTGTTCCGCCGAGGCCGCGCTACACGCATCTTCGGCAATCACCAGATTAAAGCCCAGTTCCCACGCGTTGCGGGCGGTCGACTCCACGCCGATATTGGTGGAAATGCCGCACAGGATGATCGTGTCAATGCCGCGACGGCGGAGCTGCAGCTCGAGATCGGTCCCGTAGAAGGCGCCCCACTGACGTTTGGTCACTTCGATGTCGCCGTCGCGTTTGCCGAGCGAGACCGGGTACGTCCACCAGTTTTCCGGCAGGGCGCGGGCGGGAGTTTGCGCATCAACGGGCTGTTTTAACGCTTCTGCGTAATCCGCAGACCAGCCGACGCGCACCATGACAACCGGGGCACCGCTGGCACGGCATTTTTCCGCCAGGCGGGCGGCGCGGCTGACCACATCGTCCGCGGTATGCGGGCCACCGGCGAAGGGCAAAATGCCTTCCTGTAAATCAATCACCACAAGCGCGGTTTTGCTGGCATCAAGGGTTAACATCGTTACTCCCGTTAAATGAATCACTTCCACACACCATACGACGCGATGGCCTGTTATTGGTCGCATAATTTTGTTAATTTTTGTGAGAATGCGCAATAAGAGTGCAGCAAACGACCGCCTGGCCGTGGTTCGCTCTTATCGTCCGGCGGAATTTCCAGTATAATAGCCGCCTTTTTTCATCCAGTTGTGACATACAGAAAGCTGCGACATAGTAGCCTGCATACCAGGCGACATTTAGCCTGCGGCTAATTAAGGGATATCTCATGCGTACAGAATATTGCGGGCAGCTGCGTCAGTCCCACGTCGGACAGCAGGTCACCCTGTGTGGTTGGGTCAATCGTCGTCGTGATCTTGGTAGCCTTATCTTCATCGATATGCGCGACCGCGAAGGTATCGTTCAGGTGTTCTTCGATCCGGATCGCGCAGATGCGTTGAAGCTGGCCTCTGAGCTGCGTAATGAGTTCTGCATTCAGGTCACCGGCACCGTGCGTGCGCGTGACGAGAAAAACGTTAACGCCGACATGGCGACGGGTGCCATTGAAGTGCTGGCGTCCGATCTGACGATCATCAACCGTGCTGAAGCGCTGCCGCTGGACTCCAACCACGTCAACACTGAAGAAGCGCGTCTGAAATACCGCTATCTGGATCTGCGTCGTCCGGAGATGGCTCAGCGCCTGAAAACCCGTGCGAAAATCACCAGCCTGGTGCGTCGCTTTATGGATGACCACGGTTTCCTCGATATCGAAACCCCGATGCTGACCAAAGCCACGCCGGAAGGCGCGCGCGATTACCTGGTGCCATCCCGCGTCCATAAAGGCAAATTCTACGCGCTGCCACAGTCTCCACAGCTGTTCAAACAGCTGCTGATGATGTCCGGCTTCGATCGCTACTATCAGATCGTGAAATGCTTCCGCGACGAAGACTTGCGTGCTGACCGCCAGCCTGAATTTACCCAGATCGATGTGGAAACCTCCTTCATGACCGCCGAGCAGGTGCGTGAAGTGATGGAAGCCCTGGTGCGTAGCCTGTGGAATGACGTGAAAGGCGTTGAGCTGGGCGATTTCCCAATCATGACCTTCGCGGAAGCCGAGCGTCGCTACGGCTCTGACAAACCAGACCTGCGTAACCCGATGGAGCTGGTGGACGTAGCTGATCTGGTTAAAAACGTGGAGTTCGCGGTCTTCGCGGGTCCGGCTAACGACGCCAAAGGCCGCGTAGCCGCGCTGCGTGTACCGGGCGGAGCGGCTCTGAGCCGTAAGCAGATCGACGACTACGGCAACTTCATCAAGATCTACGGCGCGAAAGGTCTGGCCTATATTAAAGTGACCGAGCGTGCGAAGGGTCTGGAAGGTATCACCAGCCCGGTTGCGAAATTCCTGAACGCGGACATCGTGGAAGCGATCCTGGAGCGCACCGGCGCGCAGGACGGCGACATGATCTTCTTTGGTGCAGATAACAAGAAAGTCGTTGCGGATGCGATGGGCGCGCTGCGTCTGAAGCTCGGTAAAGACCTGAATCTGACCGACGAGAGCAAATGGGCGCCGCTGTGGGTTATCGACTTCCCAATGTTTGAAGACGACGGTGAAGGCGGCCTGACCGCGATGCACCACCCGTTCACCTCGCCAAAAGACATGACGGCTGCCGAGCTGAAAGCGGCACCGGAAGAGGCCGTCGCCAACGCCTACGATATGGTCATCAACGGCTACGAAGTGGGCGGTGGTTCCGTGCGTATTCACAGCGGTGAAATGCAGCAGACCGTGTTCGGCATCCTGGGCATCAACGAGCAGGAGCAGCGCGAGAAATTCGGTTTCCTGCTGGACGCGCTGAAATACGGTACGCCTCCGCACGCGGGTCTGGCCTTCGGTCTTGACCGTCTGACCATGCTGCTGACCGGCACCGATAACATCCGTGATGTTATCGCTTTCCCGAAAACCACTGCTGCAGCGTGTCTGATGACCGAAGCGCCAAGCTTTGCCAACCCGGCCGCACTGGCTGAGCTGGGCATTGAGGTGGTGAAGAAGGAAGAGAAAAACTGATATGACATATAAGCTCCCCGTTTCGGTCCTGGTGGTCATTTATGCAGAAGACACGAAGCGGGTGCTGATGTTGCAGCGGCGCGATGACCCTGAATTCTGGCAGTCGGTTACCGGCAGTCTGGAAGAGGGGGAAACCGCGCCGCAGGCCGCCGCGCGTGAAGTAAAGGAAGAGGTCGCCATTGACGTTGCCCGCGAGCAACTGACCCTGAAGGACTGTCAGCGCACGGTGGAGTTCGAAATTTTTAGCCATTTACGTCATCGCTACGCGCCGGGTACCGAGCGCAATACGGAATCGTGGTTCTGTCTCGCGCTCCCCCATGAACGGGAGATCGTGTTTACCGAACACCTGACCTACCGCTGGGTGAATGCGGCGGATGCCGCCGCACTGACCAAGTCGTGGAGCAACCGGCAGGCGATTGAAGAATTTGTAATTAACGCAGCCTGAAAAGGCGCGATTTTTGGAGAACTTTTTATGGCAGGTCATAGTAAGTGGGCCAACACCAAACACCGCAAAGCGGCACAGGATGCCAAGCGCGGTAAGATCTTTACCAAAATCATTCGCGAGCTGGTGACGGCAGCGCGTCTGGGCGGCGGCGATCCGGCCTCTAACCCACGTCTGCGCGCGGCGGTGGATAAAGCGCTGTCCAACAACATGACGCGTGACACCCTGAACCGTGCTATCGCACGTGGCGTGGGCGGTGATGAAGACGCGAACATGGAAACCATCATTTATGAAGGTTACGGTCCTGGCGGTACGGCGGTGATGGTTGAGTGCCTGTCCGACAACCGTAACCGTACCGTTGCGGAAGTGCGCCACGCGTTCACCAAAACCGGTGGCAACCTGGGCACTGACGGTTCTGTTGCTTACCTGTTCAGCAAAAAAGGCGTCATCTCCTTCGAGAAAGGCGACGAAGATGCGATCATGGAAGCGGCGCTGGAAGCCGGTGCGGAAGACGTAGTGACCTTCGACGACGGCGCTATCGACGTTTATACCGCCTGGGAAGAGATGGGTGCCGTGCGCGATGCGCTGGAAGCGGCGGGCCTGAAAGCGGACAACGCTGAAGTCTCCATGATCCCGTCCACCAAAGCGGACATGGATGCAGAAACGGCACCAAAACTGCTGCGTCTGATCGACATGCTCGAAGACTGCGACGACGTGCAGGAAGTGTACCACAACGGTGAAATCTCTGATGAGGTTGCAGCGACTCTCTGATGAGAGCGTGTAAACCCGTTACAGGAGACGCGTGATGTCGATTATTCTCGGGATTGACCCAGGCTCACGCGTCACCGGTTATGGCGTTATCCGTCAGGTGGGACGCCAGTTAACCTACCTGGGCAGTGGCTGTATTCGCACCAAAGTGGACGATCTGCCGTCGCGCCTGAAGCTCATCTATGCGGGCGTGTCGGAGATCATCACCCAGTTTCAGCCGGACTATTTCGCCATCGAGCAGGTCTTTATGGCGAAAAATGCCGATTCGGCGCTAAAGCTCGGTCAGGCGCGCGGGGTGGCCATTGTCGCTGCGGTGAACCAGGATTTGCCGGTATTCGAATACGCGGCAAGGCAGGTTAAGCAGACGGTGGTGGGCATCGGTAGCGCGGAGAAAAGTCAGGTGCAGCACATGGTGCGGACCCTGCTCAAGCTCCCTGCGAACCCGCAGGCCGACGCCGCCGATGCGCTGGCGATTGCGATTACCCACTGTCACGTCAGCCAGAACGCGATGCAAATGAGCGAATCGCGGCTCAATCTGGCGCGAGGCAGGTTACGATAATGACAAATCAGGCTGGATGTTTATCCAGCCTTTTTTTATTATGTCGGCAGTTAATTTCTTCCAGAACGCAGGAGCGTCACGTGATAGGCAGACTCAGAGGCATCATCATTGAAAAACAACCCCCGTTAGTGCTGCTGGAAGTGGGTGGCGTGGGCTATGAAGTCCATATGCCGATGACCTGCTTCTACGAGCTGCCGGACGCGGGCAAAGAGGCGATTGTCTTTACCCAGTTTGTGGTGCGTGAAGATGCTCAGCTGCTGTACGGCTTCAACAACAAACAGGAACGCACCCTGTTCCGCGAGCTGATTAAAACCAACGGCGTCGGGCCGAAGCTGGCGCTGGCGATCTTATCCGGCATGTCTGCACCACAGTTTGTGAATGCCGTTGAGCGTGAAGATCCTGCGGCGCTGATTAAGCTTCCTGGCATCGGTAAGAAAACGGCAGAACGCCTGATTGTCGAGATGAAAGACCGCTTTAAAGGCCTGCATGGCGATCTCTTCACGCCGGCGGCCGATCTGGTGCTGACCTCCCCAGGCGCGCCTGCGACGGATGATGACGCCGAGCAGGAAGCGGTTGCCGCGCTGGTGGCGCTGGGCTATAAACCTCAGGAGGCCAGCCGCATGGTAAGTAAAATTGCCAAACCGGACGCCAGCAGTGAAACCCTGATTCGTGAAGCGCTGCGCGCTGCATTGTGAGGTAAAGGATGATTGAAGCAGACCGCCTGGTTTCGGCAGGCACTGTTCAGGCAGAGGATGTGGTGGATCGCGCGATTCGCCCAAAACTGCTTGATGAGTACATTGGCCAGCCGCAGGTTCGTTCCCAGATGGAGATTTTTATCCAGGCGGCAAAGCTGCGCGGCGATGCGCTCGATCACCTGTTGATTTTTGGCCCTCCGGGTTTAGGCAAAACCACGCTGGCGAATATCGTCGCTAATGAAATGGGCGTTAACCTGCGCACCACCTCCGGCCCGGTGCTGGAGAAGGCGGGCGATTTGGCGGCCATGCTGACCAACCTCGAACCGCATGACGTGCTGTTTATTGATGAGATCCACCGCCTGTCACCGGTGGTGGAAGAGGTGCTCTATCCGGCGATGGAAGATTATCAGCTGGATATCATGATCGGTGAAGGTCCGGCTGCGCGCTCCATCAAAATCGATCTGCCGCCGTTTACCCTGATAGGCGCAACGACGCGAGCCGGGTCGTTGACCTCTCCACTGCGCGACCGTTTCGGTATCGTGCAGCGTCTGGAGTTTTACCAGGTGGCCGATCTCCAGCACATCGTTGGCCGCAGCGCCCGCTATATGGGGCTGGAGATGAGCGAAGAGGGGGCGTTTGAAGTGGCGAAGCGTTCCCGCGGTACGCCGCGTATCGCCAACCGCCTGCTGCGCCGCGTGCGTGACTTTGCTGAGGTGAAGCACAACGGTTCGATCTCCGCTGAGATCGCCGCGCAGGCGCTGGATATGCTGAACGTTGATGCCGAAGGTTTTGACTACATGGACCGCAAGCTGCTGCTGGCGGTGCTGGACAAGTTCTTTGGTGGCCCGGTCGGGCTGGATAACCTGGCGGCGGCAATCGGGGAAGAGCGTGAAACCATTGAGGATGTGCTTGAACCGTATCTGATCCAGCAGGGCTTCCTGCAGCGTACCCCGCGTGGGCGTATGGCCACGGTGCGGGCGTGGAATCATTTCGGCATTACGCCACCGGCAATGCCGTAAGCAGCGATAATTTGTCGCCCCGGTAAGCGAAGCGCCACCGGGGACATACCCGCTACTGTGCGGTCTTCTTCATCATACTGAAGATAAACAGCATCGCCGCACTCAGCACCACGGACGGCCCCGCAGGCGTGTCATAGAACGCCGAGAAGGTTAGCCCACCCGTTACCGCAATCATCCCGATAATTACGGCGACACCGGCCATCTGCTCCGGCGTACGGGCAAAACGACGCGCCGTAGCCGCAGGGATGATCAGCAGCGACGTAATAATCAGCGCGCCGACAAACTTCATCGCCACGCCAATGGTTAACGCCGTTACCAGCATCAGCAGCAGCTTAACGCGCTGCAGCTTCACGCCGTCGACAAACGCCAGGTCCGGGCTGACGGTCATGGCCAGCAGGTTACGCCATTGCCAGAGCAGAATGCCGAGGACCACCACAACGCCAATCGCGATAGCGATGAGATCGTCTGGCGTGACGGCCAGCAGGTCACCGAACAGGTAAGCCATCAGATCCACGCGGATATTGGACATCAGGCTGACCACCACCAGACCCAGCGACAGGGCGCTGTGCGCCATGATGCCAAGCAGCGTATCAATGGCGAGGTGAGGGCGTTTTTCCAGCCAGACCAGACCGGCCGCCAGCAGCAGCGTGACCACAATCACCGCGTAGAACGGGTTGACGTTCAGCAGCAGGCCAAAAGCCACGCCCAGCAGGGACGCGTGCGCCAGGGTATCGCCGAAGTAAGACATTCTGCGCCACACCACAAACGAGCCGAGTGGACCCGCGGCGCAGGCAAGCATAATCCCGGCCAGCCAGCCGGGCAGTAACAGTTCAATCATGAGTGTCCATTTCCCCGACGCAGAACGATTCGTCCCTGCAAATCATGGCGGTGATTATGATGATGGCGATAGATGCCGAGCTGTTCAGCGCCGCGAGGGCCGAACATGGAGATAAATTCCGGGTGCATGGAGACCACTTCTGGCGTGCCGGAGCAGCAGATGTGGTGGTTAAGACACAGCACTTCGTCAGTCTTTGCCATCACCAGATGCAGGTCGTGGGATACCATCAGTACCGCGCAGTTCAGTTCCTGACGCAGCTGGTCAATAAGATCGTACAGCGCTACCTGGCCGTTGACGTCGACCCCCTGAGTCGGCTCATCCAGCACCAGCAGCTGCGGGCTGCTGAGCAACGCACGGGCAAGTAATACGCGCTGTGTTTCACCGCCGGACAGTTTTTGCAGCGGCGCATCGACAAGATGGCCTGCCTGCACGCGCTTCAGCGCCGGGAGAATATCGGCTTTACGCGTACCGGGACGCAGGCGCAGGAAACGGCTCACCGTCAGCGGCAGCGTGGCGTCAAGGTGAAGCTTTTGCGGCACATAGCCGATACGCAATTTTTCCTCACGCTTGATCACGCCTTCATCGGGTGCGACCAGACCCAGCACCACGCGAACCAGGGTGGATTTGCCTGCGCCATTGGGGCCGAGCAGCGTCAGAATTTTGCCGGGCTTCAGATCGAGCGACACGTCAGAGAGGACGCGGCGCTGGCCAAATGAGACCGAAATATTTTCAAGAGAAACCAATGTCGTCATGTCATTTTAAGCTTGAAGAAGTCAACGAATGTTATAATATCACATTCCACGCATTCACTACGATGATTAGTCGCATTATGTTACATAAAAATACGCTTCTTTTCGCAGCATTATCCGCTGCCCTTTGGGGCACAACCGCACAAGATGTTAACGCTGCGGTTGTCGCTTCGCTTAAACCACTCGGGTTTATCGCGTCAGCCATTGCTGACGGGGTAACAGAAACTCAGGTTCTGCTCCCGGATGGTGCATCCGAGCATGACTACTCCCTGCGCCCTTCAGACGTAAAACGCTTACAAAACGCGGACTTAGTTGTCTGGATTGGTCCGGAAATGGAAGCGTTTATGCAGAAGTCAGCAAAACAGGTGGCGGGCGAAAAACAGGTCGCGATTGCCGCCCTCCCAGGCGTGAAACCGTTACTCATGAAAGGCACGGATGACGACGGCGATGAACATGACCATCATGCTGCCGACGGTGAAAAAGGTGATGGAGATCACCATCACGGCGAGTACAACATGCATCTTTGGTTATCCCCAGAGATAGCGCGGCTTTCAGCGGTTGCAATCCATGACAAATTAGTGGAACTTATGCCGCAAAGTCGAGCCAAACTAGACGCCAACCTGAAAGATTTTGAGGCACAATTAGCCGCAACCGATAAGCAGGTAGGTAATGAGCTCGCACCGTTGAAAGGAAAAGGGTATTTCGTTTTTCATGACGCCTACGGCTATTACGAAAAACACTACGGTTTGACCCCGTTGGGTCACTTTACCGTCAACCCTGAAATTCAACCTGGTGCGCAGCGTTTACATGAAATCAGAACACAGCTGGTTGAGCAAAAAGCGACATGCGTTTTTGCTGAGCCACAGTTCAGGCCAGCGGTCGTAGAAGCCGTGGCCAGGGGGGCATCCGTGCGCATGGGGACCCTTGACCCGCTAGGAACGAATATCCAGTTGAGCAAAGCGAGCTATTCGCAGTTCCTCAGCCAACTGGCGAACCAGTATGCGAGCTGCCTGAAAGGAGATTAACGAGGAAGTGAATACGTGCAACAGATAGCCCGCTCTGTCGCCCTGGCATTTAACAATCTGCCTCGACCCCACCGCGTCATGCTGGGGTCGCTTACAGTACTCACCTTAGCGGTCGCCGTCTGGCGGCCCTATGTTTACCACCCGAGTTCTGCCCCTATCATCAAAACCATCGAGCTTGAAAAGAGCGAAATCCGCTCTTTGCTGCCTGAAGCCAGTGAGCCTATCGACCAGTCGGCTCAGGAAGATGAAGCCATTCCACAGGATGAACTGGACGATAAAACCGAGAATGAAGCGGGTATCCACGAATATGTAGTTTCTACCGGGGACACGCTGAGCAGCGTGCTGAACCAGTACGGCATCGACATGGGCAATATCAGCCAGCTGGCGGCGGCAGATAAAGATCTTCGCAACCTGAAAATTGGGCAACAGCTCTCCTGGACGTTAACGGCCGATGGCGATCTCCAGCGTCTGACCTGGGAAATGTCCCGCCGTGAAACCCGCACCTACGATCGCACGGCAACCGGTTTCAAAATGACCAGCGAAATGCAGAAGGGCGACTGGGTCAACAGCGTTCTCAAAGGCACCGTGGGCGCAAGCTTTGTCTCCAGTGCGCGCGACGCAGGGTTGACCAGCGCTGAAATCAGTTCGGTGATCAAAGCCATGCAGTGGCAGATGGATTTCCGCAAGCTGAAAAAAGGCGATGAGTTTTCCGTCCTGATGTCCCGCGAAATGCTGGACGGCAAGCGCGAGCAAAGCCAGCTGCTGGGCGTGCGTCTGCGCTCCGAAGGCAAAGATTACTACGCGATCCGTGCCGAAGACGGCAAGTTCTACGACCGCACCGGTACGGGCCTTGCGAAAGGCTTCCTGCGCTTCCCGACGGCGAAACAGTTCCGCGTCTCCTCCAACTTTAACCCGCGTCGTCTGAACCCTGTCACCGGACGCGTCGCACCGCACCGTGGTGTTGACTTTGCTATGCCACAGGGTACACCGGTACTCGCGGTTGGGGATGGCGAAGTGGTGGTGGCCAAACGTAGCGGCGCAGCCGGATATTATGTTGCGGTACGTCATGGTCGCACGTATACGACCCGCTATATGCACCTGCGTAAGCTGCTGGTTAAACCAGGACAGAAGGTGAAGCGTGGTGACCGCATTGCGATCTCCGGTAATACCGGTCGCTCTACCGGCCCGCACCTGCACTACGAAGTGTGGATCAACCAGCAAGCCGTGAACCCGCTGACGGCGAAACTGCCGCGCACCGAAGGCCTGACGGGTAAAGATCGTACGGATTACCTGGCGCAGGTGAAAGAGGTGTTGCCGCAGCTGAGCTTAGACTAAGCCCTCTGTTTTTGTTAAAAAAGCCGGCGCACCCTGACGCCGGCTTTTTCTTTTGTGCGCGGACGACTGCCTCGCTACACTATCTGAATTAATTTTGCGTCATCAGACCCTGGATCCAGCATGGAAACCCAAAAAAACAATATTGAATACATTCCTGAGTTTGAAAAATCCTTCCGCCATCCGCGCAACTGGGGCGCCTGGCTCGGTGTCTACGCCTTTGCGGGGATAGCGTTGCTGCCGGCTTCCGTCCGCGATCCTGTTCTGGGTAAAATTGGCCGTCTTGCCGGGCGCTTAGGCAAGAGTGCCCGCCGTCGCGCGCAGATCAATCTCTATTACTGTTTTCCTGAAAAGAGCGACGCCGAGCGCGAGGCAATCATTGATGAGATGTATACCACCGCACCGCAGGCCATGGCGATGATGGCGGAGCTGGCGCTGAAAGGGCCGGAGAAAATTGTCGATCGCGTTGACTGGAAAGGGCTGGATATCATTCAGGAGATGCGCCGCAATGACGAGAAAGTCATTTTCCTTGTCCCACACGGCTGGGGCGTTGATATTCCGGCGATGCTGATGGCCTCTCAGGGCCAGAAGATGGCGGCAATGTTCCATAACCAGGGCAATAAAATCTTCGACTTTGTCTGGAATACGGTGCGTCGTCGTTTTGGCGGACGCCTGCATGCGCGCAACGATGGCATTAAGCCGTTCATTCAGTCGGTACGCCAGGGGTACTGGGGCTACTATCTGCCGGATCAGGACCACGGTCCCGAGCACAGCGAGTTTGTCGATTTCTTTGCGACCTATAAAGCGACGCTCCCTGCGATTGGCCGCCTGATGAAAGTGTGTCGTGCCCGCGTGATTCCGCTATTCCCGGTCTATGACGGCAAAACGCATCGCCTGAGCATTGAGGTTCGTCCGCCGATGGACGATCTGCTGACCGCTGACGACCACACCATTGCCCGTCGGATGAACGAAGAGGTGGAGATCCTGGTAGGGCCGCATGCCGAGCAATACACGTGGATCCTGAAGCTGCTTAAAACGCGTAAGCCGGGTGAAAAAGAGCCGTATAAACGCAAAGAGCTTTATCCAACGAAATAAAAAAAGCCCTCTCCATCTGGAGAGGGCTTTTTAACAGAGACGTTATTACTCGACGGTCATAACGCGCGTGGTGTTGGTTGAGCCGATGGTGCTCATCACATCGCCCTGGGTCACAATGACGATATCACCAGAGACCAGATAGCCTTTGTCGCGCAGCAGGTTTACGGCATCGTGCGCCGCGGCCACGCCGTCATTGGTGCTGTCGAAGTGTACCGGCGTCACGCCGCGGTACAGCGCCGTCAGGTTCAGCGTACGTTCGTGACGGGACATGGCGAAGATCGGCAGACCCGAGCTGATACGAGAGGTCATTAGCGCGGTGCGGCCAGATTCGGTCATAGTGATGATCGCGGTAACGCCCTTCAGATGGTTTGCCGCATACATTGCAGACATCGCAATCGCTTCTTCAACGTTGTCGAACTGCACGTCCAGACGGTGTTTAGAGACGTTGATGCTTGGGATCTTTTCAGCACCCAGGCAAACACGTGCCATGGCGGCCACGGTTTCTGCCGGATACTGGCCCGCAGCGGTTTCCGCAGAGAGCATTACCGCATCGGTACCGTCCAGCACGGCGTTGGCCACGTCCATCACTTCTGCACGGGTTGGCATCGGGTTGGTGATCATCGATTCCATCATCTGAGTGGCGGTAATCACCGCGCGGTTCAGCTGACGTGCGCGACGAATCAGGGCTTTCTGAATCCCCACCAGCTCAGGGTCGCCGATTTCCACACCCAGGTCGCCACGCGCAACCATCACCACGTCAGAGGCAAGGATCACGTCGTCCATAGCATCCTGATCGCAAACGGCTTCCGCACGCTCAACTTTGGCGACGATTTTGGCATCGCAGCCTGCATCACGCGCCAGACGACGCGCATAGTTCAGATCTTCGCCGCAGCGCGGGAAGGAGACAGCCAGGTAGTCAACACCGATCAGCGCAGCAGTCACAATATCCGCTTTATCTTTATCAGTAAGCGCTTCTGCAGAGAGGCCGCCGCCCAGCTTGTTGATGCCTTTATTGTTGGAGAGTGGGCCGCCGACGGTGACTTCGGTGAACACTTTCATGCCCTGAACTTCCAGCACTTTCAGCTGCACGCGACCGTCGTCAAGCAGCAGGATATCGCCAGGTACGACGTCAGCCGGGAGGCCTTTATAGTCGATACCGACTTTCTCTTTATCGCCTTCGCCTTTGCCCAGGTTGGCATCCAGCAGGAATTTGTCGCCGATATTGAGGAAAACTTTACCCTCTTTAAAGGTCGAAACGCGGATTTTAGGACCCTGCAAATCGCCGAGGATCGCAACGTGACGGCCCAGTTTAGCTGCGATTTCACGCACTTTATCGGCACGTAATTTATGGTCTTCTGGCGTACCGTGAGAGAAGTTCATACGCACCACGTTGGCGCCAGCGGCGATAATTTTCTCGAGATTATTATCGCGATCGGTGGCCGGGCCTAAGGTGGTTACGATCTTGGTTCTGCGAAGCCTTCTGGACATGTAATACTCCGTTGACTGAAACAACTTTGGTGTTGCGTGAACATTGAATCGGCCTTCATCTGCTGCAAGGCAGTGGAGAGGGGACCGAATGCCGTAAATCGGTACTTAGTCATTATTCGTGACGTCTTCGTTATCAACTATCGAACATCGCTCTTTATAAGCAATTCTTTATCAAAACGCGATTCCTTCAGCGCTTCCTTGACCCGCTTCAAGTTATCCCGGAATTTTGCCCCCCGGCGTAAGGTAAAACCGGTCGCCAGCACGTCAATCACGGTGAGCTGGGCCAGTCGGGAGACCATTGGCATATAAATGTCGGTGTCTTCCGGCACGTCGAGAGTGATCGCCAGCGTCGCCTCACGGGCCAGCGGTGTGCCCGCCGTGGTCAGCGCAATCACCATGGCATCGTTTTCACGGGCCAGCTGCGCCAGTTCTACCTGACTCTTAGTGCGGCCAGTATGCGAAATCAGTACCACGACGTCATCTTCACTGCAATTCATACAGCTCATGCGTTGCAGGACAATGTCATCGGAATAAATCACCGGGACGTTAAAGCGGAAAAATTTGTTCATGGCGTCATGCGCGACGGCCGCCGACGACCCGAGCCCAAAGAAGGCAATTCGCTTGGCCTGGGTGAGTAAATCCACTGCGCGATTCACGGAACTCATGTCCAGAGACTGACGGACGTGGTCAAGCGAAGCCATGGCCGACTCAAAAATTTTCGCGGTATAGGCATCAACGCTGTCGTCTTCATCCACATTACGATTAACATAAGGGGTGCCGTTAGCCAGACTTTGTGCCAGATGCAGTTTAAAATCAGGAAAGCCGCGCGTTTCCAGGCTGCGGCAGAAGCGATTGACCGTGGGTTCGCTAACACCCGCTTCCTGTGCCAGAGCGGCGATGCTTGAATGAATCGCCTGAGCGGGAGAGGCGAGAATGACCTCGGCCACTTTTCGCTCGGATTTGCTAAGGTGTTCCAGTTGAAACTGGATTTTTTCCAGCATGTTCATGTTAACAGGACGCTCATGGGTGTAAACGATTTCATTAATTGATGAAATCGTGATTCGATTTAGCCGATATTACCCCTGTGGCTTCCATTAAGGGTAACAATCGACGAGATAATGTTGTTGTTTTTTTTCATTACTTGATCGATGTCGGGTTTTGCTATGACCCTGTTGCGCAAAGAAACGACGGTTGTTGCGTCATTAAGCCGTCGAAATCATCCGATGGGTGAAAAATCGCGGTATCGCACGCGACGATAAGCGCTAATGGTTTCGGGAATGACGTAAAAGCAGTACAGTGCATTGTAATAAAATTACAACGATACCTGGCAGAAGTACCAGGTGATCCAACTGAGGAGAATGACATGGCGGTAACGCAAACAGCCCAGGCATGTGACCTGGTCATTTTCGGCGCGAAAGGCGATCTTGCACGCCGAAAATTGCTGCCTTCCCTGTATCAACTGGAGAAAGCGGGCCAAATTCATCCGGATACCCGTATCCTGGGTGTTGGGCGCGCCGACTGGGACAAGGACGCTTATACCAAAGTCGTCCGCGAGGCGCTCGAAACTTTCATGAAGGAAAAAATTGATGAAAGTTTGTGGGATACCCTGAGCGGTCGTCTCGATTTCTGCAACCTTGACGTGAATGACGTCAGCGCGTTCGCTCGCTTGGGCGCGATGCTGGATCAGAAAAACCGTGTCACCATTAACTATTTCGCCATGCCGCCAAGCACCTTCGGCGCCATCTGCAAAGGCCTGGGCGAAGCCAAACTGAACGCTAAACCGGCGCGCGTCGTGATGGAGAAGCCGTTGGGTACGTCCCTGGCAACCTCGCGTGAAATCAACGACCAGGTGGGCGAGTTCTTTGAAGAGTGCCAGGTCTACCGTATTGACCATTATCTCGGTAAAGAGACGGTGCTGAACCTGCTGGCGCTGCGTTTTGCTAACTCCCTGTTTGTGAACAACTGGGACAACCGCACCATCGACCACGTGGAAATCACCGTGGCGGAAGAGGTGGGGATTGAAGGTCGCTGGGGTTACTTTGACCAGGCCGGTCAGATGCGCGACATGATTCAGAACCACCTGCTGCAGATTCTGTGCATGATTGCCATGTCTCCACCGTCTGACCTGACGGCGGACAGCATCCGTGACGCCAAAGTGAAAGTGCTGAAGTCGCTGCGCCGCATCGACCGCTCCAACGTGCGCGAGAAGACCGTTCGCGGCCAGTACACCGCCGGGTTTGCGCAAGGCAAAAAGGTGCCTGGCTACCTGGAAGAAGAGGGCGCGAACAAGTCCAGCAACACCGAGACGTTCGTGGCCATCCGCGTGGACATCGACGACTGGCGCTGGGCGGGTGTTCCGTTCTACCTGCGCACCGGTAAGCGTCTGCCTGCGAAATGTTCCGAAGTGGTTGTCTACTTTAAGAACCCGGAACTGAACCTGTTCAAAGAGTCCTGGCAGGAGCTGCCGCAGAACAAACTGACCATTCGTCTGCAGCCGGACGAGGGCGTGGACATCCAGATCCTGAACAAAGTGCCGGGCCTGGATCACAAACACAACCTGCAGACCACCAAGCTCGATCTGAGCTACTCCGAAACCTTCAACCAGACGCACCTGGCCGATGCTTACGAACGTCTGCTGCTGGAAACCATGCGCGGTATCCAGGCGCTGTTCGTGCGTCGCGATGAGGTGGAAGAGGCGTGGAAATGGGTCGACTCCATCACCGAAGCCTGGGCTGCCGATCAGGATGCGCCAAAACCGTATCAGGCGGGCACATGGGGACCTGTCGCGTCGGTGGCAATGATCACCCGTGATGGCCGCTCCTGGAACGAGTTTGAGTAAGATAATCCGCTAGCCCGAAAGTGTTATTTTACCGGTAACATGATCTAACACAGCTCGTGGCACAATTTTCAACTTTTAAGCTCCGCGTGGATTCACCCGCGGAGCTTTTTTTATTACACTGCCGGAAGTGATTTTGCCCCTGAGCTCCGGACAGCAAGCGTTTCAGCGTTGTTAACAACTGCCAGCGACTTTGTAAACTCCCGAGCCCGGACAGATAAATGAGAGGAGCTTTTATGAATCCGACATTGTTACGCGTAACACAGCGCATTATTGAGCGCTCGAAAGAGACCCGTTCGGCCTACCTCGCCCGGATTGAACAGGCGAAGAGCAACACCGTTCACCGTTCCCAGCTGGCCTGCGGTAACCTGGCGCACGGCTTCGCCGCCTGCCAGCCTGACGATAAAGCGTCGCTGAAAAGCATGTTGCGTAACAATATCGCCATCATTACCGCCTATAACGATATGCTCTCCGCGCATCAGCCCTATGAGGTTTACCCGGACATCATCCGTAAAGCGCTGCACAGCGTGAATGCGGTCGGCCAGGTGGCGGGTGGGGTACCCGCCATGTGCGACGGCGTGACGCAGGGTCAGGACGGTATGGAGCTCTCCCTGCTGAGCCGTGAAGTCATTGCCATGTCCGCGGCGGTGGGCCTGTCACACAACATGTTTGATGGCGCGCTCTATCTCGGCGTATGCGACAAGATTGTTCCGGGCCTGGTGATGGCCGCGCTGTCGTTTGGTCATCTGCCTGCGATCTTCGTGCCGTCGGGCCCAATGGCAAGCGGCCTGCCGAACAAAGAAAAAGTGCGCATTCGCCAGCTGTACGCGGAAGGAAAAGCAGATCGTCAGGCGCTGCTGGAAGCGGAAGCTGCATCCTACCACGCGCCGGGCACCTGTACGTTCTACGGTACCGCGAACACGAACCAGATGGTGGTGGAGTTTATGGGGATGCAGCTTCCGGGCTCGTCCTTTATCCAGCCGGATGCACCGCTGCGCAAGGCGCTGACCGAGGCTGCGGCCCGTCAGGTCACGCGTCTGACCGGAAACGGCAACGAATGGATGCCGATGGGCAAAATGGTCGACGAAAAAGTTATCGTCAACGGGATTGTCGCGCTGCTGGCCACCGGCGGTTCGACCAACCACACCATGCACCTGGTGGCCATGGCGCGTGCGGCGGGCATTCTGATTAACTGGGATGACTTCTCCGAGATCTCTTCCGTGGTGCCGTTGATGGCGCGCCTGTATCCGAACGGTCCGGCGGACATCAACCACTTCCAGGCCGCAGGCGGCGTACCGCTGCTCATGCGCGAGCTGCTGAAGGGCGGTCTGCTGCATGAAGATGTTAACACCGTAGCGGGCTTTGGCCTGCAGCGCTACACCCAGGAGCCATGGCTGAACAACGGCGAGCTGGACTGGCGCGAAGGGGCGACCGCATCTCTTGATGCGCAGGTTATCGCCACCATCGACAAACCGTTCTCTCCTCACGGTGGCACAAAGGTGCTGAGCGGTAACCTCGGTCGCGCGGTAATGAAGACCTCTGCCGTACCGGAAGAGAACCAGATTATCGAAGCGCCAGCGGTGGTATTTGAAAGCCAGCACGACGTATTACCTGCCTTTGACGCCGGTCTGCTCGACAAAGACTGCGTGGTAGTGGTGCGTCATCAGGGGCCTAAAGCCAACGGGATGCCAGAATTACATAAACTTATGCCACCGCTTGGTGTATTATTGGACCGCCGTTTCAAAATTGCACTGGTGACCGATGGACGCCTCTCTGGCGCCTCAGGTAAAGTGCCATCAGCTATCCACGTGACGCCGGAAGCGTACGACGGCGGCCTGCTGGCGAAAGTGCGTGACGGTGACATGATCCGCGTTAACGGTCAGACAGGCGAGTTAACCCTGCTGGTGGATGACGCCGAGCTGGCGGCACGTCAGCCCCATATTCCTGACCTGAGCGCGTCGCGCGTGGGAACAGGACGCGAAATGTTTGGCGCACTGCGTGAGAACCTCTCCGGTGCTGAGCAGGGCGCAACCTGTATTACGTTTTAAGACGACTTGATTTTAACGATCTGGCGAGAGAAGACTCTGATGAAAAACTGGAAAACAAGTGCAGAAGCAATCCTGACCACTGGCCCTGTCGTGCCGGTTATCGTGGTAAACAAGCTGGAGCACGCTGTACCGATGGCGAAAGCGCTGGTTGCGGGCGGCGTTCGCGTTCTGGAAGTGACCCTGCGTACCGCCTGCGCGATGGATGCCATTCGCGCGATTGCTAAAGAAGTGCCGGACGCCATTATCGGTGCGGGTACCGTAACGAACGCAAAACAGCTGGCTGAAGTAACCGAAGCGGGCGCACAGTTTGCCATTAGCCCGGGCCTGACCGAGTCGCTGCTGAAAGCCGCCACCGAAGGTACCATTCCGCTGATCCCGGGCATCAGCACCGTCTCTGAACTGATGCTGGGCATGGACTACGGTCTGAAAGAGTTCAAATTCTTCCCGGCGGAAGCGAACGGCGGCACCAAAGCGCTGCAGGCGATTGCCGGTCCATTCTCTCAGGTACGCTTCTGCCCGACGGGCGGTATCTCTCCTGCCAACTACCGTGACTACCTGGCGCTGAAAAGCGTGCTGTGCATCGGTGGCTCATGGCTGGTTCCGGCGGATGCCCTGGAAGCGGGCGACTGGGATCGCATCACCAGACTGGCTCGCGAAGCGGTAGAAGGCGCGAAGCAGTAAGTCATTCGCCGCATGAAAAACGGGCCTTTCGGCCCGTTTTTTTATCCCGTTACCTTAACGCTTGCAGCGGCCGCTTTCGCTCTCGCCACGGCGTCGTCAACGTTATCTTCGGTGGCTAACGCCACGCCAAGACGACGGGTACCGTCGATCTCCGGCTTACCGAACAAACGGACCTGCAACCCGGCACCCACCGCCGCGTCGACGTTATCAAACGTAACGTTCTGGCTGGTTAACTGCGGCAGGATCACCGCCGAGGCTGCCGGGCCGTACTGACGGATACCGCCGACGGGCAGGCCGAGGAAGGCGCGCACGTGCAGGGCGAACTCGGAGAGATCCTGCGAAATCAGCGTGACCATGCCGGTGTCATGCGGGCGAGGGGAGACTTCGCTGAAGATCACCTCATCGCCGCACACAAACAGCTCCACGCCAAACAGGCCATAGCCGCCCAGCGCCAGGACGGTTTTACGGGCGATCGCCTGCGCACGCTCCAGCGCCAGGGCGCTCATCTGCTGCGGCTGCCAGGATTCGCGGTAATCGCCATCTTCCTGGCGGTGGCCAATCGGGTCGCAGAAATGGACGCCGTCAACGGCGCTGACGGTCAGCAGGGTGATCTCGAAATCAAACTTCACCACCCCTTCAACGATCACGCGACCGGCGCCTGCGCGGCCACCCTGCTGGGCGTACTCCCACGCCTTGTCCAGCGTGCTGCTGTCGCGGATAAAGCTCTGTCCTTTACCGGAGGAGCTCATCACCGGCTTAACGATGCACGGGTACCCAATCTCCTCAACGGCCTGCAGGAATGCGGCCTTATCGCCAGCAAAACGATAGCTCGACGTGGGCAACCCGAGCTCTTCTGCCGCCAGACGACGAATGCCTTCGCGGTTCATGGTCAGCTTTGCGGCTTTCGCGCAGGGCACCACGCGCTGGCCTTCCTGCTCAAGCGCAATCAGCGTGTCGGTGGCGATGGCTTCAATTTCCGGCACGACAAAATCAGGCTTCTCGCGTGAAATCAGCTCACGAAGGGCATCGCCGTCCAGCATGTTAATCACATAAGAACGATGGGCGACGTGCATGGCGGGTGCATCGGCGTAGCGGTCTACGGCAATGACTTCCACGCCTAAACGCTGGCACTCAATGGCGACCTCTTTTCCCAGCTCGCCCGATCCCAACAGCATCACTCGCGTCGCCGCAGGTCGCAGCGCGGTTCCTAAACGAATCATAACAATCCCCCTGAAAAAGTTGCGGGCAGTATAAACGAAAACGTTTGCGTCTGTCTTGTGCACGGCCAGGTGAGGGGAGAAGAAATTTGCGCTTCTTTAGCCCGCCCAGACATTTCCTGACGCCTGCTCGCTTACGCTGTGGAACATGTTCACCGTTAAGTGAGGGAAACCATGTCTGGCTGGCTAAATCAATTGCAATCACTGTTAGGGCAGAAAACGTCGTCTTCCGGCGAGCGGGATCTCAGCAAACTACTGGTGCCCGGGGCGCTCGGCGGGCTGGCAGGCCTGCTGGTCGCAAATAAATCCTCGCGCAAGCTGCTGGCAAAGTACGGGACAGGCGCGCTGCTGGCCGGTGGGGGCGCCATTGCGGGCACCGTCCTGTGGAATAAATACAAGGACAGGGTCCGGACCGCGCACAGCGATGAACCGCACTACGGCGAGCACACCTCGCCGCTGGATCTGCGTACCGAAAGGCTCATTCTTGCGCTGGTTTTTGCCGCGAAAAGTGACGGACATATCGACGATAAGGAACGGCTGGCGATCGAACAGCAGCTGCGCGAAGCCGGCGTCGAAGAGAAGGGCAGAGCGCTGGTGGCGCAGGCCATCGAACAGCCCCTGGATCCGCAGCGTCTGGCGCAAAGCGTGAAAAATGAGGAAGAGGCGCTTGAACTCTATTTCCTCAGCTGTGCCGCCATCGATATCGATCACTTTATGGAGCGCAGCTACCTGAATGCGCTTGGCGACGCGCTGAAGATCCCGCAGGACGTGCGTGAGGGCATTGAGCGGGATATTCGGGAACAAAAACAGGCGTTACAGGGATAGTTCTCGCCGTTGCGACCCTGTTTCGCTTGCATCATGCGTGGGTTTTGCCAACCTTATAGGGTGTAAAACGAAAAAGAATGATGACATGCCACCGAAAGCCCGACGTATACCTTATGCGATCACCACGCATGGCGATACGCGTATAGACAACTATTACTGGCTACGGGACGATTCGCGCTCCCGGCCAGAGGTGCTCGACTACCTGCACGAGGAAAACGACTATGGCCGCAAGGTCATGTCCAGCCAGCAGACGCTTCAGGACCAGCTGCTGAATGAAATGGTGCAGCGTATTCCCCAGCGCGATATCTCCGCGCCCTGGACCAAAAATGGCTATCGCTATCGCCATATTTATGAGCCCGGCAACGAGTATCCCATCTACCAGCGTCAGTCGGTCCTGAGCGCCGAATGGGATGCGTGGGATATTCTGCTGGATGCCAACCAACGCGCGGCCCACAGCGAGTTTTATACTCTGGGCGGCATGTCCATTTCGCCGGATAACGCGGTGATGGCGCTGGCGGAGGATTATCTCTCCCGTCGCCAGTACGGCCTGCGTTTTCGCAATCTGGACACCGGCAACTGGTATCCGGAAATGCTGGAAAACGTCTCCCCGGATTTTGTCTGGGCGAATGATTCCGAGACGGTGTACTACGTCAAAAAGCACGCCTCTACGCTGCTGCCCTATCAGGTATGGCGGCATACCATCGGAACGGACTCCGCAGACGACGAGCTGGTCTATGAAGAGAAAGACGAAACGTTTTATGTCAGCCTGCATAAAACCTCTTCGCGCCATTATGTGATTATCTTCCTGGCCAGCGCCACGACGTCGGAAGTCCTGCTGCTGGATGCCGAACTGCCGGACGCCCAGCCGCTCTGTTTCCTGCCGCGCCGAAAGGATCATGAATACAGCCTGGATCACTTCCAGCACAGCTTTTATCTGCGCTCGAATCGCGAGGGTAAAAACTTTGGCCTCTATAAAACCAAAGTGCGCGATGAGCGCAAGTGGGAGGTGCTTATCCCCGCGCGGGATCAGGTGATGCTGGAAGGGTTTACCCTTTTCACCGACTGGCTGGTGGTGGAGGAGCGCCAGCGCGGGCTGACCAGCATCCGGCAAATCAACCGCAAAACGCGGGAAGTGGTGGGGATCGCGTTCGACGACCCGGCCTATGTGACGTGGATTGGGTTCAATCCCGAACCCGAATCATCGCGGCTGCGCTACGGCTATTCATCCATGACCACACCGGACACCCTGTTTGAGCTGGACATGGATACCGGGCAGCGTCAGGTGATAAAGCAGACCGAGGTTAAAGGGTTTGAGTCCGAAAACTACCGCAGCGAGCACCTGTGGGTCACCGCCCGGGATGGCGTCGAGGTCCCCGTCTCGCTCGTCTATCACAAAGCCCATTTCCAGAAAGGCAAAAACCCGATCCTGGTGTACGGGTACGGCTCCTACGGCTCAAGCATGGATGCTGATTTCAGCAGCAGCCGTTTAAGCCTGCTCGACCGCGGCTTTGTTTTCGCCATCGCCCATATTCGCGGCGGCGGTGAGCTGGGGCAGCACTGGTATGAGGACGGGAAATTCCTGAAAAAGAAAAACACCTTCAATGACTACCTCGACGTCTGCGATGCGCTGATTGATCAGGGCTATGGCGATCCGAAACTCTGCTTTGGCATGGGCGGCAGCGCGGGAGGCATGCTGATGGGGGCGGTGATCAACCAGCGTCCCGAACGCTTTAAGGGGATTGTCGCGCAGGTGCCGTTTGTCGATGTGGTGACGACCATGCTCGATGAATCCATTCCGCTGACGACCGGGGAGTTTGAAGAGTGGGGGAATCCGCAGGATGAGATTTACTACCGCTATATGAAAACGTACAGCCCTTACGATAACGTCGAGGCGAAAGCCTATCCCCACATGCTGGTCACCACCGGTCTGCATGACTCTCAGGTGCAGTACTGGGAGCCGGCAAAATGGGTGGCGAAACTGCGGGAGCTGAAAACCGACGACAACCTGCTGCTGCTGTGTACCGACATGGATTCCGGACACGGCGGGAAATCGGGACGATTTAAATCGTATGAAGGGGTAGCGCTGGAATACGCCTTCCTGATTGGCCTGGCGCAGGAGACGCTGCCAGGCCGTGCAGAGCGTTAAGCTTCGCCCAGATAATGTTTCAGCGTCAGGCGCAGTTCCGGGCTCATTTTGTCAAGGTTGTTATACAGCCAGCGCAAATAGCCCGGGTCTTTATCCGCAATATCCGACACCGCTCTGCCCCGGTATTTACCAAAGGTAAACGTGGTCAGCAGTGCGGGACGGCCGGTGATGGTCGCCATATCATCCGGCGTCCAGCCAGAGGTATTTATGATATCAATCAGTAGCGCGGCGGTGATATAGCAGTCATACAGGGCCCGGTGATGATGAAGCCCCTCAGGCGTGCGGACGCTGAGCTTGCGGGACTTGTACAGCGCCATGTTGCTGTATTTAATGCCCGGCCAGAGGCGACGCGCCAGCTTCATAGTACAAATCCATTCCCCCGGCATTTCAGGGAGCACCCGGCGGTCAAAACTGGCGTTATGCGCGACGTACCAGGGGCTACCGTAATAGTGGGGAATGATCTCTTCGATCCACGGTTTGTCCGCCACCATCGATTCGGTAATGCGATGGATAGCCATCGCCTGAGGGCTGATGGGGCGGTCAGGACGCACCAGATGGCTCATTGGGTTGACGATTTTACCATCAACCACGTCGACAGAGGCCACTTCCACAATTCCGCCCTGAAGATCGCAAGTTTCGGTATCGATGACGCGCAGCATTGAACACTCCTGAGCTTAAAACGCCTAGCCTAAAGGAATGATATCGCCTTGCCAACCCTCTCCGCCGAGCGTGCCGGTCAACAGCAGCTCGCCCTTATCCGCGCGAACGATCAGCTGGCCTTTTTCATCCCACAGCGCGCTACCGCCGCAGGCGTTCGCCATCAGCACCGCTATGGCATATTTATGCGCAAAGCGCTGCAGGGTACTGATGGACTGCCGCCAGCGGTTATCCTCCACTGACTGACAGCTGGTAAACAGCGACGCTCTGGGATCGAGATTGGGGGAATCGGCATGCGCATCAATAATGCTGAGCTGTTTCTCTCCCGGCACCAGGCTGGCTCCGCCACCTTGCGGGTAGCGAAGGATGCGTTGACGAGCGGGGGTGAAGAGCGCGAGACCTTTCTGGCGCTGACCATCCCGCTCCACGGGGAGCCCGGCAATCACGGTTATCCGGTAACGATGCGCCGCGTCGAGCAGCGGTTCCAGTTGGGCGTCGTCGGGTGGGAGAGGTAACGTCGTTGTACCCGAGCCTGTTAATGACAGTTCAGGAAACACCAGCAGATCGCACCCCTGCCGTGCTGCTTCGGCGATGAAGCGCAGGTGGTGCGTGATATGGTCATCGGCACTCTGATGCTGCCCGCTATACTGGGCCGCCGCTATATTCCAATGTGACATCGTGACTTCCTTATACACTGAGTCGCAGGGATTTAAGAATACACCTAAATTTATCAGGGTTTTCTTATCCTGCCAGATTCAGCGTAAGGAAGTGTAACGGCTCGTTAAGCTTATTTAACTTTAGGTTCGTACGGTAAACGGGAGAGGTTGACCGAGGCGAGACGGTGGGCGATGAGTCTTTCGCGAAACCAGTCGCGCAGATGGGCGGGCTGTTCCCGTTCAACGACTTCAGCCACGACAGGCATGTTGTAACGCTCTTTAAACGCGACGCCAGCGGCAGCGAGATCGACATTCACTTTATCCATCTCGTCCTGTGGAAGGGCGGCCAGATTGATCTTCATTACCTTCTCCTTTTTATGCGGCGGCAACGTTACCGCGATTGCACGACGATGACAAGCGGAGGCAGGATGATCCTCGACTCGTTTATTATACAGCGTTATTCTTTAGCATACAGACATAACAAAAAGGAATGATTGCTATGGGTTTCTCCGCTTCCCGCGCGGTATGCGCACTGGTTTTTCTGGCCTCTACAATGATGACCCCCTCCGTGCTGGCGCATGCGCACCTTAAGCAGCCGATCCCGGCAGCGGACAGCGTGGTGAGCGCTCCGCAGGCACTGACGCTGAATTTTTCAGAAGGCATCGAACCGGGATTTAGCGGTGTGGTGGTGACGGATGCGCAAAAGCAGGTCATCAAAACGGGAACCGCCACGCGCGACGAAAAGAACAAGGCGCAGCTCACCGTTCCGCTGGACCAAACGCTGACGCCAGGGACGTACCAGGTAGAATGGCATGTCGTCTCTGTAGACGGTCATAAAACCAAAGGTAGCTATCACTTTAGCGTGAAATAGCATGCTGGCGCTGTGTTATATCGGGTTGCGCTTTATCCATTTCGGGGCGCTGATGCTGATTTTTGGCAACGCGCTTTACAGCGTCTGGTTTGCGCCTTCCTCTCTCCAGCGGCTGATGTCCCGACGTTTCCAGCTGCAGCAGAAAGTGGCGGCTTTTGTGAGCCTGGCGGCTGCACTCCTGATGTTTATGCTTCAGGGCGGACAGATGGGTAACGGCTGGGGCGATGTATTTGCCCCACAGGTCTGGTCCGGCGTAATGAGGACACAGTTTGGCGGCGTTTGGCTGTGGCAAATGATTCTCGCTGCGATGACGGTCGCTGCAGCATGGCTCGCGCCGCTGAAAGGTTCGCGGCTGCTGCTGCTCGCCATGGGGCAGCTTATCCTGCTGGCGGGGGTAGGGCACGCGGCGATGAACGACGGTCCGATGGGGGCGTTGCAGCGCCTTAATCACGCTTTTCACCTGATCTGTGCTGCTACCTGGCTTGGCGGATTACTGCCCCTGCTGTTCTGCATGCGTCTGGCGAAAGGGCGCTGGCAGAATGCCGCCATCTATACCATGATGCGCTTCTCGCGCGTGGGCCATTATGCGGTCGCGGGCGTGCTGCTCAGCGGAGCGATCAATGCGCTCATGATACTGGGCGTCCATATTCGCTGGCAGGCTGACTACGTGCAGTTTTTGTTGTTCAAATGTGCGCTGGTGGCGTTGATGGTGGTAATTGCGCTGGCAAATCGGTATTTTCTGGTGCCACGGTTTCGTCCGGAGACCGGGCGAGCACAACAGATTTTTATCAGGATGACACAGGCAGAAGTGGTGCTGGGGGCGCTGGTACTGGCAACGGTCAGTCTGTTCGCCACCTGGGAACCCTTCTGACAAGGTTAAATATCATATGAAAAAGACAGTACTTTCTCTCATATTGCTGGCCTGCACGGGGAGCGCGTTTGCCGCACCGCAGGTTATCACCGTCAGCCGTTTTGAAGTGGGTAAGGATAAATGGGCGTTCAACCGCGAAGAGGTGATGCTGACCTGCCGTCCGGGCCATGCGCTGTATGCCATCAACCCGAGCACGCTGGTGCAATACCCGTTAAATGAAACCGCCGAGCAGCAGGTGGCCAGCGGAAAGAGCAGCGGCCAGCCGATTAGCATCATTCAGATCGATGACCCGGCGAATCCGGGACAGAAAATGAGCCTGGCCCCGTTTATCGAGCGCGCCGACAAGCTCTGCTAACGTTCAGGTTTCCAATAAAAAACCGCAGATGCTTGCGAAAACACTGCGGTTTTTCACATTTTATGATGCTCTGGCGCTTTTTTTCCGACCGCTTTAGCTGTGGACTGGAAAACCTGGCGTCGTCATCTATTCTTAAAAGGCAAGGCGACTTAGCCTGCATTAATGCCAACTTTTAGCGCACGGCTCTCTCCCAAGAGCCATTTCCCTGGACCGAATACAGGAATCGTATTCGGTCTCTTTTTATCTGTTTGTTTCTCAAGAGTTTTTCGGTCTTTACACGAAATGCCCCGAGAATTACTCGAATATTCCATATCCTGTCTAAACCATAACATAATCTGCACCGCGTACGTCCAGGTATTTTTTGGTCATTGTTAAATTTTTGTGGCCGAGCAAGCATTGAGCAAATTCCTCTCCGCGCTCCTTTTCATAGGGTCTGTTCGCGAGGCTTCTGCTCTCATGGAAAGGTGGCGAGTTAGGTCCGAATTTCAACCCGGGCGAACCCCTTATCTCTCGAACGCCCGGGGAAGACCGTCAGGAGTTAGCGGTCCAGGTTTTCTTTCTCCGCGGAGCTGGGTTCGAACATTTGGATAAAATAAGTTGGGTAAATCCAAAATCTGCCGATATGTTAAGAGATATTTTTAGGGAATGGCGTCCATGAAAACAAAGAATTTACTCCTGTTTATACTCTTAACTGTGGCCCAGTGCAGTCATGCTCAAGAACAATACAATTTTGAAGCTGTAAAACCAGCAGTGATTGAATTCTTTAAGCGCGGGGCAGGAAATCCTGATAGTTGCAATGTGTTCAAAGAGCAGCTTGCAAAAAATTTTGAAGATAAGCAAACAAGGAAAATGATGATTGGTTTCTGTGACAGCGACTTAGATACAACCAAGCCAGTTTCTTTTACGGAAATGTCATTACATCATTCTGAAGGGCATCTCTATGTTTGCGGTATTCTCTCTTGTGAGACTCAACTAGGCCGAAAAATAGGTGCTCGTTTTATTGCTGCCGAACCATATCATTTGGTTCTGGGCTTCAAGTATTCACGACGACCGATAGCTTACGCAACTGATGATAAATTTCTGGTCGATGAAGTTCGATCTCAGATTAAAGCATTTAATGAACTTTATGCAAAAGCATGTAACTGAATTAAAGCTCTCTGCTTGTTCTTCAGTTCGATAATATTTTGGAACTCAGCGCACAACGACATTCAGACCGAATGGATGTATTGGTAAGCATTAAAAACCCGTATTTGACGGGTTTTTAATGCTTAAGTATTTGAATGATAAAAGGTTAATTGTGGTGTAAAAGAAATCGTTTTCGAACGCTACCTTTACGATACAGAGCATCCCTTAAGAACTTTTTTGTAATTCACAACACGGCATAGCTAAATTCAGCCCGTTTGCCTGCCTTGTTAATTTTTCTATTGCAATTCAACAAAGCGCGTGCGGGGTCTAAAAGTGCGACTTAACCGACGCCTCAATTTCATCAAGCAGCTCAAAGCGACGGCGGTATTCAGCGCGTTTTTTACTGGCAATCTCTTCAAGCGATTTACGCGCCATCTGTAGCGGCAGCTGCCAGCAGAAGGCTGAGAGCTTTTTACCGTCCAGAGAGGCCCAAAATTCATCATAGCTGGCGTGGAAATGGCGGCCTTTGCTGAGGCGATAGCGCAGCGCACGGAATACGTGGCCCTCATCGCTGACGGCAAAAATCGCCCGGACGGAGGACTGTGCAGCCAGCTGGAAAAGCACTTCCATCAACACGCGCTTAGGGAACAAACCGTGGCAGGCGCGGGTGGCCTGTTTAATAACGTCACGCGTTACGCTGCGGCGGGGGCCCTGAAGCCCACCGATGACCATGACCTGTTGCCCATTGCTGCGCGCGACGCTAAAGGTCAGGCTGGCCAGCAGCGTATCCTCGTTGTCGCGAAGCCAAAGCGTGCTTTCGCCTTCACGCTCGGCTTTCCCTGCAGAGGACGCATTAACCGTATAGATAACACCGTCTTTTGCATGGAACTGCGCAACGGGCTTCTCCTTTGGGCTGGTCAGTGCCAGGGCGAGGGCGCTCTCTTTCAGGCTATCAATCCAGTAATAATGGCTAACGATCGCGTCGGCGCGATCGTTAGCCGTCAAACCGCGCATCAGGTACTGTCGGTGGGTTTTGCTCGGCAATGTAATTTGAGAGGCCAGCAGTCTGTCGAAATCGTCGCGACCAGAAAGCGCCTCCAGCATGCGATGGGTAGAAGACCAGAACACCAGCGAACGTAACAGGAACTTCAGGCGATATTCGCGCTTGCGCCAGATCGGCCCCGGGACGCGTTTGCCGTTCACCAGCTCAGAAATAATATTTGTGCGATGCGGATAGAAAACATCGTTATGCAGGTGCGTATTAGACACGTGAAGACCTCTCTTTTCTTATACCCTTATTCTAAAGAGCCAGGAAAAAGGGATTAATAGCGCGAGGATCTTTATTTCTGTTTGGTTTACCGTTTGTTTCACTTCGTGAGGACCACGCCCGGCTGTTGCCCTTTCTGTGGCGGCTATACTGTTAAAAGGAGGGGCTATGTATCAGCGAATTGAAGGTGGAATGTGGCGTCACGTCTGGGTGGTCAGCGATATACATGGCTGTTATCAGCGGCTTATGGATGAGCTTAAACGCCGTCATTTTAATCCGTATGAGGATTTGCTTATTTCCGTTGGGGATATGATCGATCGCGGTCCGGACAGCGTTAAATCATTACAGCTTATCAATGAAAAATGGTTTCGTGCCGTCCGGGGCAACCATGAGCAAATGGCGCTCGACAGTCTGGATAATAACGATTTTTCACTCTGGACAATGAATGGCGGAATATGGTTCAGGCAACTTGAACGGGACCAGCAACAGCTTGCGCTATCGTTGCTCGAGGCCTGTCACGATTTACCGCATATCATCGAGATAACCTGTGCGAACGGTCTGAACGTGATTGCCCATGCGGATTATCCGGCAGCGGAATACCGCTGGCAAAAACCGGTGAGCGCCCAGCGCGTTTTATGGGATCGCGATCGGTTGATGGGGTTTATGGTGGGTAAAGGGCAGGGCATTAGCGGTGCGGATCATTTCTGGTTCGGACATACGCCCGTCGACAGAAGGTATGATTTTGACAATCTCCACTACATTGATACGGGCGCCGTATTTGACGGTTACTTTACGCTGGCGCAGCTGCAGTAATAAATAACCCGCCTTCGGGCGGGTTCTCTTTAGGTCAGGCAAGACGCATGACCCAGGCATCGGTTTTACTATCGTAATGCTCACGGTAAAGAACAGAATGTTCGCCATCAAGTATTGCCGGGACGCTGGTGTCTGCATCCCATGCATCGAGCTGCATGCACAAATCCGGGTCGGATTTGCAGGGAATACTTAACGTTCGATCGCCTTGCGCTTCGCCGCGCAGTTCTGCGTCGTCGATCTCAAAAGCGCCAATACGCACGCTGGTTTTCGTCATAGTGCTCTCCGGGTCGGTTGTCAAAATCTGGTATGACCAGTACGGCCACCCATTTTTGATCGTAGACAAGGAGAGCAAAATCGCCAGTAAAAAAATGCGCTTTTTTTCAGGCCGTGCGATCGTTACCGGTAAACAGTCGTCCATCCCGGACCAGCTCGCGCGGATAGCTGTTTTTCAGTCGTGAACCGACTTTTTTTGCCAGCCCGAGCGGGTATCCCTGATACGTCACGATCACTTCATCGCCTGATGGCGTGCTGTCAGGATAGACATCGCGACCACGGTACCACTCTTCGGCTTCCTGATGCGTAAGGGCAAAGGCATTCTCGTGCCCGGCAAGGGCGATGACGGCCTCATGCTGCCAGCGATAGCCTTTATTATGCACTTCCGCCAGGCGGATCCCGATTCGGGAAAAACGGACCTTTCCGATGAGCGGTTCGATCTCAGCCGGGAAAAGCCATACCTCTTTATCACGGATCCAGAGGTGCAGGCTCTCATCCCAGACCAGGCCAATTTTTTCGGCGGCGGCGACAAGCTGTGCTGCATCGCGACCTTTGAGGGGGGCAAACGGGAAGTTGCCGACCTTGAATTTGGGGGCGGGCAGGGGAGCAACCGCCTGCGTTTTACGCAGACGTGCCACAAAGAAGCCTTCGCAGTCGTAAATCTGCGGGAATACGTGGAGGAAACCCTCCGGCGTAATCGCCTCCTGTGCTGAGACAAACAGATCGTTAAGCGGCAGGAATTCGACCGCATCCGGGTATTGCGCTTTCAGCCACAGGCAGACGTCTTCGTTTTCATCGCGGTTTAAGGTGCACGTTGAATAGACCAGCGTGCCGCCTGGGCGAAGGGCATGGAATGCGCTCTCGATCAGCTCCCGCTGCGTGGCGGCGATCTCAAGGTTGCTTTCCACGGACCAGTTCTTTAACGCATCGGGATCTTTACGCACCACCCCTTCGCCGGAGCAGGGAGCGTCCAGCAGAATGGCGTCGAAGGCTTCCGGCAGGGCGGCGCCAAACACGCGGCCGTCGAAGTGCGTCAGGGCAACGTTATGAATACCGCAGCGGCTGATGTTGGCATGCAATACCTTCACGCGGCTGGCGGAAAACTCGTTGGCGAGGATCGCGCCGCGGTTACCCATACGGGCGGCAATCTGCGTGGTTTTTGAGCCGGGCGCCGCGGCCACATCCATCACGCGCTCGGGCGCATTGCCATCGGCGAACAGGGCTGCCACCGGCAGCATCGAGCTGGCTTCCTGGATATAGAACAGGCCGCTCAGATGTTCAGCGGTGCTTCCCAACGGCACGGCGTCTTCGTCATCGCGCTCGATCCAGAACCCCTCAGCGCACCACGGTACCGGCGTAAGCTGCCAGCTGTAGGGCGCGACCAGCGCCAGAAAATCCGCGACGCTGATTTTCAGCGTGTTGACGCGAATACTGCGGCGTAACGGACGCTGGCAGGCGGCGATAAAATCGTCTAACGACAGGTGAGAAGGAAGCGCCTCGCGCATCTGCGCCAGGAATTGTTCAGGAAGAAATACGGAGTTTTGAGCCACGGGCACACCACAGGGAAAAGTTCAGGTGCGCAGTGTAACATAAAGGCCCCGGTGCGTTGACACCGGAGCCTTGTAGATTAACGCGGCAGGGCGGTTCCCCATTCGCGCCACTCTTTTGGTTCGCTTTCGAGCAGCAGGAAATGTTTACCCGGCTGCGCTTTCGGCGCCAGCGGCGTCCCCGGCGGTGTGGCAAACGCAATACCACCGCGAATGAACTGGTTGAAGGTCCCGGTTTTCACCACGCCTCCCGTCAGGCCGAAGTCCAGCGAGTAGCCGGATGCCAGCCAGAACACCGAGTTATTACGCACCAGGTGCTGGTAGCGTTCGCTGATGCGTAGCGCCACCATCACGCGGTCGGAGAGCGTCCCGAGCGTCAGGCCAGTGACCGTACCGACCTCTATGCCGCGGAACAGGACCGGCGTGCCGATGCTCAGCGAGCCGGCTTCCGGCACTTCCACCACGATGCTCAGGCCACCAAGGTAGCGCGAGTCGGTGATCGTGGCTTCCTGCAGTTCGAAATCACGACGGGCATTGCCCTGGCCTGGCTCCACGTTGATGTACGGCTGCAAAATGGTGTCGAGATGCTCAACGCCCGCGGCCGAGATCTGCGGCGTGACCACCGAGAAGCGTGAACCCGCGCGCGCAAAGGTCTGCACATATTCCGGGTAGAGCACGGCGGTAGCCTGCACCTCGTTACGCGAGGTGATCAGCGTCAGCTTCTGGATCTGCCCGATATCAATGCCCAGGTAGCGGATGGGCATGCCTTCCGCCAGCTTACCGGCATCAAACGCGTGCAGGGTAATCTGCCCGCCCACTGCGCGGGCGGCGGTCTCTGACGGGAAGAGAATTCGCTTATCGCCTTTACGCAGGTTCGCGCCCGCTCCGCTGAGGTTATCGAAGCTAATCGCCCCGCGCAGCGCGCGTGACAGCGGAGAGGCCTGTACGGTCAGTCCGTTACCGTTCAGCTGCACTTTCGCGCCGCCTTCAGCCCAGAAGACGCTGTTCGGCGTCAGCAGCTTACGGTACTCCGGCTTGATGTGCAGTTCGATATCAAAGGCGTCGGCACGCGGGCGAACGGTGATCACTTCCCCGACCTCAAACTTGCGATACAGCACCACGGAGCCCGCCTGAACGTCCGGCAGGGTCTCGGCGCTTAACGTCAGCGTGGTGGTAGGAAGATCGCTCAGGCTGTTTTCAATCGCTTTCTCAAGGTTGGCATACAGCGGGTAGCTGTCGCGCACGGGACCTTTATCCCCCGGCAAAATACGGATGCCGCCGTTCACCCATTCGCTGGCGCTGGCGCCGAGAAACTCCACGCCGTCCAGTCCTACCTTCACGTCGACGCGACTGTTCACCACGAATTTACTGTCGCCATGTACCAGGTCTCTGTATTGCGGGTCGATGGCAACGGAGAATTGCACCCCATCCGCGGAGAGCTTGCGCTCCAGCACCTGTCCCACCTGCACGCCGTGTAAAATCAACGGCTGACCGGCTTCAATGCCATAGCTTTCTGGCGCATTGAGCGTAACCGTCACGACGCCCGGCTTTTGCAGCAGGGCTTTATCCGCCGGGGCAATCACGAAGCTATTGCTGGGCTGACCTTCCCCGGGGATCAGCTCAAAGGTATTGCCGGTCAGCAGCGTGCTGAGGCTGGTATCGTTCAGGGAGATCTTTGGACTGCGCATTTCGATGCGTGTTTTCTCGCGCAGGAGATCGACCACGCTCGGATCGACCGTCATTTCGCCAGTGACCGATCCGCCCGGGTTGAGCGTCATTTTGGTGAGCTGGCCGACCTGCAGACCCTGATACATCAGCGGCGTTGAACCCGCTTTTAGTCCTTTAGCATCGGGAAGGGCGAGTTTAACAATCACGCCGCGCTGGCTGTGCGCCAGATCGGCGTACAATCCGAACGTGTCATCAGCCGTGGCAGGGCTTGAGTTTTCCGGGGAGTCAAAGGCGATGGCGCCGTTCACCAGTGCGGCCAGACTCTCCAGCTTCACTTTTGCACCGCTCAGGCTGAGGTCGGCATCCACGCCGGACACGTTCCAGAAGCGGCTGCCCTTTTTCACCAGATTGGTGAAGCGGCGCTCGATCAGCACATCAATGGTGACGCCCTGTTTATTCGGGTTAATCGCATAATCGTACACGCGGCCAACCGGGATCTTACGAAAATAGACCAGGGAGCCGCTGTTCAGGGAACCGAGGTCCGGCGCCTGGAGATGAATCATCAAATCGCCGTTATTGAGGCGGTATTTGGGCTGCGTATCCAGAGCCACAAAGTGATCCTGCGGTTCGCCTTTGCCGGGCATCATGCCGATATAGTTACCGCCGACGAGCGCATCCAGACCGGAAACACCGGCCAGCGAGGCTTTTGGCGTCACCAGCCAGAACTGCGTTTCGCTGCGCAGGGCATCCTGCATGTCAGATTTAATGCTGACCCGCACCTGAATCTTGTTCAGCCCTTTTCCAAGGGAGATATCCTGAACCGTACCCACTTCAACCCCCTGGAAGCGAACGGGGGTTCGCCCGGCGACGATGCCGTCGGCGGTCTGGAAATCAATGGTGACGGTACTGCCGCGATCCTCATAGCTTGTCCAGATAAGCCAGCCTGCAATCATCAGGGCGATGACGGGCAGCAACCAGAATGGCGAAATGCGGCGTTTTGTTTTAATTCTCGCTTCAGTCGGCGAAGCGGGGGTTTCCTGACTCATGTGCATCCCAAAGTAAGCGGCTATCCAGCCATTCCACAGCAAGAATAGTCAATATCACCGCAGAGCCGAAATAAAAAGCCGCGGGTCCCATTGTAAAAGCAAGTAACTGATCGCGATTGATGAGCGACATCATCAGCGAAATCACGAACAGATCTAACATTGACCAGCGGCCAATCCAGGTGACGAATCGCAGAAGCAAAATGCGGGTCCGTAAACCTTGTTCACACTTTAAGTGAATGCTGATGAGCAGGGTAATCATCACCACCACTTTGGTAAAGGGAACCAGGATACTGGCAATAAAGACGATTGCCGCCACCCCGACATTGCTGTGCGCAAGGGAGATAATCCCGGAGAGGATAGTATCCTCCTGACGTCCACCATTCACGTAAATGATGGAAATCGGCAGCATATTGGCGGGGATCAGAAACACCAGGGAGGCGATCAGCGCCGCCCAGCATTTTTGCAGGCTGTTATTGCGCCGCAGTCTCAACGGAATGTGGCACCGCGGGCAGCGTCCGCGCGTGTCGGGCAACCCGGTATAGTGGCAACCCAGACAGACGCGCAGATTTTCATCGGGACGCGTGGCGGGGCGCTGAGGGTAGAATCGCTCCCAGAGCTGCTCAACGTTCAGGTGGATCAGCGTCAGGATGCTCAGCAATACCAGACAGATGAAGGCAAAGAGTCCGACGCCGGGCTGCAAAAAGGCGTAGTCCTGCACCTTTATTGACGCAACCCCCACGCCCACCAGATAAATATCCAGCATCACCCACTCTTTGAGCTTGTCCAGCATCAGCAGCACCGGGCGAAGGTTCATGCCAAGAATGTTGCCAAACCAGAGATAGGCAATGGCGGCAACCAGCACCAGGGGTGCGCCGACGGTGCAGAACAGCACCATCGCGGCGGTGATGGGATCGCCCTGACGGGTCATCTGCCAGATGCCCTGCAGCACGTTGGCGTCAATGCGCACGCCGAGCAGGTAGAGTTTTAGCAGCGGCTCACTCCAGGCGAAGGGCATCAGCAGCAGCATGGTAACGGCCATGGCGGCGAGGCGGGTCAACGACCAGTCGCGGCCATCGCGAATTTTGGCGTCACAGCGGGGGCAGAAGGCACTTTGGTGCGATTTCATCTTCGGCAACATAAAAAGCGTATCGCACTGGGGGCAACGCTGATAATGTGCACGAGGCAAAGCTTCGCTTACAGTATGGACAGTTATCTTTCTCGTCGGCGTAATTTTGGTTGTTTTTAAGGCCATCAGCTGCGCACAAATAAGTATTGTTGAAAGTTATAATAACTCATGAACGGATTCATCTTGAGCATGAGCGCATTTAATGCTTATTTTAATAGGCTATGCGGTAATTTTGTAAGACAACTAAGTGATTGAATAATGAACAAAACAGAATTCTACGCGGATCTGAACCGCGATTTTAAGGCATTGATGGCGGGTGAGACCAGCTTCTTAGCCACTCTGGCAAATACTAGCGCATTGCTGTTTGAACGTCTCTCTGACGTGAACTGGGCTGGCTTTTACCTTCTGGAAGGTGAAACGCTGGTGCTCGGTCCGTTCCAGGGCAAACTGGCCTGCGTGCGTATTCCGGTAGGGCGTGGCGTATGCGGCACGGCGGTGGCCGAGAATCAGGTCCAGCGTGTGGAAGACGTTCATGCGTTTGACGGGCACATCGCCTGTGATGCTGCCAGTAATTCTGAAATCGTTCTGCCGCTGGTGGTCAAAAATCAGATTATTGGCGTTCTGGACATCGACAGTACGGTCTTCAGTCGCTTTACAACCGAGGACGAACAGGGGCTGCGCGAGCTGGTGGCGAATCTGGAAAACGTACTCGCAGCAACCGATTATCAAAAATTCTTTGCGAGCGTCGCAGGATAATCAACGGATAACGTAGCATTTACTGATAGCGTCATTATAATGACGCCTGTTCATGCCTGCGCTTGTTGGCAACGTCCGTTGTAATCAGGAAATTTCATGGAAAATCAACCTAAGTTGAATAGCAGTAAAGAAGTTATCGCATTTCTGGCCGAGCGTTTCCCGCAGTGCTTCAGCGCGGAAGGCGAAGCTCGTCCCCTGAAAGTCGGTATTTTTCAGGATCTGGTGGCGCGTGTTGAAGGGGAAATGAACCTCAGCAAAACTCAGCTGCGTTCCGCCTTACGTCTTTATACTTCGAGCTGGCGTTACCTGTACGGTATCAAACCTGGCGCGACCCGCGTGGATCTCGACGGCAACCCTTGCGGTGAGCTGGACGAGCAGCACGTTGAGCACGCGCGCAAGCAGCTGGAAGAAGCCAAAGCACGCGTTCAGGCACAACGTGCAGAACAGCAAGCGAAAAAACGCGAAGCCGCCGCGGCAAACGGCCAGGAAGAAGCGCCTCGTAGTGAGCGTAAACCACGCCCTGCGCCGCGTCGTCACGATAATAACGATCGCAAACCGCGTGCAGACAAACCAGCAGCAAAAGCCCCGCGTGCGCCTCGTGAAGAGCCGCGCCATACGCCGGTTTCTGACATCAACGCCCTGAGCGTAGGTCAGGCACTGAAGGTAAAAGCGGGTAACAATGCTATGGACGCCACCGTACTGGAAATCACCAAAGATGGCGTTCGTGTACAGCTGACTTCTGGTATGTCAATGATTGTACGCGCAGAACACTTGTTGTTCTGAAACGGAGGCCAAGCCTGGCATGAACACTTTTTTTAAGCTCACCGCGCTGGCGGGCCTGTTTGCTATAACAGGTCACGCCTTTGCAGTGGACGATATCACGCGTGTTGATCAAATTCCGGTACTCAAGGAAGAGACGCAGCACGCGACGGTGAGCGAGCGCGTGACCTCACGTTTCACCCGTTCGCACTATCGTCAGTTCGATCTCGATCAGGCCTTTTCGGCCAAAATCTTTGACCGCTATCTGAACTTGCTGGATTACAGCCATAACGTTTTGCTCGCCAGCGATGTCGAGCAGTTCGCTAAGCGGAAATCCGAGGTGGGTGACGAGTTGCGTTCAGGCAAGCTGGATCTCTTCTACGATCTCTACAACCTGTCGCAAAAGCGCCGCTTCGAACGCTATCAGTACGCGCTGAAAGTGCTGGAACGTCCGATGGACTTCACCGGCAACGACACCTTCAATCTGGACCGCAGCAAAGCGCCCTGGCCAAAAGATGAAGCCGAGCTGAATGCGCTGTGGGACGGCAAAGTGAAATACGACGAGCTGAGCCTTAAGCTCACCGGCAAAGACGAAAAAGAGATCCGTGACACGCTGACGCGTCGTTACAAATTTGCCATTCGTCGCCTGGCACAGACCAACAGTGAGGATGTTTTCTCACTGGCCATGACGGCCTTTGCGCACGAAATCGATCCGCACACAAACTATCTCTCACCTCGCAACACCGAGCAGTTTAATACCGAAATGAGCCTGTCTCTGGAAGGTATCGGCGCGGTGCTACAGATGGACGATGATTATACGGTGATCAATTCGATGGTCGCGGGTGGTCCGGCATCCAAAAGCAAAGCCATTAGCGTAGGCGATCGCATTGTGGGTGTGGGACAAACCGGCCAGAACATGGTCGATGTGATCGGCTGGCGTCTTGATGACGTGGTTGCGCTGATCAAAGGTCCGAAGGGCAGCAAGGTTCGTCTGGAAATTCTGCCAGCCGGAAAAGGCACCAAAACCCGTATCGTTACCCTGACCCGTGAGCGTATCCGTCTGGAAGACCGCGCGGTGAAAATGTCGGTGAAAACCGTGGGTAAAGAGAAGGTGGGTGTCCTGGATATTCCTGGCTTCTACGTCGGGTTGACTGACGATGTGAAAGTTCAGCTGCAGAAACTTGAAAAGCAGAACGTCAGCAGCATCATCATCGACCTGCGCAGTAACGGCGGCGGGGCGCTGACGGAAGCGGTTTCACTCTCTGGCCTGTTCATCCCATCTGGCCCGGTGGTTCAGGTGCGCGATAACAACGGTAAAGTGCGCGAAGATGCGGACAATGACGGTGTGGTCTACTACAAAGGCCCGCTGGTGGTTCTCGTTGACCGCTTCAGCGCTTCCGCGTCTGAGATCTTTGCCGCAGCCATGCAGGACTATGGCCGCGCGCTGATCGTCGGTGAGCCAACCTTCGGTAAAGGCACCGTTCAGCAGTACCGCTCTCTGAATCGGATTTACGATCAGATGCTGCGTCCGGAATGGCCTGCACTGGGCTCGGTTCAGTACACCATTCAGAAATTCTACCGCGTAAACGGCGGCAGTACGCAGCGTAAGGGTGTCACGCCGGACATCATCATGCCGACAGGCACCCAGGAGACGGAAACCGGCGAGAAGTTTGAAGATAACGCGTTGCCGTGGGACAGCATCAATGCCGCGACCTACGTGAAAGCGGGTGATATGACGCAATTTGGCCCTGAGCTGCTGAAGGCGCATAACGACCGCATCGCGAAAGATCCGGAGTTCCAGTACATCATGAAGGATATTGCCCGATTCAATGCCCTGAAGGATAAGCGGAATATTGTTTCTCTGAACTACGCGCAGCGTGAAAAAGAGAACAACGAAGACGATGCAACCCGCCTGGCGCGTATCAACGATCGCTTCAAGCGTGAAGGCAAGCCTCTGCTCAAGAAACTGGACGATCTGCCAAAAGATTACCAGGAGCCGGATCCGTATCTCGACGAGACGGTGCATATCGCGCTCGACCTGGCAAATCAGGAAAAAGAGAAACCTGCCGTACAGCCCGCTCCGGCAAAATAACCTCCCAACAGGCACAAGAGATTGTGCCTGTTTCTTTTTGTACTTTATCCTTCCGTCAGCCAGATTTTCAATTGTGTAAAGTTGTGTCTTTCTGGTGACTTACGCCCTCAGGATGCTTGAAAATAGCCGCAATACCCATACGATGTGGGTAATCGCATAGTGCGTTTTGTTAAACTGAGGTAAAAAGAAAATTATGATGCGAATCGCGCTCTTCCTGCTCACCAACCTGGCGGTGATGGTGGTTTTCGGGCTCGTGCTAAGCCTGACAGGAATTCAGTCGAGCAGCGTTCAGGGTCTGTTGATTATGGCGCTGCTGTTTGGTTTTGGTGGCTCGTTCATCTCCCTGCTGATGTCGAAGTGGATGGCACTGAAATCGGTAGGGGGTGAGGTTATTGAACAGCCGCGTAACGATATGGAACAGTGGCTGATGAATACAGTGGCTCAGCAGTCCCGTCAGGCCGGGATCGCCATGCCGCAGGTGGCCATTTACCATGCTCCGGACATCAACGCGTTCGCCACGGGTGCCCGCCGCGATGCGTCACTGGTCGCTGTTAGCACCGGACTGCTGCAGAACATGAGCCGTGACGAAGCCGAAGCGGTTATCGCCCACGAAATCAGCCATATCGCAAACGGTGACATGGTGACCATGACCCTGATTCAGGGCGTGGTAAACACCTTCGTGATCTTTATCTCCCGTATTCTGGCGCAGATTGCCGCTGGCTTCATGGGCGGCAACCGTGACGAAGGCGAAGAGAGCAACGGCAACCCGCTGATCTATTTTGCCGTGTCGATGGTGCTGGAACTGGTATTCGGTATTCTGGCGAGCATCATCACGATGTGGTTCTCCCGCCACCGTGAATTCCACGCGGATGCCGGTTCTGCGAAGCTGGTGGGTCGCGAGAAGATGATTGCCGCGCTGCAGCGTCTGAAAACCTCCTACGAGCCGCAGGAAGCGAACAGCATGATGGCCTTCTGCATTAACGGTAAATCCAAATCGCTGAGCGAGCTGTTTATGTCTCACCCGCCGCTGGATAAACGTATTGAAGCGCTGCGCAGTGGGGAATACCTGAAGTAACGCAACAAAACACAATAAGCCGGGCAGGAGAACACTCCGCCCGGCTTTTTTTATGCCTGAACCCTGGGCTGGGTCACCCGCAGGCCGCTGACGATAGCCGCGAGGGTGGCAAGTACACCGGCGGTGAGGAGGGCAACATGGTTGCCGTTCTGGCCTGCGAGGTTAAACATCAGGGCGACCAGCGCTGCACCGGTGCTTTGCCCAAGCAGACGCGCGGTTCCCAACATGCCGCTGGCCCCTCCGCTACGATGTCGCGGTGCTGAGGTGATAATGGTGTGGTTATTGGGGGACTGGAACAGCCCAAACCCCGCGCCGCAGAGGATCATGCGCCAGATAATGTCCAGATCGGAAGGCGACGAGGGCAGCAATGCCAGTGCGAAAAGGCCTGTCGCCATCACCGCCAGCCCCAGCGCCCCGAGTAAACCGGCATGAACGCGTTCAATTAAGTAACCTGCCAGCGGGGCCATCACCATGGTCGCCAGCGGCCAGGGGGTGAGCAGCAGTCCGGTCTCCACTTCTGACCGGCCTACCACGCTCTGCAGAAAGAAGGGCAGAGAAACCAGAGCCAGCATCTGGGCGCAAAACGAGCAGACGGACGTGCAAATGGAGAGTGAAAAGAGAGGAATACGCAGCAGATCAACGGGCAGCAAAGGCGCGGGGAGGGTGAGCTGGCGGCGAACAAAGAAGAAGCCGATCGCCAGCAGGGCGATGAGCTCAGCGCCGGTAAGCATCAGCGATTGTCCCTGCGCAAAGCCGCTCAGCGCCGTAATCAGCAGGCCGAAGGTCAGGGCATTCATCACCGCGCTCGCCACGTCGAAGCGCGGCATACTGCTTTTGGGGCCGTTAGCGGGAAGAAAGCGCAGGGCAAAGAAGATAGCGACGATACCCAGCGGCACGTTAATGGCGAACAGCCATTGCCATGACGCGACGGAAAGGATCGCTGCCGCAATGGTTGGCCCGGCGGCAGAAGAGACGGCCACAATAAACGAGTTTATCCCCATCCCGCGCCCCAGATGGCGCTGGGGATAAATCAAGCGGATCAGCGCCGTGTTTACGCTCATGAGCGCCGCGCCGCCAAAACCCTGCGCAATACGCGCTAGCGTCAGGGTATGCAGTGAATCTGAAAGGGCGCAGAACAGGGAGGTAAACGTGAAAACCACCAGGCCACACTGATACACCCGGCGGTAACCGAACATATCGCCCAGGAAAGAGAACGAGAGCAGTGAAACCACAATCGCAATCTGGTAGGCGTTAACAATCCAAATCGAACTGGCGGGTGAGGCATGCAGGTCGCTGGCGATGGTTGGCAGGGCAACGTTGGCAATCGCGCCGTCAAGGACGGCCATGGAGATACCGATAATGATGGTCGCTATTGCGCCATACCGCTGGGGTAAGGGCAGACCATCGGAAAGATTCTTGTCCATCAGGAGTAAAAAGCTCAGCGTGAAATTATTCTCAGGGTAACTATTTTAGCATTGTTACAGCCGCGATATGTCGCAGATTTGTAACGAAGTAAACGCGGATTGATTGCAGCTGACATGACGGGAACTTATAATAAAAACCAGTTCTGATTTTTATAAAACACTCGCTATGAGGTGGTAAATGGCTATTGCGGATTTGGATAAACAACCAGATTCTGTTTCTTCCGTGCTGAAGGTGTTTGGCATCTTACAGGCGCTTGGAGAAGAGCGTGAAATAGGTATTACAGAGCTGTCGCAGCGCGTGATGATGTCAAAAAGCACCGTTTATCGCTTTTTGCAAACCATGAAATCATTGGGTTACGTTGCGCAGGAAGGCGAATCTGAAAAATATTCTCTGACGCTGAAGCTGTTTGAATTAGGTGCGCGTGCGCTACAAAATGTTGACCTGATCCGCAGCGCGGACATTCAGATGCGTGAAATCTCTCGCCTGACCAAAGAGACCATTCATCTCGGTGCGCTGGATGAAGACAGCATCGTTTACATTCATAAAATCGACTCCATGTACAATCTGCGCATGTATTCGCGCATTGGGCGCCGCAACCCGCTCTACAGTACCGCGATTGGTAAGGTTCTGCTGGCGTGGCGCGATCGCGAGGAAGTGGAGCAGATCCTCGAAGGCGTGGAATACAAGCGCAGCACGGAACGAACCATTACCAGTACGGAAGCGCTGCTGACGGTGCTCGACCGCGTGCGCGAGCAAGGGTATGGCGAAGATAACGAAGAGCAGGAAGAGGGGCTGCGCTGTATCGGCGTCCCGGTATTTGACCGCTTTGGGGTGGTGATTGCGGGCTTAAGTATCTCTTTCCCAACCTTACGCTTCTCCGAAGAGCGTCTGCATGAGTATGTGACTATTCTGCACACTGCCGCACGTAAAATTTCTGAACAGATGGGCTATCACGACTACCCGTTTTAATCCCTGCTGAAATGAAAAAACGCCGCATCTGATGCGGCGTTTTTTATGCCTCATGAACCTGGCTGATTAGCCGTTATCAATCACGACGGATGTTTTACGCAGTACAGGACATTGGGTTAAGCCAATGATCCCGCTGTCAGTATGCAGATACTGGGCGGTGCTCATTCCTTGTGCGGTTAGGTATTTACACTGAATGCCTAACCCGGCTGCGTTTTCTGTGCTCCCCACAAGCACACCATAGCCCGTTAACAGAAGGCCAATCCAGACAAGGGCCAGTGCAATAATTGTTCGAATGATGAATCGCATTATTACCTCTTTTATCGTTGTTATCGTAATGCTAGCGTAACGTGTTTACGCAATGAAACAAGTGCAGCATTCTTAAAAACCGCGATGGAGGCGCAGTTAGCCCTTGTTTAAGATAAGCGTGATAATCTCGTTACATCAGGTCCTTAGACGGAGTGTGGAGTGAAAAAAATACGCTGGGTAATTCTGATTATCGTACTGATAGCGTGCGTGGTGTTATGGACGCAGACGATCAATGTGATGTGCGATCAGGATGTACAGTTTTTTAGCGGCGTTTGCGCAATCAACAAATTTATTCCGTGGTAATACACATTTTTTCTCAACGTGATTTCCTTCCTTCACGCCAGTGGTAAAATAGACGTTTTTATTGAGGTGGTGAAATGGGTGAGTTACTGAATTCAGGGCTGCTGAATATGGCATCCCTGATGATTTCTTTGGTGGTTCTGCTTGTGGGGCTGGTCATCTGGTTTTTCGTGAATCGGGCCAGTTCGCGTACAAATGAGCAGATCGAACTGCTGGAAGCGCTGCTCGATCAGCAAAAACGCCAGAATGCATTGCTACGCCGTCTTTGCGAGGCTAACGAACCGGAAGAGAAAGACGCGCCGAAAGACGCGGTCGCTGAAGATAACAAAGACGAAGACGACTTTATCCGCCTGGTGGCTGAGCGTTAATCTTTTTAGTCCTGGGAGGTGGCTGTGGTCTGGAAAAATCCCTGGTATGACCCCTCCCTGAAACATCATACCCCGAACGGCTTTCGTAATACCCTTCCTGTCGGACATCAACCCGGTGACCTTGAACGTTGGCGTAAAGCGCGCAAAGAGGCCGGTTTACCGAAGCCGCCCGCGCTGGGTTATGACGATTTCATCCGCCAGTGGTGGCAACCCGTTGAGCTTGCGGCATCTCATGAAGATGGGGTGTGGTGGCTCGGACATGCGAGTGTGTTGCTGCACCTGGACGGCAATATCATCCTTACCGATCCGGTGTTTTCACGACGTGCTTCTCCGCTGCCTTTCCTGGGACCACAGCGCAAAACGCCTCCCGTACTGTCTGTCGAGCAACTTCATCAGCTTGATGCGGTTGTCATCTCCCATAATCATTACGATCATCTTGATGACGCAACCATTCGCAGAATCCTCAAGCGCTTTCCCGACGTCTGTTGTTTCGTTCCGTTGGGCCTGGCCGACTGGTTTCGTCGCCGGGGAGCAAAACGCGTGGTCGAACTCGACTGGTGGCAGAGTTTCACCTGGCAGGGGATGACGCTGACCGCCGTGCCGGCACAGCACTGGAGCATGCGCACGCCATGGAACCGCAATCGTTCCTTATGGTGCGGCTGGGTGATGGAAGGACGGCATCACCGTTTCTGGTTCAGCGGTGATACCGGCTATTCGCCTGAGCTGTTGTTGATTCCTGAACGCCTGGGCCAGATAGATGCCGCCGCGTTGCCGATTGGTGCCTATGCCCCACGATGGTTCATGGCTGTTCATCATATGGATCCGCAATCAGCGGTGGCATTGTGGCAGCAGTTGGGTTGCCCTCTGGCGTTTCCCATTCACTGGGGCGTGTTTGAACTGGCAGATGAAGCTTTAGATGAACCTGTGCAGGAGTTAACTGACGCGCTCGATAATTTAGCACCAGTTAATCATTCTTTCAGGATACTGAAAATTGGTGAATATTTATCCTTCTAAACGAAGCGATAAATTGTTGCATATATTCTTGATGTAAACGCGCCTGGGAATGTTTTATTTTTATCGAAACGTTTTGCTTGCCTTCTTTTGATGCAGAGTCATAAAAATTTCATTATTTTGGTGCATAACGCTGTTTATTCGCTGGTGCATTTTAATACAGATGGAAGCGGGTTTTTAACAGTGTTTTTTCTCTGAAACAATTTGGTCGCGTTACAATGATTTAAGCATAACTTTTCACAAATTGTTCTAACTCAATCAGGGGGAAAGATTTCTTTTCCTGGTTGCTGGACGGTTCGTAATGAATGAGCTATGTTAAAAAAGTCTTAGATTACAGCGGTTGTGCAAGCAATGCTGGGTCTTTGTTACGCAGCAGGGCTGTCTGTACGCGATGCGCATAATTGTGCAAAACCTGACAGGCACTGTTCGAATTTGTGCGGCGGATCGAGACATGTTTAAAAATGGCTTGCCATATTAAACATAGTGTGTGATAACACGTTTTGGGTCAAACGAGGTACAGTTCTGTTTATGTGTGGCATTTTCAGTAAAGAAGTCCTGAGTAAACACGTTGTCGTTGAATACCGCTTCTCTGCCGAACCTTATATTAGTGCCTCATGCAGTAATGTCTCAGTTTTATCTCAGTTAATGCCTGCGGGCTAAGAAAACACTCTAAGGAATTTTGCAAAATGGCAAAGATTAAAGGTCAAGTTAAGTGGTTCAACGAGTCTAAAGGTTTTGGTTTCATTACTCCTGCTGACGGCAGCAAAGACGTGTTCGTACACTTCTCTGCAATCCAGGGTAACGGCTTCAAAACTCTGGCTGAAGGCCAGAACGTTGAGTTCGAAATTCAGGACGGCCAGAAAGGCCCAGCTGCAGTTAACGTAACTGCTATCTGATCGAACCGCTGCTGACTGAAGTGCCCGGCACTTCACTCTCAGACATAAAGCCTCGCCTGTCGCGGGGCTTTTTTATGTCCCTTATCTTTCAAAATATTACCATCCACGGTCTTGTTAGTAACTTGTTGCAAAGCTGCGAGGTTAGTAGCACTGTTTTGCCACCCTAAACCCATCTTTTCCCGTTAAATCAGTGCGTTGTTTTACAGTCCTGGGGTTCAGGTGAAGAAGAAATCGATAGCGACCGTCGGAAATTTCACGCCGGCGCGTTTTGTGCTGCTCTGTTTAGCTATTTTTTGTAGTCTGGCTTTTCTGCTGGGTCGCGTTGCCTGGCTGCAAATCATTAAGCCTGACAATCTGGTGAAGCAGGAAGATATGCGATCCCTCCGCCAGCTGGCGATTGATGCGCCGCGCGGCATGATAATGGATCGCGAGGGCCGCCCTCTGGCAGTGAGCGTGCCTGTCCAGGCCGTCTGGGCCGATCCTAAGACGGTGCTGGCAAAAGGGGGCGTCAACCTTGATGAGCGCTGGCAGGCGCTGGCCAGCGCGCTGCATCTCTCCCTCGGCACGCTCTCGGCACGCATCAACGCCAACCCGCAGGGTCGTTTTATTTACCTTGCCCGCCAGGTCGATCCGGCACAGGCAAAGTGGATCGATAAACTGAATCTGCCCGGCATCAATTTACGCGACGAGTCCCGCCGTTTTTATCCTGCTGGCCATGTGGCAGCGAACCTGATTGGTTTCACCAATATTGACGGGCAGGGCATTGAAGGTGTGGAAAAGAGCTTCAACGCCCAACTCACCGGCAAGCCGGGCGTGCGTCAGGTGAGGGAAGATCGCTATGGGCGCGTGGTTGAAAACCTGACTGAAATCGCGCCCTCACCGGCGCATAACATTCAGTTAAGTATTGACGAGCGGCTGCAAACCATCACCGAAGATGCGCTCGACAATGCCGTGGCCTGGAACAAGGCCGAGTCGGGGGCATCGGTATTAATTGATATCCCAACCGGGGAAATACTCGCGATGGCGAGCTATCCGGATTTCAATCCCAATAATCGGGAAGGCGCGACGATAAATGATTTCCGCAACCGCGCGATCAGCGATACGTTCGAACCCGGTTCGACCGTCAAGCCGCTGGTGCTGATGACGGCCCTGCAGCAGGGCCTGGTCCAGCCGGACAGCGTGATTGACACCCATCCGTATACCCTTGACGGGCATCGCATTCGCGACGTGGGCTATTACCCTGAGCTGACGATGACCGGGATCCTGCAAAAATCGAGCGACACCGGCGTTTCCCGGCTTTCTCTGGCGATGCCCGTTCAGCACCTTATTGATACCTATCGAAACTTTGGTTTTGGCACCAATACGGGGCTTGGCTTAACGGGGGAAAGTTCAGGGCTGTTGCCACAGCGTAAATACTGGAGCCAGCTCGATCGCGCGACCTTTGCCTTCGGCTACGGGCTGATGGTCACGCCGCTCCAGCTGGCCCACGTCTACGCCACGATTGGCGGGTTCGGGCTTGAGCGTCCTCTCTCCATCACCCGCATCGATCCCCCCGTTATCGGGCACCGCGTCATGCCGGAAGAGATTGCGCACGAAGTGGAGCACATGATGGAGAGCGTTGCGCTGCCGGGCGGCGGTGGCGTTAAGGCTGCCGTGCGTGATTACCGGGTGGCGGTGAAAACCGGCACGGCGAAGAAAATTGACGATAGCGGGAAGTATGTCGATAAATACGTCGCCTACACCGCGGGCGTTGCGCCTGCCAGCAATCCGCGTTTTGCTCTGGTGGTGGTGATTAACGATCCGCAAAATGGGGCCTACTACGGCGGTGCCGTCTCCGCGCCTGTCTTCAGCGAGATTATGGGTAACGTGCTGCGTCTGGAGAATATCAAACCTGACGGATTACCGGCGGGGTCCGATCACCTTATCGTCATGCGCTAACCGGGCGTTTATAACAGGGGCGAATAGCGGTACACTTCGCCCTTTGATTATGCTCCGGAGTTGCCATGTCCTTCAGCTGTCCCCTTTGCCACGCCCCCCTGACGTACTCAGATAAACGTTATACCTGTCCGCAGGGGCATCAGTTTGACCAGGCAAAAGAAGGCTACGTGAATCTTCTGCCGGTGCAGCATAAGCGCTCGCGCGATCCTGGCGACAGTGCAGAGATGATGCGGGCGCGCCGCGCGTTTCTCGATGCCGGGCACTATCTGCCGCTGCGGGAGACCGTCGCGCAGAGGCTGAATGACATTCTGCCGGCTTCCGCCACCGCCATGCTCGATATCGGCTGTGGGGAAGGGTACTACACCGCACGGTTTGCGGAGGTTGCTCGTGAGAAGGGCGCACAGACATTCGGTCTGGACGTGTCGAAAGTGGCCATTCGCGCGGCGGCGAAGCGTTATACCGACGTGACGTTCTGCGTGGCGTCCAGCCACCGGCTGCCGTTTGACGATGCCAGCATGGACGCGGTTATCCGCATCTACGCGCCGTGTAAGGCGGAGGAGCTGGCGCGCGTCGTGAAACCGGGCGGATGGGTGGTCACCGTGACGCCTGGCCCGCGTCATCTGATGGAGCTGAAAGGGCTGATCTACGACGAAGTGCGTCTCCATGCCCCTCATTCTGAACAGCTGGCCGGTTTTACCCTGAAGCAAGCGGAATCGGTGGCGTACGAAATGACGCTGAAAGGGGAAGAGGCCGTCGCGTTATTGCAGATGACGCCGTTCGCGTGGCGGGCAAAACCTGAGGTATGGGAAACGTTAGCGGCACACTCAACATTTCGCTGCCAGACGGACTTCAGCATCCACGTCTGGCAGCGCGAAGATTAACCGGCGAAGTGTGCCCAGAGGATCTGGGCGCCAATGCCAATCAGCACAATCCCCCCGAGGATCTCGGCGCGTTTACCCAGCAGCGGGCCGATAAACCGTCCGACCATCATGCCCAGCGTGGACATAATCAGGGTTGCACAGCCAATAGCCAGCGCGGTGGCGATAATATTGACCTGCAAAAATGCCAGACCGACGCCGACGGCCATCGCATCAAGGCTGGTGGCAATGGCCGTGGTGACCAGCAGCCAGAAGCCGTGGCGGTGCTGCGGCTCCTCGTCTTCATCATCGCCGCCGCGAAAACCTTCAATGACCATTCGGCCACCGAGAAACACCAGCAGGACGAAGGCAATCCAGTGGTTCCACTCCAGCACGAACTGGCTGGCGAGCATGCCAAGTCCCCAGCCGAGAAGCGGGGTCAGCGTTTCGATAGCGCCAAAAATCAGGCCGGTACGCAGAGCTTCTGAGAATTTAGGTTTGTGGAGCGTGGCGCCTTTTCCGATGGAAGCAGCAAACGCGTCCATGGACATGCCAAAAGCGAGAAGGATCGTAGCGGAGATATTCATAACAGCGTCCAGACCGGGGATATCCATATGACACATCACTGCCCCCAGTAAACAGCAGTTGATGTATCTATGGTCTCGCCTGATCGCAACGCACATAAGACATGCGGTAAGCGATCCGTACGTGCCACGTTTTTCAACGAGTATGTTGACACGTACATTTCCTGCGAACAGGAAATCGGCTACTCCCCAACGACGGGCGCAACCTTAACATATTTTGAGAATATAAAACAACAATGAAAAGGCATTATTTAAATCGTTTGTTGATAACGATTTTCATTTGTCTTTAATCGTGAAAATATCGTTAACAAATAGCGTTCAAATTAGCAGTGGGGATATAGCTTTGGCTATATTGCTTGCGCAAAATAAACACAAGTTATAGCCATTGCTATATAGCTAAGTTATTGAGTTTTAACAAGTAACTTGTATATCTTTTCCAGGTCATCAATATTCTTCACCCGAATAAGCAGGCGGCGTTGTTCTAATTGCATCACCAGTACGCCGTCCTCGGATAAATTCATCTCTTTAATACGGTTATATTCTATCCATACATTGGCGAAGAAGAATCCGTGGGATTTAAAAATGATTTTCGGCGTGCGGATCCAGAACAGATAAATCGCCATTAATGCCAGCGCACATAATAACCATGTGGTTAATAATGCACCATGGCTGGTGACGTTATTGTAAATAAGAATGGCGATGAGGCCCACGAAGATAAAGGCATCCACGCGCCCGCGTCGTAGCAGGGGAAGGGAGAGCAGCGTCTCGCCGTGACGGCGCGGCATGATGAACTCGTCATAGATCGCATAAGCCAGAAGGGCAATAATAAATAAAACCAGTACGATGTCCGTGACAGTCATTCTTCCTCCAGATAACCAATAAAAAACCGGGGGCAAGCCCCCGGCGTCTAACGTTATTGCATTACAGACCCAGCAGGCCGACGGCGTAACCCGCGATACCGATGACGAAGAAGCCAACGATAATCCACAGCGGGTTCACTTTCTTACGCAGCAGCCACATACAGGCGAAGGTCAACAGCAGCGGGACCAGGCCCGGCATCAGCTGGTCCAGAATCGTCTGCACGGTGGTGACGCGGGTCTGACCATCCTGTCCGGTGATGGTCGATACCACCAGCGGGATGTTCACGTGCGTCCACTTGTTAACCAGTGCCCCCATGACAAACAGGCCGAGGATTGACGCCCCCTCAGTCAGTTTCTGCAGGAAGCCACCGCCCATGTCCTTAACGATGTCCACCCCTTTACGGTAGCCGTAGGCCACGCCGTAGTAACGGGTCAGCAGACGCACGGCGTTGAACAGGATGAAGAACAGCAGAGGGCCAAGCAGGCTGCCGCTCATCGCGATACCGGCACCCAGCGCCGCGAACACCGGACGCACGGTACCCCAGAAGATCGGGTCACCGACGCCGGCCAACGGGCCCATCAGGCCGACTTTGATACCGTTGATGGCACCGTCGTCAATCTCTGCGCCGTTCGCACGCTGCTCTTCCATCGCCAGCGTTACGCCCAGAACGGGGGCCGCAACGTAAGGATGGGTGTTAAAGAATTCCAGGTGACGCTTGATGGCCTGACGGCGCGCTTCGTTGTTTTCCGGATACAGGCGTTTGATCGCCGGAACCATGGAGAAGCAGAAACCCAGCGCCTGCATACGTTCGAAGTTCCATGAACCCTGAAACAGGTTAGAACGGATGAACACGCCACGAATATCACCCGGAGTGAGTTTTTTCTCGGTGGTAGTTTTTGTCATATCAACCATGTCGCTCACCTGTTAGTCCAGTTCGTTATCGAGATCGTTGTTACCAGCAGCCTGCGCTGGGGCACCCGCGACGCGGTTATATTTCGGGCTGAGCTGGATGTAGAGAATCGCCATTACCGCACCAATCACACCCAGTGCAACCAGGTTGAAGTTGGTGAATGCCGCGGTCACGAAGCCGAGGTAGAAGAACGGCATCAGGTAGCCTGCGCGCATCATGTTGATGACCATCGCATAACCAACGACCACGATCATGCCGCCCGCGATGTTCAGACCGCCGGTGACCACTTCAGGAATGGCGTTCAGCATGCTCTGGACTTCACTGGTACCGACGGAGATCGCAACGATAACCGCCGGGATCGCGATACGCATCGCCTGCAGGAACAGGGAAGAAACGTGGATCCACGACAGTGCCGTGAGGTTGCCGTTTTCGGCGGCCTTATCCGCTGCGTGCTGGAAGGCTACGGTGATAGTACGAACAATGATGGTCAGAACCTGGCCTGCGGCTGCCAGCGGGATCGCCAGGGCGATACCTGCACCAATACTCTGGTGACCGGCAATAACCAGAACGGTCGAAATGATAGAGGCCAGCGCGGCATCAGGCGCAACTGCCGCACCGATGTTCATCCAGCCCAGGGCGATCATTTCCAGGGTACCACCGATGATGATACCGGTTTTCATGTCACCCAGAACGGCCCCAATCAGCGTACAGGCCACCAGAGGGCGGTGGAACTGAAATTCATCAAGTACGGATTCCATACCCGCAATACATGCGACGACGAACACCAGTACAATCTGAAGAGTGGTAATCTCCATTGCACTTCTCCTATTACATAAACTTTATGTGAGAACCGGCGCGGGCTTATTTCCCAACTTTGCCGATCAAATCCATCATTTTCAGTTTTTGATCCGTGGAAACCTTACGGGCTTCCAGCTCAATACCGCGCGCATTCAGCTTGTTGAATGCCTCGATATCTTTCGCATCAACTGAAATGGCGTTGTTGACCTGCGTTTTGCCCTGACGGAAGGCCATACCACCAATGTTAACGGAGGTGATTTTCACGCCGCCTTCAACAATGCGCTCAACGTCTGTCGGGTTAGTGAACAGGAGCATTACGCGTTCGCCCGCATATTTCGGGTTGTTGTAAACGCGGATCATCTTGGCGACATCCACGACGTGCGCGGTAACGCCAGGCGGAGCAACCTGTGTCAGAAGGGTTTTACGAACGGTGTCGGCGGCCACTTCGTCGCTGACTACGATAATACGTTGAACGTTGGTCTCTTTGGTCCAGCGCGTGGCAACCTGACCGTGGATGAGGCGGTCATCAATACGCGCAAGGCCAATCACCATGTAATCATTCGGCCCCATCGGTTTTGCCGGCGCTGCCGCTTTCGGTGCCGCTGCGGGCGCAGGGGCAGGTTTTTCCACCGGCTGTGCTTTAAGGGCTTTCACCCCTTCACGGCCCGTTTCAACGGCCAGGGCCACCAGCTCGTCGAAAGACGGATTGTCGTCGCGCGCCATGAAGGTTTCCACCAGCATGGGGATATTGACCCCGGCGACAACTTCATAGTGCTCTTTATCGACGACAATGCGGCTGGCAGCATTGAACGGGCTGCCGCCCCATGTATCAACGAGAAACAGCACGCCCTTGCTGGTATCCAGCTTCGCGAGTTGAGCGTTGTACTTCTCAATCAGCGTCTCGGCGTTTTCACCGGGAACGAAATCGATCCAGCCGACGTTTTCCTGCTCGCCCAACAGCATCTCTGCCGTTTTGAGTAGCTGCTCAGCAGCCCAACCATGTGTGCCTATGACAATAGCAATGGTCACTTGCTACCTCCTTTTATTATCATTAATACGCCTGCCGGGCAGTCGTACTGAGAATCGTATTGGCGAACCGAATCGATTCAGATAAGGGTTAGAGTTCAAAAACTAAGACTTCCGCGAATTATTTTAGATAGTGAAAAAATAATTTATGTGATGAAGATCCGTAATTTAGCCACGCGCGACAGATTTATCTTAAGGGTACAGCCACTGTGTTACAGATCTTTGCAAAGGAACGTAAATCTTTGCTAAAAATGCATTGTGTCTGATATGTTTAGCCTCCGTTTAATTGTTCAGGAGTATAGGGCTACAGCCCACTATATGGACCGTCACCGACGTCAGTCATCTTTCAGGCCATTTCGCGCCTTTTTCACCGGCGATCCTCGCCACGTATCGACTCTGTCTGCCTCTGTTTTGCCCACGTTGAGTGGGGCACCGTTTCGTCATTCCTTTAGCAGGAGCTTGTCATGGAATTCTTAATGGACCCGTCAATCTGGGTAGGATTGCTCACGCTGGTGGTGCTGGAGATTGTTCTCGGCATCGATAACCTGGTGTTTATCGCCATCCTTGCGGATAAGCTGCCGCCAAAACAGCGTGATAAAGCGCGTCTGATTGGTCTCTCGCTGGCGCTGGTCATGCGACTGGGTCTGCTCTCCGTTATCTCGTGGATGGTCACGCTGACCAAACCGTTGTTCTCCGTCATGGATTACACCTTCTCCGGCCGTGATTTGATCATGCTGATCGGGGGGATATTCCTGCTCTTTAAAGCGACGACAGAGCTCCATGAGCGGCTGGAAAACCGGCAGCACGATGATGGTCACGGTAAAGGCTATGCCAGTTTCTGGGTGGTGGTGCTGCAGATCGTGGTGCTGGATGCGGTCTTCTCGCTGGATGCGGTGATCACGGCGGTCGGCATGGTGAACCACCTGCCGGTCATGATGGCGGCGGTGGTTATTGCGATGGCGGTCATGCTGCTGGCGTCGAAACCGCTGACGCGTTTCGTGAACCAGCATCCGACGGTGGTGGTGCTGTGTCTGAGCTTCCTGCTGATGATTGGTCTGAGCCTGGTGGCGGAAGGCTTTGGCTTCCATATTCCGAAAGGCTACCTGTACGCTGCGATTGGCTTCTCGATCCTGATCGAGCTGTTCAACCAGATTGCGCGTCGTAACTTTATTAAGCAGCAGTCAAATCAGCCGCTGCGCGCCCGTACCGCGGATGCCATTCTGCGTTTGATGGGCGGTCGTCGTCAGGTGAACGTTCAGTCTGATTCCGAAAACCACAACCCGGTTCCGGTGCCGGAAGGGGCGTTTGTGGAACAGGAACGCTACATGATTAACGGCGTGCTCTCTCTGGCCTCCCGTTCGCTGCGCGGCATCATGACGCCGCGCGGGGAGATCAGCTGGGTCGATGCTAACCTGAGCGTGGATGAAATTCGCCAGCAGCTGCTCTCTTCACCGCACAGCCTGTTCCCGGTGTGTCGCGGCGAGCTGGATGAGATCATCGGCGTGGTCAGGGCAAAAGAGATGCTGGTCGCTCTGGAAGAAGGCGTTAACGTCGAAGCCGTTGCTGCTGCATCGCCTGCGATTGTGGTGCCGGAAACGCTGGATCCGATCAACCTGCTCGGTGTGCTGCGCCGCGCGCGCGGTAGCTTTGTTATCGTCACCAACGAGTTTGGCGTGGTGCAGGGGCTGGTGACGCCGCTGGACGTGCTGGAAGCGATCGCCGGTGAATTCCCGGATGAAGACGAAACGCCGGAAATTGTTGCCGACGGCGAAGGCTGGCTGGTTAAAGGTACGACCGACCTGCACGCGCTCTCGCACACGCTGGGGCTGGAAAACGTGGTCAACGATGAAGAAGACATCGCGACCGTTGCCGGTCTGGTTATCGCCGTTAACGGGCAGATCCCGCGCGTCGGCGATGTGATTGAGCTGCCGCCGCTGCACATTACCATTGTCGAAGCCAACGACTATCGCGTTGATATGGTCCGCATTGTTAAAGAACAATCTGCCCACGATGAAGATGAGTAAGTCTGCTTAACGCAGCGGCATTAAGGGCACGATGTGCCCGTTATGACGCGCTGGCGGGGGAGCACTTCCCGCCAGCCAGTCTGGAAAGTCCCGCAGCGGCATCGGCCGCGCATAGAAAAATCCCTGCAGCACAGGTACGCCGTGACGGCGTAAATAGCGCGCCTGCTCCTCAGTCTCAACCCCTTCCGCCACCAGTTCGATATTCAGCCGCTGGCCCAGCGCAATAATCATATCCGTCACCGTTGAATTCACGGCGTCGGTGCCGATGGCGGTCGTAAAAGACTGGTCAATCTTCAGAACGTCCGGGTGCAGCTTTTCAAGCCAGGAGAGGGAGCTGTTCCCGGTGCCGAAATCGTCGATAGCAAGCTTCACGCCTTTGCGATGCAGTTCGCGCACGATGCGATAATCCGCGTCCAGCAGCGCATCCCGTTCCGTGAGTTCAATTACCAGCTGTTGGCGCGGACAGGCGCTGAACCAGAGACGGTTCAGGTCCTGTATCAATACTGCGTGGCGGAAATGGCTGGCGGCGACGTTAATGCCGATGTGAAAACCGGGGCTGGATGGGAAGTAGCCTATCTGGCGCACCGTTTCGGCGATGACGTAGCGGGTCAGGGGGACAATCTGGTTATGTTCTTCTGCCAGAGGGATAAACACCTCCGGGGTGATCCAACCCTGACGGGGGTTATTCCAGCGCAGCAGGATCTCCACGCCAGTGCACGCCTGGGTGCGGGCATTCACCAGCGGCTGGCAGAAAAGCTCAAATTCTCGCGCCGCAATGCCCATATCGATCTCCCACGTAAAGCTCATCCGGTTTGCCGTCGCCAGCCAGGCGAGATAGCCCAGCAGCAGGCTGAGCATCAGTCCCAGCGGCAGCTGGGCGGGCAGGCTTTTTAAGGCTAACTCTCCAGGGCCAGGTCCGCCGACCGTAATCGTGAAAGGATTTTGGGTTGAAGACTGCTGGAAAAGGGCGCTCTCCTCATCAAACGTCAGGCTGTCGGTGACGCGTTGACCGTAGCGTAAAAAGCGATTGCCGACTGTCAGCACCACGTCACTGATGAGCGGACGCTGGGGCTCGAGGATCATTCTGGCGATCAGGTCGATATTGATAATCTCGACGACGCCATCTTCACCGTCCTGAGAGACGGGATACCACTGGATCAAAACAGGGCTGCCCTTAAGCAGCCACTGGTCGGTCGATAAAATCAGCTTCGCCGTGCTGGCAGGGAGCTCCTGAAGGACGTCACGCACAGGCTCGCTGCGGCTGCCGAAAATACTCGAACAATACAGGATACCGTCTTTGATCAGGGCAATGGAGCGTACCGTCTGCAAAATGGCTGCCTGCTGCCGCAGCGCCAGTTGCACCTGCGGGCAGGGCTGCCCCACCAGCGGCTGCAGCACGTTGCGGTGGTTTTCCAGGGAAAGCAGAACGTTATCAAGGGCGCGAACGGTATGGCTGGTAAAATCGAGGATCCGCTGTTGGTTAACGTTGCGCTGGGAGATAAAGCGAATGCCTAGCGTCAGGATGAGCGTGAGGAGCGCAACCGTCACGCAGACGATAACGCGTTTTCGGCGATAATTTTTAATGATCGTTTGTGCAGTTTGCATGAACGGTCGCCTGATAAGCCACCAGCCACAAAAGCCGGACGCAACAGTCAAAGTGTAGTGGGGAAAGCAGAAGGAGACGAGGAAGAAGAGGGAAATTCGCCCATCCGTTGCAGATGGGCGAAAGGCAGTATTAGTCGCACTGCACCTTAATGGCCAGGCCACCGCGGGACGTCTCGCGGTATTTCGCGTTCATGTCTTTGCCCGTTTCGTACATGGTTTCAATCACCTTATCCAGCGATACGCGAGGTTCGCTGGTACGGCGCATCGCCATACGAGAGGCGTTGATGGCTTTCACCGAGGCAATCGCGTTACGCTCAATGCACGGCACCTGCACCTGGCCCGCGACCGGGTCGCAGGTCAGACCGAGGTTATGTTCCATACCGATTTCAGCCGCCACGCAGACCTGCTCAGGGCTTGCACCCAACAGCTCTGCCAGACCCGCCGCCGCCATGGAGCAGGCCACGCCGACTTCACCCTGACAGCCCACTTCCGCACCGGAGATGGAGGCATTCATCTTGTACAGCGCGCCGATGGCACCTGCCGCCAGGAAATAACGGATATAGATGTCCGGCGTCACGGGCTCAATAAAGTGGTCGTAATACGCCAGCACCGCAGGAACAATGCCGCACGCGCCGTTGGTTGGCGCCGTCACGACGCGGCCCCCGGCGGCGTTCTCTTCGTTAACCGCAAGCGCAAACATATTCACCCAGTCGACCACGTTCATCGGGTCGTTGGAGAATTTGTCCGTGGTTACCAGCATACGGCGCAGAGCAGAGGCACGACGCGGCACGCGCAGCGGACCCGGCAGAACGCCTTCGGTATTCATCCCGCGATCGATACAGGCACGCATGGTTTGCCAGACGTTGGCAAAATAGTCTTCAATCTCTTGTTTGCTGTGCAGGGCCAGTTCGTTCTGCATCACCATGCCGGAGAGGGAAAGACCGGTTTGTTTGCAGTAGCCCAGCATCTCGGTCGCCGATTTGAACGGGTACGGTACGCTGACGTCGCCGACGCTGTCTTTGCCAAAATGCTCTTCATCCACGATGAAACCACCGCCGATGGAGTAATACGTTTTGCTGTAGATCTCTTTTTCACCGCTGTAAGCGTGAATGGTCATGCCGTTTTCATGCAGCGGCAGGTTGTCGCTGCGAAAACGCATGCCGTCATCCTGCGGGAAATCGACTTCCTGCTGGCCGTTTGCCAGCAGCAGGCGGCCGCGTGTTTCCACGTCGCGGATGAATGCCGGAATGGCATCAATATCAACGGTATCCGGCATATTGCCTGCCAGACCCATAATAATGGCGATATCGGTGTGGTGGCCTTTACCCGTTAATGACAGCGAGCCGTAAACATCCACGGCCACACGGGTAACGCTTTCCAGTAATCCTTTTTCGACCAGATCATCGACGAACTGTTTACCGGCCTTCATCGGGCCAACAGTATGGGAAGACGAAGGGCCAATTCCCACTTTGAACATGTCGAATATACTAATCACTTTCACACTCCTGACAGGGTTACCGGGGTTCCAGTAACGATGTTATAACTGCGCATAGTGTAAGAGGGAACACCGACCTCGGCTTAACTATTCACATGAATTAAACTAATGGTTAACGATGGGTTTTGCTAATAGCGCGACGCAGATCGCAAACCTGGCAGAAGAGGGCGGAATGTAAAGTATAGTCAAGGTTTCAGGCCGATCTGCAGCGCCAGTTCACGAATGATGCCCGCCGTCATGCCCCAGACAAAATAATGCTGATACCAGGACAACCAGACCCGATGGTCATGCCCACGACGCTGAATATCCAGCGGGTGGTAACGACTCAGTCGAAGGGCTTCATCCAGCGGCATTTCAAACACCGCAGAGACTTCATCGACGCTGGCGTGATACTGCAGGCCCGGCGGGATAATGCCCACCACCGGCGTGACCTGGAAACCGGTAACGCTGTCGACGGGCGGCAGCACGCCGATGATCTCAACGGCCTCCGGCGGAATGGCCACCTCTTCCTGCGCTTCGCGCAGCGCGGCGGCAATCAGCGAGGCGTCGGAGCTGTCTACCGCGCCCCCCGGAAAAGCGACCTGACCGGCATGCTTACGTAAATGGGCGGAACGCTGGGTGAGCAGCAGGCCCGGCTTCGCGCGACGCACGACCGGGATCAGCACGGCCGCCTGACGCTGATTCAGCGCCTCGCGGCTCACCTGCGGTCTTAGTAGCTGAAAACGCGATAAAAAGTCATCCAGCGTCAGGTTCTCTTTTTCCACCCGTGATTACTCCAGTAGTTTCAGGATACGGTTAACTTTATCAAAGGTTTCCTGATATTCCGCATCGACCTGGCTGTCGGCAACAATCCCGCCCCCGGCCGAACAGTAAAGGTTTCCGTTGCAGGCGGTCAGCGTGCGGATGGTAATGCTGGTATCCAGCGTGCCGCACAGGCTGATATAGCCGATGCTGCCGCACCAGGCATTGCGCCGGTGGGGCTCCAGTTCATCAATGATCTCCATTGCCCGCACCTTCGGCGCACCGGTGATGGAGCCGCCCGGGAACGCGGCGCGCAGCAGGTCGCAGGCCGTGCGCGAGTCTGGCAACTGCGCGGTAATGGTGCTGACCAGATGATGCACCGCAGGGAAAGGCTCGACGACAAACAGTTCCGGCACGCGGACGCTGCCCGGCACGGCCACCCGGCCAATGTCGTTGCGCATCAGATCGACAATCATCAGGTTTTCGGCGCGGTCTTTCGGCGAGGCGGCCAGCTTTTCCGCCTGCTGACGGTCGGCGTCGGGATCGGCAAGGCGTGGAAGCGTGCCCTTAATCGGACGGGTTTGAATCGTGCCCTCGGCCAGATGAATAAAGCGCTCGGGCGACAGGCTGAGGATCGCCCCCTGTTCCAGACGAACAAACGCGCTAAACGGTGCCTTGTTGCTGGCATTAAGACGGGTAAACGCCTGCCACTCATCTCCCCGATAGGTCGCCTCGAAGCGCTGGGCGAGGTTAACCTGGTAGCAGTCGCCGCTTTGCAGATACGCCTGAACGCGCGAGAATTTTTCGCCATATTCCGCAGCGCTCATGTTGGAGCGCCAGCCGGAGGTCAGCGTGAACGTCTCTGCGGGTGCAGCCTGTTGAGCCTCAAGCCAGGCCAGACGCGCCTGGACGTCACGATGGCTCAGCAGGGAAACCGTTTTTTTCAGGTGATCGACGATTAACGCCCAGTCATACAGCCCCACGGCCATGTCTGGCAGGGAAATATCAGCCTGCGCATGCTCGGGCAGCGTTTCGAAACGGCGGCCCAGGTCGTAACCAAACAGGCCCAGCGCGCCTCCCTGAAAGGGAAAGTCCGGGTTTGGCGTAGCGGATAAGCCCAGCGCGTTAATATCGTGCTGAAGCTGCGCCAGCGGATCGTCCGTCAGCGACAGGTCATCGGTTGTCAGCGTCTTCAGCGGATCGGCGACCAGAATATCAAAGCGGCTGTAGGGATGGTCCGCATGGCCGGAGTGCAGCAGCATCGCAAACGGAAGATGGCTCAGGCGGGCAAACCAGTATTCAGCGGCGTCTGTCCGCCAGGGCAGGGTAATAACAGTGGGGAAGCGCATGTTCATGTGTGGCATACTACCGGGCAGCGTGAAATAATTAGCGCGAATAATTTAGCAGGAGTTGACGATGTTTGCAGGTTTACCTTCTCTGAGCCATGAACAGCAGCAGAAAGCGGTTGAGCGAATTCAGGAACTGATGTCCCAGGGGATGAGCAGCGGACAGGCGATTTCCCAGGTGGCGGAAGAACTGCGCGCCACGCATACCGGCGAGCGGATCGTGGCGCGTTTCGAGGATGAAGATGAAGAGTGATCGGGCTTAAACCGCCGCGATAATCTTAATCTCAACCTTGTATTCCGGCTTCATCAGCGTGGCCTGTACGGTGCAGCGTACAGGCGCGTGACCCGCCACCACCCACGCATCCCAGGCTTTGTTCATTGCCGCGAAGTCATCTTTGTTCGCCAGGAAAATCGTCGCATCCAGAATGCGGGATTTGTCGCTGCCCTGTTTTTCCAGCACCGCGTCAATCTGCGCCAGGGTATTGGCCGTCTGCTCAAACGCATCCGCGTCAAGGTTCGCCGGGACGCCGGTGTAGTAGAGCGTCTGGTTGTGGATCACCACATCAGACCAGCGGGCTTCGGCATCAATGCGCACAATTGTCATAAACGTTTCCTCGTTATTTTTCGTCGTCAGGCGGCAAGACTGCCATATTGTTCTCGTGTCGTCACTATTTGGGGTGGCACAGGAGAGGATGGGCTGACATAATCCCTGTGCAAAAATACAGTGAGAGAGCACCGTGGCAGACGATTTTTCCCCTGAAGGTCAATTAGCGCAGGCTATCCCCGGCTTCAAACCCCGTGAGCCTCAGCGACAGATGGCGCACGCCGTTGCACGCGCCATCGATAAGGCTCAGCCGCTGGTGGTCGAAGCGGGTACCGGCACGGGTAAAACCTATGCTTACCTTGCGCCGGCGCTGCGGGCGAAAAAAAAGGTGATTATCTCCACCGGTTCGAAAGCGCTGCAGGACCAGCTCTACAGCCGCGATTTGCCCACGGTGGCAAAGGCGCTGAAATATAAAGGCCGTCTGGCCCTGCTGAAGGGGCGATCCAACTATCTCTGCCTGGAACGCCTTGAGCAGCAGGCGCTGGCGGGCGGTGACCTGCCGGTGCAAACCCTGAGCGACGTCATTATCCTTCGCGCCTGGGCGAACCAGACCGAAGAGGGCGACATCAGCACCTGCGCGAGCGTGCCGGAAGACTCTCCCGCCTGGCCGCTGGTGACCAGCACCAACGACAACTGCCTCGGCAGCGACTGCCCGCTGTATAAAGACTGCTTCGTGGTGAAAGCGCGCAAAACGGCGATGGATGCGGATGTTGTTGTGGTGAACCACCATCTGTTCCTCGCGGATATGGTCGTCAAGGACAGCGGCTTTGGTGAGCTGATCCCGGAAGCGGACGTGATGATCTTCGACGAAGCCCACCAGCTACCGGATATCGCCAGCCAGTATTTCGGCCAGTCGCTCTCCAGCCGCCAGCTGCAGGATCTGGCGAAAGATTTCACCATTGCGTACCGGACCGAACTCAAAGATACCCAGCAGCTGCAGAAGTGCGCCGATCGTCTGGCGCAGAGCGCGCAGGATTTCCGTTTACAGCTCGGCGAGCCGGGCTATCGCGGTAACCTGCGCGAGCTGCTGGCGGACAAAAACATCCAGCGCGCGCTGCTGCTGCTCGATGACGCGCTTGAGCTCTGCTACGACGTGGCGAAACTGTCGCTCGGCCGCTCCGCGCTGCTCGACGCGGCCTTCGAACGCGCCACGCTCTATCGCGGGCGGCTGAAGCGGCTGAAAGAGATTAACCAGCCGGGTTACAGCTACTGGTACGAATGCACCTCGCGCCACTTTACCCTGGCGCTCACCCCGCTGACGGTGGCGGATAAATTTAAAGAGGTGATGGCGCAAAAGCCGGGCAGCTGGATCTTCACGTCGGCAACCCTGTCGGTGAATGACGACCTGCACCACTTCACCGAGCGCCTCGGCATCGAGCAGGCGGAATCGCTGCTTCTGCCCAGCCCGTTCGATTACGAAAAGCAGGCGCTGCTCTGCGTGCCGCGCAATCTGCCGCTCCCCAACCAGCCGGGTGCGGCCCGGCTGTTGGCGGCGATGCTGAAGCCGATGATCGAGGCCAATAACGGCCGCTGCTTTATGCTCTGCACCTCCCACGCCATGATGCGCGACCTCGCCGAGCAGTTCCGCGCCACCATGACGCTACCGGTGCTGCTGCAGGGCGAAACCAGCAAAGGCCAGCTGCTGCAGCAGTTCGTTAGCGCCGGTAACGCCCTGCTGGTCGCAACCAGCAGCTTCTGGGAAGGGGTCGACGTGCGGGGCGATACGCTTTCGCTGGTGATCATTGATAAGCTGCCGTTTACCTCTCCGGACGATCCGCTGCTGAAGGCGCGCATGGAAGACTGCCGCCTGCGCGGCGGCGATCCGTTTGACGAGGTTCAGCTGCCGGATGCGGTCATTACGCTTAAGCAAGGGGTAGGGCGCTTAATCCGTGACGTCACCGATCGCGGCGTGCTGGTCATCTGCGATAACCGGCTGGTGATGCGTCCTTACGGGGCAACCTTCCTTGCAAGCCTGCCGCCCGCACCGCGGACGCGGGACATAAAACGCGCGGTGCGTTTCCTGGCAAACCCAACGGCGGAGTAATTTACCCCGGAGTGTGCTAAGATGCGCGCCATTTTGTGACTGACCCTTGCGAGAGCGCGACGACTGATGCGAATTCTGGCTATTGATACCGCGACAGAGGCTTGCTCTGTTGCTCTGTTGAACGACGGTGCTGTTTCTGCCCATTTCGAAGAGTGCCCACGGGAACACACCCAACGCATTCTCCCCCTGGTAAAAGCCATTTTAACCCAGGGCAACACCTCCTTAACCGACCTCGACGCGCTGGCCTTTGGCCGCGGCCCCGGCAGCTTTACGGGCGTACGCATCGGGATTGGCATTGCGCAAGGGCTGGCGCTGGGCGCCGAACTGCCGATGATCGGCGTCTCAACCCTCGCCACCATGGCGCAGGGCGCATGGCGCATGACCGGGGCAACGCGCGTCCTGGCCGCAATAGATGCCCGCATGGGCGAAGTTTACTGGGCCGAATACACCCGCGACGAGCAGGGCGTGTGGCACGGTGAAGAGACGGAAGCCGTGCTTAAGCCGGAAGCGGTGACGGAACGGCTGAAGCAGCTGTCCGGCGAGTGGGCGACCGTCGGTACGGGCTGGCCAGCGTGGCCTGAGATGGCGAACGGCACCGGGCTGACGCTGGTGGACGGCAATATGCTTCTGCCGGCTGCGGAAGATATGCTTCCGATTGCCAGCCAGCTGCTCGCAGCAGGCAAAACCGTGGCCGTTGAACACGCGGAACCGGTTTATTTGCGAAACACCGTCGCGTGGAAGAAACTTCCGGGCCGCGAGTGAATCTCAGTAACAGGAACTGAGAAAAAGGAGTCGCATCATGGCGGTTCAGACTAAAGTAGTACGCCTTATTATGGCAGGCGCGGTTGCCATAGCACTGAGCGGATGCGTTTCCGTTCCTGATGCGATTAAGGGCAGCAGCCCGACGCCACAGCAGGATCTGGTTCGGGTGATGAATGCACCTGAGCTGTACGTCGGCCAGGAAGCCCGCTTTGGTGGGAAAGTGATCGACGTGCAGAACCAGCAGGGGAAAACCCGCCTGGAGATCGCCACGGTACCGCTCGACAGCGGCGCTCGGCCTGTACTGGGCGAGGCCTCCCGGGGACGTATCTATGCGGACGTCAGCGGGTTCCTCGATCCGGTCGATTTTCGCGGACAGCTGGTGACCGTTGTCGGGCCGATTACCGGCGCCGTACAGGGCAAAATCGGCAGCACGCCGTATAAATTTATGACCATGCAGGTGAACGGCTACAAGCGCTGGCGGCTGGCACAGCAGGTGATCATGCCGCCTCAGCCGATCGATCCGTGGATGTGGGGTCCACATCCTTATCGTTACGGCTACCCGGGCTGGGGCTGGTATAACCCGGGACCTGCACAGGTGCAAACGATCGTAACTGAGTAACTTACTGTTATTGTTAGAAAAGAGACAGCGGCTCAGCCGCTGTCTCTGTTTTTTTACGGATAAAACGAAAAAAAAGAGTGACGCGCTTCGCAACCTTAAATCTGAACAATTAATAAACTGGTACGCTGAGTTAATATAATGTTAACAAACTGTTTATTATCGGGGTTGTGATGACGACGAACACTCATTTCAGAGGTGATGCATTGAAGAAGGTTTGGCTTAACCGTTATCCCGCAGACGTTCCTGCTGAGATCAATCCTGACCGTTATCAATCCCTGGTGGAATTATTTGAACACTCGGTAAGGCGCTACGCGGACCAGCCCGCATTTGTGAATATGGGCGAGGTGATGACGTTCCGTAAGCTGGAGGAGCGCAGCCGGGCGTTTGCGGCGTACCTGCAGGAAGGGCTGGGGCTGCAAAAAGGGGACCGCGTCGCGCTGATGATGCCGAACCTGCTGCAATACCCGGTGGCGCTGTTCGGTATCCTGCGTGCCGGGATGATTGTCGTTAACGTCAACCCGCTGTACACCCCGCGCGAGCTGGAGCATCAGCTTAACGACAGCGGCGCAGTCGCGATTGTCATTGTGTCCAACTTTGCCCATACGCTGGAAAAAGTGGTCGACAAAACCCAGGTGAAACACGTCATCCTGACGCGCATGGGGGATCAACTCTCCACCGCCAAAGGCACGCTGGTTAACTTTGTCGTCAAATACGTCAAACGTCTGGTGCCAAAATACCATCTGCCGGACGCTATCTCCTTCCGCCGTGCGCTGCATGCGGGCTATCGTATGCAGTACGTTAAGCCGGAAGTGGTCTCAGAAGATCTCGCGTTCCTGCAGTATACCGGCGGTACCACCGGCGTGGCGAAAGGCGCAATGCTGACCCACCGCAACATGCTGGCGAACCTTGAGCAGGTCAATGCAACCTACGGGCCGCTGCTGCATCCCGGCAAAGAGCTGGTCATTACGGCGCTGCCGCTGTACCACATTTTCGCACTGACCATGAACTGCCTGCTGTTTATTGAGCTCGGCGGTCAAAACGTGCTGATTACCAACCCGCGTGATATCCCGGGGCTGGTGAAAGAGCTGGCAAAATACCCGTTCACCGCCATGACCGGGGTAAATACCCTGTTTAACGCGCTGCTTAATAACAAAGAGTTCCAGCAGCTGGACTTCTCCACGCTCCATCTCTCTGCGGGCGGCGGCATGCCGGTTCAGCAGGCGGTGGCCGAGCGCTGGGTGAAGCTTACCGGCCAGTATCTGCTGGAGGGCTATGGCCTGACGGAGTGTGCGCCGCTGGTCAGCGTTAACCCGCATGACATCGACTACCACAGCGGCAGCATTGGACTGCCCGTTCCTTCCACTGAAGCGAAACTGGTCGATGATAACGATAACGAAGTCGCGCCGGGTGAGCCGGGTGAGCTTTGCGTCAAAGGTCCACAGGTCATGCTGGGCTACTGGCAGCGTCCCGACGCGACCGACGAAATCATCAAAGACGGCTGGCTGCATACCGGTGACATCGCGGTGATGGATGACGAGGGCTTCCTGCGCATTGTCGATCGCAAGAAAGATATGATCCTGGTCTCCGGCTTCAACGTCTATCCGAATGAGATCGAAGACGTGGTCATGCAGCACAGCGGCGTACTCGAAGTGGCAGCGGTCGGCGTGCCTTCCGGCAGCAGCGGTGAAGCGGTGAAGATATTTGTGGTCAAGAAAGATCCTTCTCTCACCGAGGAAGCGCTGATAACGTTTTGTCGTCGTCAGCTGACGGGCTATAAAGTGCCGAAGCTGGTGGAATTCCGCGACGAGCTGCCGAAATCCAACGTCGGGAAGATATTACGACGAGAATTACGTGACGAAGCCCGTGCCAAAGTAGACAATAAGGCCTGAGCTTCACGTTAATCGTCCAGACGCCGGTTAAGCCGGCGTTTTTTATGGGCGCAAACAAAAGAGAATCCGATTTGAATTACCAGATGATCACGACCAACGACGAGCTGGCTTCGCTGTGCGAAGTGACGCGCGACTTTCCTGCCATTGCCCTGGATACCGAGTTTGTCCGTACCCGGACGTACTACCCGCAGCTGGGGTTGATTCAGATGTACGACGGTAAACACGTGTCGCTGATCGACCCTCTCGGCATTACCGACTGGACGCCGATGCGCGATCTGCTGCTCGATACCGCCGTCACGAAATACCTGCACGCAGGCAGTGAAGATCTGGAAGTCTTTCTGAACACCTTTGGCATCATGCCTCAGCCGCTGATTGATACGCAGATCCTTGCGGCGTTCAGCGGGCGACCGCTCTCCTGGGGCTTTGCCGCCATGGTGGAGGAGTATACGGGCCTGACGCTGGATAAAAGCGAATCCCGTACCGACTGGCTGGCGCGTCCGCTTACCGCGCGCCAGCTGGAGTATGCGGCGGCTGACGTGTTTTACCTGCTGCCGATCGCCGGACAGCTGATGCAAGAAGCCGAGGCATCCGGCTGGCTGTCCGCCGCGCTGGACGAGTGCCGTATGACCCAGCTGCGTCGTCAGGAAGTGGTGGATCCGAAAGAGGCCTGGCGCGACATCAGCAACGCCTGGCAGCTGCGTACGCGTCAGCTGGCGTGCCTGCAGCTGCTGGCAGACTGGCGCTTGCGTAAAGCGCGCGAGCGCGATCTGGCCGTTAACTTTGTGGTTCGCGAAGAGCATCTCTGGGCGGTTGCGCGCTATATGCCGGGCAGCCTCGGCGAGCTGGACAGCATTGGACTTTCGGGCAGCGAAATCCGTTTCCACGGCAAAACCCTGCTGGCGCTGGTCGCAAAAGCGCAGGCGTTGCCGGAAGAGGCGCTGCCGGAACCGCTGCTGAACCTGATGGATTTGCCGGGCTATCGCAAAGCGTTTAAGGACATCAAAGCGCTGGTGCAGACGGTGGCTACGGAAAGCAAGCTGAGCGCGGAGCTGCTCGCTTCACGCCGTCAGATTAACCAGCTGCTTAACTGGCACTGGAAGCTGAAGCCGCAGAATGGCATGCCGGAAATGATGGCGGGATGGCGCGGGGAATTGATGGCCGATCGCCTGAATACGCTGCTGGAAGGTTATCCGCGATAAAAAATATGCCGGGTGATAAACCCGGCATATTTCCCCGGTGGCGCTGCGCTTACCGGGGCGACGAAATCACAAACCTACGGACGCGACTCTTCCGCTTCCGGGAGCGTCACGTTCAGCTCCAGAATCGAAATATCCCCGTCTTTTTGTTCCAGCTGCACCGTCACCATCTCCGGGTCAATCTGCACGTACTTACAGATCACTTCCAGGATGTCCTTGCGCAGCTGCGGCAGGTAGTGAGGCTCGGCGTCGCTACGACGACGCTCCGCAACGATAATTTGCAGACGTTCTTTTGCGATGTTGGCGGTGTTCTTTTTCCGCGAGAGAAAAAAGTCCAGTAATGCCATAACTTATCCTCCGAACAGGCGTTTGAGGAAACCTTTCTTCTCTTCTTCAATGAAGCGGAAAGGACGTTCTTCTCCCAGCAGACGGTCAACGGTATCGGCGTAAGCTTTACCTGCATCTGCCATTGTATCAAGGATCACTGGCTCGCCCTGGTTAGAGGCGCGTAACACGGACTGATCTTCCGGGATAACGCCCACCAGCTTAATGCGCAGGATCTCCAGCACGTCTTCCATGCTCAGCATGTCACCTTTGTTCACGCGGCCCGGGTTGTAGCGGGTGAGCAGCAGGTGTTCTTTAATCGGGTCTTCGCCATTTTCCGCACGACGGGATTTAGAGGCGAGGATCCCGAGAATGCGGTCTGAGTCACGCACGGATGAAACTTCAGGGTTGGTGGTGATGATTGCTTCATCAGCGAAGTAGAGCGCCATCAGGGCACCGGTTTCGATACCGGCAGGGGAGTCACAGACGATGAAGTCGAACTCCATTTTTTTCAGCTCGTCGAGCACCTTTTCTACCCCTTCACGGGTCAGGGCGTCTTTGTCACGCGTCTGAGAAGCCGGGAGAATGTAGAGGTTCTCGGTGCGCTTGTCTTTAATCAGCGCCTGGTTCAGCGTGGCATCGCCCTGAATGACGTTCACAAAGTCATACACGACGCGACGCTCACATCCCATGATGAGGTCGAGGTTACGCAGGCCGATATCGAAGTCGATAACGACGGTTTTCTTTCCCTTCTGGGCCAAACCAGTAGCGATGGCCGCGCTGGAGGTGGTCTTGCCAACGCCTCCTTTACCCGAAGTAACAACAATAATGCGTGCCATAGAAATTCCTTGTTAAAAAGGGATCAATTCAACGGTTGAACGGTCAACGCGTCGTCTGCCAGAAGCAGGCGAGCCGCTTTGCCATAAAATTCGGCTGGGATCTTGTCGCTCAGCCAATATTCACCTGCGATGGACACCAGTTCCGCCGTCAGGTGAGTACAAAATATTTGCGCGTCCCGATCGCCACTTGCACCTGCGAGCGCACGTCCACGCATCATACCGTAAACGTGAATATTGCCATCTGCAATCAGCTCAGCGCCAGCACTGACGTGGCTTGTAACAATCAGATCACAGTTTGGTGCATAAATGCGCTGACCGGAACGAACCGGCACATCAATCATTCGCGTTTTTGTGATGTTTGTAACGTTTTGCGCCGCAGGAGGGGGCGTTTCGACGGCAACGGGTGCCGCACGCGGGGCTTTTTCTTTGCCTTCATTCAGAAGCGGCAGCCCCGCACGGTCAATTTCCGCTTTCAGTTCAGTATCTTTGCAGCCGCTGATGCCGACAATACGCAGTCCGGTCGAGGAGACGGCCTGCTGGAGACGTTTCCAGTTAACCGGCGCTTCAAGACCGCTGACGTTGATCACAACAGGGGCGTGCTTCAGGAAGGCGGGAGCCTGGGCGATTTTGTCTTCTAACGCCTGACGAATAACCTCGGGTTTTGCATCATGCAAATGTACCACTGATAAGGTGAAGCTACTGCCTTTAAGCTCGATGGGCGTGTTTGACATCCTGGCCTTACTCAATTTGCTATTAACCGCAACCACTCGCTGCGATATTCCGAAGAGTATCAGGCATGTTATAGTCAGGAGTATATTGAGGCAAGCAACCACCCATTAATTCAGAGTAAAAACATGTTTTGTGTGATCTACAGAAGTACAACCCGTGACCAGACCTATCTTTATGTCGAAAAGAAAGACGATTTTTCACGCGTGCCTGAAGAATTAATGAAGAGCTTTGGCCGACCGCAGATGGCGATGCTGCTGCCGCTTGATGGTCGCAAGAAACTGGTGAATGCCGATCTGGAGAAAGTGAAAACGGCATTAGCCGAGCAGGGCTATTATTTACAGCTTCCGCCGCCACCCGAGAATTTATTAAAACAGCATCTTGAGGCGAACGGTAAAAAATAGTCTCAACTGTTTTTGAGCACAACACATCAACCGTTTAGGGGTCGACCATGTATCAACATCATAACTGGCAAGGTGCATTACTGGATTATCCCGTCAGCAAAGTGGTTTGCGTGGGCAGCAACTATGCAAAACATATTCAGGAGATGGGCAGTGCGACGCCACAAGAGCCGGTTCTGTTCATTAAGCCTGAAACGGCGCTTTGCGATATTCGCCAGCCGCTGGCCCTGCCGCAGGGGCTCGGCTCGGTGCACCACGAAGTGGAACTCGCCGTGCTGATCGGCGCAACGCTGCGTCAGGCCTCCGAAGAGCATGTGCAAAAAGCGATCGCCGGATACGGCGTGGCGCTGGATCTGACGCTACGCGACGTGCAGGGTAAAATGAAGAAAGCGGGGCAGCCGTGGGAAAAAGCCAAAGGGTTTGATAATTCCTGCCCGATTTCGGCGTTTGTGCCGGTGAGCGAATTTACCGGTAATCCGCAGGACACGCCGCTCAGCCTGAAGGTTAACGGTGAAATCCGCCAGCAGGGCACCACGGCAGACATGATCCATAAGATTGTGCCGCTGATCGCCTACATGAGCCGCTTCTTTACCCTCAAGCCGGGTGATGTGATCCTGACAGGCACGCCGGAAGGCGTTGGTCCGCTCGCGAGCGGTGATGAACTTGAAGTTGGTTTTAACGGCCTGTCGCTGAAAACCCGCGTGCTGTAACCTCCTCTTGCCGCCTGAAAAGGGCGGCAAAACTTGCAACGACGTGCCAGACTCGTTATAAGGTGCGCTTTCTTCTGACGTGTGGACATCCTGATGAACGACATCCCTTTCTGGCAAAGCAAAACTCTCGACGACATGACCGACGCGGAATGGGAATCCTTATGCGACGGCTGCGGTCAGTGCTGCCTGCACAAGCTGATGGATGAAGACACGGACGAAATCTACTTCACCAACGTGGCCTGCAAGCAGCTGAACATCAAAACCTGCCAGTGCCGCAACTACGAGCGCCGCTTCGAGTTCGAGCCAGACTGCATTAAATTAACCCGTGAGAATCTGCCCACCTTTGAATGGCTGCCGCATACCTGCGCGTATCGCCTGCTGGCGGAGGGGAAAGGTCTGCCTGACTGGCACCCCCTGCTGACCGGTTCAAAAGCGGCGATGCACGGCGAACGTATCTCCGTGCGCCACATTGCGGTAAAAGAGTCCGAGGTGCGGGACTGGGAAGATCACATCATGAACCACCCGACCCGTTGAGATTAAAAAACCCGCCAAAGCGGGTTTTTTATTGTGCGCTGTTGTGTCGGGTGGCGCTGCGCTTACCCGACCTACAAAACCGTAGGCCCGCGCAAGCGAAGCGCCGCCGGGCGAATTAGCGTCCGAACAAATCGCGTTTCTTCGGTTTGAACGGCTGAGCGATCAACACCAGCAGCGCCACGACGAAGTAGGCGGCAAAAATGCCCACCAGCCACTGCGGCATCTCCAGCGTCAGGAATTCCCACTGGCGAACGGAGCAGTCACCGGAGGCAACGAACACCTGCGGCAGCCATTTGTCCAGCGGCAGCCAGCTCGGGAAGCGGGCGGCAAAATCGCAGGTCATAAACGGTGACGGATGCAGCTGCATCATCGTGTGCTGCCAGGAGAGTTCAATGCCTTTCCAGGCGCTGTACAGCCAGATTGCGATCCCGGCATAGCGAAGCGGCGACTTCGGCGCAATCGCGCCGACCAGGCCAGCCCCCATAATGCCGAACAGCGCGCAGCGTTCGTAAATACAGAGCACGCAAGGTTTGAGTCCCATTACGTGCTGGAACCACAGCGCGACCATTTCCAGCGCAAAGGCGGTCAGGGCCATTAACAACCATGCTCCGCGACCGCGGGAGCACTGGTTTAAAAATCTCAACATAATCATTTCCCTGGAACATGCTTAGAAAGCGCAGTGTAAACGAATTCGTTTTTCGCGCCACCTGTACCTGGCGAAATAAAACGTAATTGGATGTTTATCGTGCGAAAAGGCAAACGGGCAGCGAACTGCCCGAGTTGCAGAGTTTACTGCGCCGCAAGTATACCCGCTTGTATCAACCATTGCGTACAGGGAATAAGGGTAATTTTGACGCAAAGCAATCCCACGATCGTAAGCACCAGCGTATAGGGCAGGGCCATCCAGACCATTCTTCCATAAGAAAGACGTATGAGTGGCGCAAGGGCGGAGGTCAGCAGGAACAGGAAGGCGGCCTGGCCATTGGGTGTCGCCACCGACGGCAGGTTGGTACCGGTGTTGATCGCCACGGCCAGCAGTTCAAACTGTCCGGCGCTGATCACGCCTTGCTCCATCGCGGTCTTAGCCTCGTTAATGTAAACCGTCCCGACAAAGACGTTATCTGAGATTGACGAGAGCAGGCCGTTAAACAGATAAAACAGCGACAGCTGAGCATCCGGTGATGCCCGTAAGACAAAGGCAATAATCGGCGCGAACAGGTGCTGGTCGATTATCACCGCCACGACCGCAAAGAACACCGCCAGCAGGGCGGTAAACGGCAGCGCTTCGGTGAAGGCTTTGCCGATGGCATGCTCATCCGTCACGCCGGTAAAGGTCGTGGCGAGAATAATCACGGACAGACCAATCAGCCCCACTTCAGCAAGATGGAACGCCAGCGCGGCGATAAGCCAGACGCCGATGATCCCCTGTGCAATCAGGCGCAGCGTCTCCTGGCGCGTCCGCTGGCGTCGGCTCTGCAGATCGAATTTATGCAGCTCCTGACGTACCGGCTCCGGGAGTTGTGCCCCGTAACCAAAGAGGCGAAACTTCTCCACCAGCAAACAGGTCGCCAGACCGCAGATCAGCACCGGCACGCTCACCGGGGCCATTCTCAGGAAGAAATCACCGAAGTGCCAGCCCGCCGCTTTCGCAATGATCAGGTTTTGCGGCTCGCCCACCATCGTCATCACGCCCCCCAGGGCGGTACCCACCCCGGCATGCATCATCAGGCTGCGCAGGAAGGCGCGAAACTGTTCCAGTACCTCGCGGTTATGCGCATCGACATGGCTGTCATCCTGCAGATCCTCACCCGGACGAGAGGAGGCCACGCGGTGATAAATACCGTAAAACCCCACCGCGACGCTTATCACCACCGCGACGACCGTCAGCGCGTCCAGGAAGGCTGACAGGAAGGCGGCCGCAAGGCAAAACGCCAGCGAGAGAACCGTTTTCGACGGAATGCTGAGCAGCAGGCGCGTAAAGATAAACAGCAGCAGCTGTTTCATAAAGTAGATGCCCGCCACCATAAACATCAGCAGCAGAAGCACTTCAAGATTTGAAGCCAGCTCTGCTTTGACATGCTCGGCTGAGGTCATGCCAATCACTACCGCTTCAAACGCCAGCAATCCGCCCGGCAACAGGGGATAACATTTCAGCGCCATCGCCAGGGTGAAGATAAACTCCGCGACCAGCAGCCACCCGGCAACGAACGGGTTCACGTAAAAGAGGAGAGGGTTAACGGCTAGGAACACCAGCAGTATCAGTTTGTACCAGTCAGGAGACTGGCCTAAAAAATTGCGCCACAGGGCGCGCCCAAAAGAAATTTCCACGACAGACGTCCTTCCCCGTCAAGTAAGACAAAACATCAGTATACGCAAAATTCACGGTCCAGACGCGGATAAGACTGCATTGTAAATTTCATAAAAATGAAACGGCGATCCCTCTTTTCTCTCTTTGCCGCGCTACCTGCCACTGCACGCCTCTGGTATGATGAGTCCAATTTGCTAAAGCTGTGTAATGGAAATCTCACTATGGTCATTAAGGCGCAGAGCCCGGCGGGTTTCGCGGAAGAGTACATCATTGAAAGCATCTGGAATAATCGTTTCCCTGCGGGGTCCATTCTTCCGGCTGAACGCGAACTCTCTGAACTGATTGGCGTCACTCGCACCACGCTGCGTGAAGTGCTTCAGCGACTGGCGCGCGATGGCTGGTTGACGATCCAGCACGGCAAGCCAACAAAAGTGAACAACTTCTGGGAAACCTCCGGGCTGAACATTCTTGAAACGCTGGCGCGTCTCGATCATGAAAGCGTGCCGCAGCTCATTGATAATCTGCTCTCCGTTCGCACCAACATCGCGACGATCTTTATTCGTACGGCTTTCCGCCAGCATCCGGAAGATGCGCTTGCGGTGCTGGCCAGTGCCAACGAGGTGGAAGATCACGCCGACGCGTTTGCCACCCTCGATTACAACGTCTTCCGTGGCCTGGCGTTTGCCTCCGGCAACCCGGTGTATGGTCTGATCCTCAACGGTATGAAGGGACTCTACACCCGCATTGGCCGCCACTACTTTGCCAATCCCGAAGCCCGCAGCCTGGCGCTGGGCTTTTACCATAAGCTGAGCAAGCTGTGCTCCGAAGGTCTGCACGATCAGGTGTATGAGACGGTGCGCCGCTACGGTCACGATTCCGGTGAAATCTGGCACCGTATGCAGAAAACGCTGCCGGGTGATTTGGCGATTCAGAGCCGCTGAAATAAAAAACCTCTCGTGTGAGAGGTTTTTTTTCGCCCGGTGGCGCTTCGCTTACCGGGCCTACAAAACCCGTAGGCCGGGTAAGGCGTAGCCGCCACCCGGCAAAAAACTACAGCGTATTCAACCGCGCCGGGCAGCGTTCAAGCAGCTCGACGCTCCCGTCTTCATTCTGCTGCTCCAGCTGAACATCAAAGCCCCACAGGCGATGCACGTGCTTCAGCACCTCTTTACGCCCTTTATCCAGCGGCGCGCGATTGTGCGGGATATAGCGCAGCGTCAGGGAGCGGTCACCGCGCAAATCCACGTTCCACACCTGAATGTTGGGTTCAAGATTGCTCAGGTTGTACTGGGAAGAGAGGCGAGAGCGGATCTCACGGTATCCCTCCTCGTTGTGGATTGCGGAGATCTCCAGATAGTTGTTGCGGTCGTCATCCAGCACGGTGAAGAAGCGGAAATCACGCATGATCTTCGGCGACATAAACTGGCTGATGAAGCTCTCATCCTTAAAGTCGCGCATCGCAAAGTGCAGCGTTTCCAGCCAGTCAGATCCGGCGATATCCGGGAACCAGTATTTGTCTTCTTCCGTCGGCGACTGACAGATACGCTTAATGTCCTGGAACATGGCGAAGCCAAGGGCATACGGGTTAATCCCACTGTACCACGGGCTGTTATAGGGCGGCTGGAACACCACGTTGGTATGGCTGTGGAGAAACTCCATCATGAACCGCTCGGTAACTTTCCCCTCGTCATACAGGTGGTTGAGGATGGTGTAGTGCCAGAATGTCGCCCAGCCTTCGTTCATCACCTGCGTCTGCTTTTGCGGATAGAAATACTGGCTCACCTTGCGCACGATGCGCAGGATCTCACGCTGCCACGGCTCCAGCAGCGGGGCGTTCTTCTCCATAAAATAGAGCAGGTTTTCCTGCGGCTCGGACGGATAGCGACGCGCTTCGGCGATCGTTTTTTCTTCCTCACGCTTCGGCAGGGTGCGCCACAGCATGTTCACCTGGCTCTGGAGATACTCTTCGCGGCTTTTCTGCCGGGCCTTCTCCTCCTGCAGGGAGATTTTCTGCGGACGTTTGTAGCGGTCAACGCCGTAGTTCATCAGCGCGTGACAGGAGTCGAGCAGTTTTTCCACTTCGTCCACGCCGTAGCGTTCTTCGCAGTCGGTAATGTATTTACGGGCGAAGATCAGGTAATCGACGATGGAGCTGGCATCCGTCCAGCTGCGGAACAGATAGTTATTCTTGAAAAAGGAGTTGTGCCCGTAGCAGGCGTGCGCCATCACCAGCGCCTGCATGGTAATGGTGTTCTCTTCCATTAAATAGGCGATACACGGATTGGAGTTGATGACGATTTCATACGCCAGACCCTGCTGGCCGTGCTTATACAGCCGCTCCGTTTCAATAAATTTCTTACCAAACGACCAGTGCGGATAGTTGATCGGCATCCCGACGCTGGAGTAGGCGTCCATCATCTGTTCGGACGTAATGACTTCAATCTGATGGGGATAGGTATCCAGGCGATACAGTTTTGCAACCCGGTCGATTTCGGCGAGGTAAACATCCAGCAGCTCGAAGGTCCAGTCGGGTCCATCGCTCAGACGTGTGTTGTCCTTGTTCAGGGAATCAATAGTAGCCATTAGCGCGCCCTCGTTGTGGGTGCTCTCTCTGTCTGGAGAGCCTCCTTTCAAGCATAGATCAACGTGTTAAAAAGCGTGCTGGGGCAGAAATTTTTTCTTTGCGATTTCGCGTTTTTGATACGGCAAAAAAACGGTGTCTCTCAGCATTTTATGCTGGTTAAAAATAACGCGCAGCAGGAGATCCCAAATTAGCACTATCCCCTGATGCTGGGGGATGTGTGAGGTAAGTCACCATAAAAAAGTCGTATGTTGAATAATATTTTCAACTAGGTTATCAATCTGTAATTAGAAGATTGTTCTTTTGCACATAATGGAGTGGCTATGCGTGTTGTCATACTGGGAAGTGGTGTCGTTGGGGTAACCAGCGCCTGGTATTTAAGTCAGGCGGGACATGACGTCACCGTTATCGATCGTGAGTCAGGCCCCGCGCTGGAAACCAGCGCGGCGAACGCCGGGCAAATCTCTCCGGGCTATGCGGCACCGTGGGCAGCACCGGGCGTTCCGCTGAAAGCGATTAAATGGATGTTCCAGCGCCACGCGCCGCTGGCCATCAGCCTTGACGGCACGCAGTTCCAGCTGAAGTGGATGTGGCAGATGCTGCGCAACTGCGACACACGCCACTACATGGAGAACAAAGGGCGCATGGTGCGCCTGGCGGAATACAGCCGCGACTGCCTGAAAGCGCTGCGCGCCTCAACCGGGATTGAGTACGAAGGCCGTCAGGGCGGAACGCTCCAGCTGTTCCGCACCGAACAACAGTATGAAAACGCCACCCGCGATATCGCCGTGCTGGAAGATGCTGGCGTACCGTATCAGCTGCTGGAAGCCAGCCAGCTTGGTCAGGTTGAACCTGCGCTGGCGGAAGTGGCGCATAAGCTGACGGGCGGCCTGCGCCTGCCGAATGACGAAACCGGCGACTGCCAGCTCTTTACGCAGCGTCTGGCGCAGATGTGCGAGCAGGCAGGGGTGAAATTCCGGTACAACACCTCTGTCGACAAGCTGCTGTCGGAAGGGGAAAAAATTTACGGCGTGAAGTGTGGCGAAGAGGTGATCAAAGCAGATGCTTACGTCATGGCGTTTGGTTCGTACTCCACCGCGATGCTGAAGGGCATTCTCGATATTCCGGTCTACCCGCTAAAAGGCTACTCGCTGACCATTCCGGTAAAAGAGGAGAGCGGCGCACCGGTTTCTACCATTCTGGATGAAACCTATAAAATCGCCATTACCCGCTTCGATAACCGCATCCGCGTAGGCGGCATGGCGGAGATTGTCGGCTTCAACACCGAACTGCTGAAACCGCGTCGTGAAACGCTGGAGATGGTGGTGGGGGACCTCTTCCCGCGCGGTGGCTTTGTCGAGCAGGCGACCTTCTGGACCGGCCTGCGTCCGATGACGCCGGACGGCACGCCGATTGTCGGGCGCACGCCGTTCAAAAACCTGTGGACCAATACCGGACACGGTACGCTTGGCTGGACGATGGCCTGCGGCTCCGGGCAGCTGCTGAGCGACCTGATTTCCGGACGCACGCCGGCCATTCCGTTTGACGATCTCAGTGTCGCGCGCTATCAATCGGGGTTTACGCCGTCGCGTCCACAGCACCTGCACGGCGCACATAACTAAGGAGTTGTCATGTCCCGTCCTGTTCTCGCTCAGCTGAACCTGCAGGCCCTGAAGGATAACCTGCAGATTGTTCGTCGGGCGGCACCTGGCGCACGCGTGTGGTCGGTGGTGAAAGCGAATGCCTACGGCCACGGCATTGACCGTATCTGGAGCGCGCTGAGCGCCACCGATGGCTTTGCGTTACTCAATCTTGAAGAGGCCATTCTGCTGCGCGAGCGCGGCTGGAAAGGGCCCATACTGCTGCTGGAGGGCTTCTTCCACGCCGACGATCTGCCGCTGCTGGATAAGTACCGGCTGACCACCAGCGTTCATAGCAACTGGCAGATCAAAGCGATTCAGGATGCGAAGCTCCACGCGCCGCTGGATATCTATCTCAAGGTCAACAGCGGCATGAACCGCCTGGGCTTCCAGCCTGAGCGGGTGCATACGGTCTGGCAGCAGCTGCGCGCCCTGAAGAACGTGGGTGAAATGACGCTGATGGCGCACTTTGCCGACGCGGAAAAACCGGACGGTATCGCCGATGCCATGGTCCGCATTGAGCAGGCGGCAGAAGGGCTGGACTGCCCGCGCTCGCTGTCCAACTCGGCGGCCACGCTGTGGCATCCCGAGGCGCATTACAACTGGGTGCGTCCGGGGATCGTTCTGTACGGCGCGTCGCCCTCGGGCCAGTGGCAGGATATCGCCAACAGCGGCCTGAAGCCGGTTATGACCCTGCGCAGCGAAATCATTGGTGTGCAGACCCTGAAAGCTGGCGACACGGTGGGCTACGGTAGCCGCTATCGGGCAAAGGGCGAGCAGCGGATTGGTATCGTGGCGGGCGGCTATGCCGACGGCTACCCGCGCATTGCGCCGACCGGTACGCCTGTGTGGGTAGATGGAGTCCGCACGGGAACGGTAGGCACCGTATCTATGGATATGCTGGCCGTTGACCTGACGCCATGCCCGCAGGCGGGTATCGGTTCCCCGGTCGAGCTGTGGGGTAACGAAATCAAAATTGATGACGTGGCGGCCGCGGCGGGCACGGTAGGGTATGAACTGATGTGTGCCCTGGCACCGAGGGTGCCGGTTGTGACGGTGTAACGTATGTTCGCCGGGTGGCGCTAACGCTTACCCGGCCTACGTTCGAGGGTTTTGTAGGCCGGGTAAGGCGAAGCCGCCACCCGGCAAAAAACCGCTACTCCGCTTCCTCTTCCATCGGCCTCAAACCGACTTTCCTTACCGCGTTATCTTCTTTCTCTGCTACCGTCCAGATCATCCCGGCAAACTCTACCTGATCGCCCACGACCGGGGCAGCGCCAAGCCGCTGCTGGATGATTTCGCCCAGCGTTTGCTGGCTATCTCCGTCTTCAGCACCTTCATCCAGGCCGTAAATCAGCGCCACATCGGCAAACCTGGCGCTGGCTTCCAGAATAAAATCGCCGAAGAAACGCTGGTCCAGCGCCACTGGCGGCGACTGGCTGAACAGCTTGCCCAGCGCGGGCAGGTCACGCTCGCGGCCAATCACGCAGAGAATATCCCCTTCGCGCAGGCGTGTGCTGCCGGTAGGGTGCAACAGGACATTGTCGCGGAACAGGGCGGCAATGCGCGTTTCGGCCGGCATGTGCAAATCGCGCAGCGAAGCGCCCACGCACCATTTGTCGGCGCTCAGCTGATAGACGAACTGCTCCCACGGGTTTTCCGGATGAATGTCGAGCCCCACCCGCGACACCGGCCAGCCCACGGGAGGGACCACGACTTTGGCTTTTTTCGCCGCCCACCCGAGGGACGTTCCCTGGAACAGCAGCGAAATCAGCACCACGAAGAAAGCCACGTTAAAGAACAGCCGGGCGTTATCCAGACCGGCCATCATCGGAAAGACCGCAAGAATAATCGGAACCGCGCCGCGCAGACCCACCCAGCTGATAAAGACGCGCTCGCGCAGGTTGAAGCCGCGAAACGGCAGCAGGCCAGCAAATACCGACAGCGGACGGGCGAAGAAGATCATCCACGCAGACAGCAGCAGCGCCGGAACGGCGATGGGCAGCAGGTCCGATGGGGTAACCAGAAGACCGAGCACCAGGAACATGCCGATCTGCGCCAGCCATGCCAGGCCGTCGAAGTTCTGCAAAATGGCATGGCGGTTGCGAATAGGGCGGTTGCCCATCAGGAACCCGCAGAGGTAGACGGCGAGAATGCCGCTGCCGTCCAGCGCCGTGGTAACGGCAAAAATGAGAATGCCGCCGCTCAAGGCCAGCAGCGGGTAAAGCCCCGAGGGCAGCGAGATGCGGTTGATCATCTGCTGTAAGAGGTATCCCCCCGCCAGGCCAATAACAATCCCCAGCCCGAACTGCTGCAGGATATGCCACGCAAACATCCAGCTGAGCCCCGTCTCGTGCTGCTGGATCATCTCAATCAGCGTGATGGTGAGAAACACCGCCATCGGGTCGTTGCTGCCGGATTCAATCTCAAGCGTGGAGCCAACGCGTTCGTTAAGCCCTTTACCGCCGAGCAGGGAAAACACCGCTGCCGCATCGGTTGAGCCCACGATAGCGCCTATCAGCAACCCTTCCATGATATTCAGATGGAAAAGCCACGCGGCCATCATTCCGGTGAGGCCGGAGGTAATCAACACGCCAACCGTCGCGAGCGACAGCGCAGGCCCTAAGGCCACGCGGAAGGAGCTCGCCTGAGTGCGCATCCCGCCGTCCAGCAGGATCACCGCCAGCGCCAGGTTACTCACCATGTAGGCGAAAGGGTAGTTATCGAAAGGGATACCGCCAATGCCATCAATGCCGGCCAGCATGCCGATGGCGAGGAAAATAACAAGAATAGGTATGCCGAGACGCGATGAAAATGAACTTAATAAAATACTGCTGGTTACAAGGACCGAACCCAGAATGAAAAGGCTGATTATCGCTGCGGCATCCAATGTTCTCTTACTCCCACCTCAATGTTAACGCTGTTACTAAAACCCTAACATATTAACGACGGCAACAGCGTTTTATTAAGGGGGTATAACGGCTTTTTTATGCCTTTATGACAGGATGGCCGCTGATGGTCAGCCGGGAGCCGGAATCATTATGGAGCAGGGAGGCGTGCGCCCCCAGCGCCAGGGTCACGGTGCGCTGCTCATGACCGAAGTCCAGACCGGCGATCACCGGAATATCCAGCCGCGAGCGAATGAACTCAACCATGGTTTCCAGGGAGTAACCCGCGTCATAGTCATTCGGCTCAGAGCCGCTGAAGCTGCCCAGCACAATCGCGGACTGGCGCTCAAGAATACCGGCATGATAGAGCTGCAACAGCATCCGTTCGACGCGGAACGGATGTTCGTTGATATCTTCCAGCACCAGAATGCCGTTTTCAATGTTCGGCATCCACGGGGTGCCGATGAGCGAAACCAGCATCGCCAGGTTGCCGCCCCAGAGCTGACCTTCGCATTCCCAGTGCGGTCCATTCCCCTGCCACTCCACGCTGTAGGTGGGATTACGCAGCGCGCGCCAGAAGTGTTCAACCGTAAACGCATTCAGCTCCGGGGCGCCGAAGTTACCGGCCAGCATCGGTCCGCTAAACGTGATGACGTTATGCAGCGCCAGCAGCCCAAGCTGGATAACGGTGAAGTCGCTATGGCCGCATATCAGCAGCGGATCCTGCTGCTGACGCTCCGCCAGGCCATGCCAGTCAATGCTCTCCAGCAGCCGGCTTGCGCCATATCCGCCGCGCACCGCCAGCACAATCTGGTTTTCACCCTTCAGGTTCGCCAGGCTGTTGATATCATTCAGCCGCTGCGCTTCGGTACCGGCAAAACGCTGCTGGCGGCGGGGGATAATCGTCTGATTTTCTACCTTGTGGCCCGACTCCAGCAAACGCTGAACGCCCCGCTGCGCCGCGTCCTGGTTAATGCAGTAGCCCGACGGCGCGATAAGATGAAACTGAGACATGGCAATTCCTTGCTGAATGAGAAACTAATTGTCTATATCATGCCGCTTATACGCCGCCTGCTTCAAGAGCGGCGCACCGCGATGACCGGCTATAAGGATAGATGACGTGAAATTGAGATGGTTTGCTTTTTTGATTGTGTTGCTCGCTGGCTGTAGTTCAAAACATGATTATCAAAACCCGCCCTGGAACCCGGAAGTGCCGGTGAAGCGGGCGATGCAGTGGATGCCGATCAGTGAACAAGCCGGGAAAGCCTGGGGCGTCAGTCCGCGCCTCATCACGGCGATCATTGCGGTGGAGTCCGGCGGTAACCCCACGCTTGTCAGCAAGTCCAACGCGGTGGGGCTGATGCAGCTTAAAGCGTCAACGGCGGGGAGAGAGGTATACCGCTACATGGGCTGGAGCGGCCAGCCGTCGACCAGCGAGCTGAAGAACCCGGAACGCAACATTTCAATGGGCACGGCCTATCTGAGCATCATGGAGCATGGCGTGCTGAAGGGGATTCAGGATCCGGAGGTCATGCAGTACGCGCTGGTGGTGTCTTACGTTAACGGCGCCGGCGCGTTGCTGAGAACCTTCTCCTCTGACCGCAAAGAGGCGATAGAAGAGATTAACGGCATGGACAAAGACGAATTCTTTGAGCATGTGGTGAAAAATCACCCGGCACCACAGGCGCCTCGTTATATCTGGAAAGTGCAGAAAGCGATGGATGCCATGTAATGCCGCAGACGGGCGGCGGTCACGCTGCCCGATGTTTTTTTACAGAACTTTATTTGCGCGTTCGCGCGCCTCCCGCTCCAGGGAGTAGATAATGCGCTGCAGTTCGCGCTCAGCGCCAGGTCCGACGTTGAGGAAACGGAAGCTCAGACGCGGCGTGGTGATCGTTTCATTTTTGCTGTCCACGACGGTGCGTTCGCTGATGGCAATCAGCTGTGCATCGAAATAAAACCGCCCCCAGCCCCCCATATCCAGCTCGATTTGCGTGAACCGCATACCCTCTACCAGTCCGTCAGGCTTCGGCGTATCCATCAGCGCGCCCATACCGCCCAGCGACAGATCGAAGAGACGGAAGCGAATCTCTTTTTTGTCCGGCATTTTGGCCTTGCAGAAGTAGGCAGGGTGAAGCGGGGCGCTGATGCGGAAATATTCACGACGCTGGACAAACCAAAGATTAGTGGGAAGCGGGGTCACAAAGGCCGGCAGCCCCTGGTATTCGCTCAGTTCCAGTCGCGACAGGACAAACTCCACTTTGGCGCCCTGCGTTTCGGCCATCACGGCGATATTCTCCGCCTTCAGCGCCGCGCGGTTTTCATACTCCTGGCTGCCTAAATCAATCACCAGCCGCTCCTGTGAGGCGTCAAGGATCTTACTGATGAACTGATTATTCGACCAGCTGATGCGCAGCGGCACTTCACCTTTTTGCAGGTCGCGTAATACCCCTAATACAGCCAGCGGATTTTGCTTGAGGAACTGCTCACTGTAATGACTCACGCCGGATGGCTCCTTGATAGATGACAGACTGTCTTAGCGTTATCGGCAATCTGCAATGAAACTTAATACAAACCGGTGAGTTTTTTTTGCCTGTTTAGGCAAAGATAAGTCGGTGACAAGAAAATGATTTTCCGGCGATGACCTATACTTAAGTTAGCTGTGCAGAAGGTTTTCTGCACATGCGTTAAACCTGCAAGAGGGCATCGCTATGGGTATCATCGCCTGGATTATCTTTGGTCTTATTGCTGGCGCTATCGCGAAATTGATCATGCCGGGAAACGATGGCGGCGGCTTTATTTTGACCTGTGTACTCGGGGTCGTTGGTGCGGTTGTGGGCGGCTGGCTGGCGACGATGTTTGGCTTCGGAGGCAACATAAGTGGTTTTGACCTGCACAGTTTTCTGGTCGCTGTCGTGGGCGCCATTGTGGTGCTGGGCATATTCAGGTTACTGCGACGAGCATAAGATAACGTAAACGGCTCTCTGCGGAGGGCCGTTTTTTTACCTGAGTATTGATTTGTTAATGTAAATGATAATAATTGTCGTTCCGTATTGCATCTGACAACAAGACGACATTATGACTCCCTCACGTTTTATGCTTTGCGCCCTGGCAGGCGCCATCACGCTCGCACTGCACGCTCCGGCATTCGCCGAAGAATCCACTATCGTCGTCACGGGCGCAGAGCAGGGCAGCGCGCTGCCGGCCTGGACGAACAGCGCCACGAAATCGGCCGTAGCTGAAAGTAAAACGCCGCAGGTCATCACGACCCTCTCTGCGCCGGAAATTGACAAGCGCCATGCGAATTCCGTGAATGAAATCCTCCGCTATGCGCCGGGCGTTTCAACCGAAGTGCGGGGAAATACCTCCTACATGAGCGAATATAAAATTCGTGGCTTTACCGTCGACCAGGAGTTCTACAACGGGCTGCAGTTACCCTATAACGTCACCGGCAATACCAAAGCGCGCATCGATCCGCTGTTGATTGACAGCGTTGATATCCTGAAAGGCCCCTCATCGGTTCTCTACGGCGGCGGCTCGCCGGGCGGGCTGGTGAATATCCAGAGTAAAAAGCCGCAGCGGGAAGCGCGAACCGAATTCGGTTTTAACACCGGCAACCGCAACCTGAAAGAGGGCTATCTCGACTCAACCGGGCAGATTGCCAACAGCGACTGGAACTACCGCCTGCTGGGGAAAGCGACGGAAAATGACGATCAGCCGCACACCACCCGGTATGAAAACTACCTGGTTGCCCCGTCCGTCACCTGGCAACCCGACAGCAAAACCCGCCTCACCCTGGATGCGCTGGCGCAGAACTCCCCTAGCCTGACGCCGTCTAACCCGCTTCCGATCGCCTACCTGCGCTCGACATACGCGGGCAAGCGCGATTACGCCGGTGATGAGTGGAGCGGGTTTAAGCAGCGTCAGTGGATGCTGGGCTACAGCTTTGAGCATGAGTTTGACAGCGGCTGGGGCTTTAACCAGAAGGCGCGCTATTTCGACGTCGACACGCATCAGCGCAGCGTCTATGCAACGGGCACGGGAAGCGAGATCTATCAGCTCAACCGTTTTGCCTACACCACCGATGAAGATCTGCAGAGCTTCAACATCGATAACCAGGTCACCAAAACCGTGGCGCTGGGTGACTGGCAACACCATCTGCTGGCCGGGTTTGACTATCAGAAGCTGAACTCCCATTTCCACTACCGTTACGCGTCGACCACGCCGGGCATGGATATGCGTCATCCTGACTATTCGCAAATCAGCGAAAGCGCATTAGGGCTGTATACCGCTCAGAAAAACCGTCTGAGCTATCAGCAGAACGGCTATTACCTGCAGGATCAGGTGGAGTTTGGTGGGTTAAATCTGCTGGCCAGCCTGCGTTACGATGATTATCGCTCCGTCACCACCAATTATCTGCAAAACGGTGATAAGGCCTGGGTATCGCAGGATCGCGTCACCAAACGTCTGGGCGCGCTTTACGCCTTTGATAACGGGATTTCGCCGTTTATCAGCTATTCCGAAGGTTTTGCGCCGGTGTCGCCGCAGGGCACGCTCGTGGCGAAAGACGTCAAACCGACCACCAGCAAGCAGGTGGAGGGCGGCGTGAAATATCTGCTGGCCGACTACGCCACTACCTTTACCGCCTCGGTGTTCAACATCCGTCAGAAAAATGTCGTCACCTCCGATCCGGGCTTCCTGAACTATCGTCAGACCGGGGAAGTGGAATCCAAAGGGGCGGAACTGTCTGCCATCAGCCGCCCGACGGACAACCTGACGCTGATTGCCAACTACGCCTACACCCACGCGATCAATACGGAAGATGACAAGTACAAAGGTAAACGTCCAACGCAGGTGCCGGAGAATGCCTTCAACCTTTGGGGGATTACACCTTTGAAAACACGCCGCTGAAAGGGCTGATGCTGGGCGCGGGCGCACGCTACACCGGACCAATGGAAATCTCACCGGCTAACGATGCGGGTAAGCTGGGGGGCAGCACGCAGTACGATTTGTCGGCATCCTATCGAATGGGTGAAATCCTGCCTTCGCTGGCCGGGCTAACGCTTAAAGCCAGCGCGCAGAACATCACCAACAAAGAGACGCTGACCTGCTACGACGCGACCAACTGCTGGATTGGGCGGGACAGAACGTATCAGCTTGGGGCAAGTTACAGTTTCTGAGCAAGGCCCTGTGAGGGCAAAAAGCAGGCCGGGTAAGGCGTAGCCGCCACCCGGCAATACTCCCTTACTGCGCCGAGGCTTTCACCGGCGCCACCTCGTCATTCGCCGCAGGCCGATTCTCCGGCACGCTGTCGCACGGTTTCTCTTTCGGGCAGACCCGGTCCAGCATCTTCAGGGTCACGCCGTTGCTCCAGCCGAAGCCGTCCTGCAGCGGATATTCGCCGCCGCCGCCGCCCGTACCGGTGGTCGACACGTCATACTTCTCGACCAGTTTCTTTTCCCGGTCATAGGTATGCTGAACGTTTTTCAGGAAGCGCCAGGTCACGTCCATCGAGACCTTCTCTTGCCCGTAATTCTGCAACCCTTCCGCCGCCACCCATTGCAGCGGAGCCCAGCCGTTTGGCGCATCCCACTGCTGGCCGCTGTTGACGGTGGTGGTCGCTATCCCGCCCGGCTTCAACAGACGAGAGGACGTTGCCGCGGCGACTTTTTCGGCACGATCCTGCGCCGCCGCCTTGACGTAAAGCGGGAACAGGGCCGCCGCCGTGAGCTGATTGCGTACCTTCTTGCTCTTCAGGTCGTAATCGGCGTACCAGCCCTCTTTATCATTCCACAGGTGGCTCTCGATGGCTTTCTGACGCGCGGTGGCCAGCGTCTCATACTTGCTTGCGCTGGCGGCATCGCCGCTCTCCTGGCTTGCCCGTGCCAGCAGTTTTTCCATCTTGAACATCAGGGCGTTCAGGTCCACGGGCACAATGCTGGTGGTCCGGATGGTGCCAAGTTTTTGCGGATCGTCCATCCAGCGGGAGCTAAAGTCCCATCCCGAGGCCGCGGCGGACCGTAAATCACGGTAGATCTCGGTTGCCGGTCGGTTTGGGTTACTTTTCGCGGTGTTCACATCGTCAAGCCAGGACTCCGGGCGCGGGGTGTCGCGGTCGTCCCAGTAGCGGTTGAGGACAGCGCCGTCATCCAGTTTCACCACGCGTTTGTTGGCCTGGCCCGGCTGCAGGGCATCGACGCCGTCCATCCAGTAGGCATACTCTTTCTCCATCTGCGGACGATATTTCTTCAGCGCGTCGCTGTCATGGGTCGCCAGCAGTTCAACCATCAGTGAGAAAAACGGCGGCTGGGAACGGCTCAGGTAATAGCTGCGGTTGCCGTTGGGAATGTGGCCGAAGGTGTCGATCTCATACGCAAAGTTATCCACCATGTCGCTGATTTTGTCCCAATGATCGCTCTCTGCCAGTCCCAGCATGGTGAAATAGCTGTCCCAGTAGTAGACCTCGCGGAAACGACCGCCGGGCACAACGTAGGGCTTCGGTAACGGCAGAAGGGAATCCCATTTGTTGCTGGCTTTATCGGTAGTGCGCGTCAGTACGGGCCAGAGATCGTCAATGTGCTCACGTAAACTTTGTCCAGCAGGCGGAACGTATTTTTCCCCTTCCGCAGGGAGCGTAAAGTTCATCTCGACAAAGTGGCGTAAGTCAAAGCTGGACTGCGTGTGCTGCATGCGGTAGTCCGCCAGAATCATCAGCGGGTCGCTTTTGGGGACGGCATCCGCAAAGGTTTTCTGATCGGGAAACAGTTTGGCGCTCTGCACGTCGTTAAACAGAGGGCCAAGTAAAATATCGGGTGAGGTTGTCTGGGTTGCGGGGTTATCGTCGGCATAGCCCAGTGTCGTTACGCCGAGCAGCGCGCCGCCTAACGCAAGGGGCAAAAACGCGGGGCGTAGTGTACGAGGTCTTATCATCAGTTCGTCTCCTGTCTTCACTAAACAGCGTGACCGCTGTTGTCAATCACCTGAAAACCTTAGACGAATATTGCCCGCTTCGCGTTAAATATTGCCGCGCTTTCAGACCTCTTCCGCGGTCTGGCTGGCTTCCCGCAGCGTACCCGGCGCATGGCCAATGATGCGCTTAAACGCCCGGCTAAATGCCGCCAGAGAGCCATATCCCAGCCGCAGCGCGACCGTTTCAATGGGCTGGTTTTCATGACGAATATACTGAATGGCCAGCCGCATTCTCAGCTCGCTGAGATATTTTGCCGGGGTGGTTCCCGTCGCCGCGAGAAACCGTTCCGCGAAAACGGATCGGGAAGTCCCGGCTTCTTTTGCCAGATCCGCCACGCTCCAGTTCAGGCCTGGCTGCTGGTGCATGGCGTAAATGGCCCGGCTCAGGCGCGGGTCGCGCAGCACCTGCACCCAGCCGGTGGCTTTGCCACAGCCGCCTTCAACCCAGCCCCGCACAATTAACGCCGCCACCACGTCGGCCAGCCGCGCAAGGATCCCGGCATACCCGGCCTGACGCGCCGCGGATTCCCGCTCCATCGCCGCCAGCAGCGGATGAATTTCCGGCCAGGTGGACATCAGCCGGCTAACCATCATCACTTCCGGCATCGCCTTGATCAGCGGCTGCATCCCGCCCAGCTCAAAATCCATGCACCCGCTAAAAATGAGGGTGTTCTCGCTCTCCGGGCAGGGCTCGCAGGTAATGGCGCAGACCGAGCTGCAGATAGGCTCGCTCGGGAAGGCGTTGACCGGGGTAAGGGTGGCCTGCTCGTCAGAGAGCAAAGCGTGGGAATTCCCGCCGGGAATAAAGAGGGCGTCGCCACCGCTCAGTTCAAACGTTGCGCCGCTCTCCATGCGCAGCAGGGCGCTACCGTGGCTCACAAAATGGAACTGTGCCCGGCCGGGAGCCTGATGAAACGCGACGCCAAAGGGCGCGCTGGCTTCAATCCGCCGGTATTTCACGCCTGACAGGCGCATGCCCCGTAAAAGTTCGCTGATCAAATCGGGTGACTGTACGGTCATGGCGCAACTCCGGACGAATAATCAATAAGTGGAGATTATATGTCATAGATCGTCCAGGGTGAACCTTCTATTCTTTTGCGACAGTAGTCACATTTTTATAACGGGAGATCAACAGATGAGTTCATGTGTCGCGGCGAGCGAGGCGGTAGCGCCTGCAAAACCCGCCTGGCGGGCCGTCTATTCACTGGGGCTGGGGGTATTTGGTTTGATTACGGCAGAATTTCTGCCCGCCAGCTTGTTAACACCCATGGCCGCGAGCCTGGGCGTGACCGAGGGGATGGCCGGACAGGCTGTCACCGCCACCGCGCTGGTGGCGCTGGTCACCGGGTTGTTGATCACCCCGGCAACCAAGAGTATCGACCGCCGCTGGGTACTGATGTTTTTCTCGGTGCTGCAAATTATCTCCAGCCTGCTGGTGGCCTTTGCGCCCAACCTGCACGTCCTGCTCATGGGGCGTCTGCTGCTGGGGATAGCCATCGGGGGATTCTGGGCCATGTCGACGGCGACAACGATGCGTCTGGTTCCGGCGGATAAAGTGCCGAAAGCGCTGGCGGTAATCTTCTCCAGCGTATCAATTGCCACGGTGGTCGCGGCCCCGCTGGGCAGCTATCTGGGCAGCCTGATCGGCTGGCGCAACGTCTTTGTACTCTGCATTCTGCCGAGCATGCTGGCGCTGCTGTGGCAGCTCTGGGTGCTGCCGTCCATGAAGCCGGAGAGCAGCGGTAGCCTGAGTACGCTGTTCCGCGTGCTGCGTCGTCCAGGGATGATCGGCGGCATGCTGGCGACCATTCTGATCTTCAGCGGCCATTTCGCCTTCTTTACCTACCTGCGTCCGTTCCTGGAGACGGTAGGGCAGGCGAGCGTGGAAACCATTTCACTGATCCTGCTGGGCTTTGGTATCGCCAACTTTGTGGGCACCTCCGTGGCCGGACATCTGCTGGCACGTAATCTGCGCCTGACGCTGGCGCTGGTACCGTTTGCGATGGGCGTTCTCGCGCTCATGATGGTCGCCTTTGGTCATCTGGCGATGCTGGACGGGCTGCTGGTCGCGCTGTGGGGCTTTGCATTTGGTCTGGTTCCGGTGGGCTGGTCAACCTGGCTTGCGACCACCGTTCCGGATGAAGCCGAAAGTGCAGGGGGGCTGCTGGTGGCCTCAATCCAGCTGGCGATAAGCGCCGGTGCGGCAGGAGGTGGGGCGGTATTTGATCTTAACGGTGCCAGCGGCGTGTTCGCGGGCAGCGGTTTGCTGCTGGTGACGGCGATGGTGATTGTGTTTATGGGTGTGAAAGTGAAAGCGGAGTGATTTTTTAGCCGGGTGAGCGTTCGTGCCACCCGGCCTCAGGTTTACAGCCCTTTCTTATCCATCAATACCGCCAGATCCACCAGGCGGTTAGAGAAGCCCCATTCGTTGTCATACCACGCCAGGATCTTCACCATATTCCCGCCAATCACCAGCGTGGAAAGCCCGTCGATAATCGAGGAGCGCGGGTCACCCTGGTAATCGCTGGAGACCAGCGGTTCATCGCTATAGCCCAGAATGCCTTTCAGAGGCCCGCTGGCGGCCGCGTTGCGGAACGCGTCATTCACCTCTTCGGCGGTCACGTTGCGGCTCAGCGTCACGGTTAAATCGACAATCGACACCACCGGCACCGGCACGCGCAGGGAGTACCCGGTCAGCTTGCCGTCCAGGGAGGGGATCACTTTCCCCAGCGCTTTCGCCGCGCCGCTGGAGTAGGGCACAATCGACAGCGCCGCCGCGCGTGCACCGCGCAGATCTTTTTCTGGCTGATCGTGCAGCGCCTGGCTGTTGGTGTAGGCGTGCGTGGTGTTCATCAGGCCATGCTCAATTCCGAACTGCTGGTGCAGCACCTGAGCGGCCGGTGCCAGACCGTTCGTGGTGCAACTCCCGTTGCTTACCACCGCGTGCCGGGCGGGATCGTACTGATCATGGTTGACGCCCATCACAATCGTCAGGTCGTCGTTTTTCGCGGGAGCGGAAATGATGACGCGCTTAGCGCCGCCGTGGGTGATATGCACCGCCGCTTTCTCCCGCTCGGTGAAGAAGCCGGTGGCCTCAATCACCACGTCTACCCCGGCATCACGCCACGGGATATTCGCCGGGTCGCGTTCGCTAAATACCACGATCCGCTGGCCGTCTACCTGCAACGCACCGTCACCCGCTTCAACGGGCGCGGGCAGTTTGCCCAGAAGGGAATCATGCTTCAGCAGATGGGCGAGGGTTTTACTGTCCGTCAGATCGTTAATGGCCACAATCTGCAGATCCGGGTTGCCCAGCGCCGCGCGCAGGACATTACGTCCGATACGGCCGAAACCGTTAATACCGACCTTAACCATGGTGCACTCCTTATCTCTGTTGTCTGGAGTCACTGTAGGCGTCGGGCCGCTTGGCGTAAACGACAAAAAAGGATCAGATTACGCCATCTTGCGGCAGTGAAAGCGCTGGCGGTATTCGCCGGGCGTGAGGTGAAGCTGTTTCTCAAAGATGCGGCGCAAGTTAATGCTGGTGCCAAACCCGCTTTGCTCCGCAACGCGCTCAAGGGGATCGCGGGTTTGCTCAAGCAGCTGGCGGGCGGCGGCCAGTCGCGCTTCGGTCACGTAGCGGGCAGGCGAGACCCCGGCCTCGCGGGTAAACACGCGGGTGAAGTTACGCGGGCTCATCGCCGCTTTCTCGGCCAGGTTCTCCACGCACAGATCGGCGGTGAGGTTCTGCAGGATCCAGCTTTGCACTTCGCCTATCGGCCCTGCGGTGCCCGGCTGCTGCAGGCTGTAGCGGCTGAACTGCAGCTGTCCGCCGGGACGTCGCAGGTACATCACCATATCCTGCGCCACGTCGCGGGCGAGGGTAAATCCGTAGTCGTCCTCCACCAGCGCCAGGGTCAGGTCGAACCCGGAACTCACGCCGCCGGAGGTCCAGATGGGGCCATCCTGAATGTACAGCGGGCCGCCTTCGACCTGGATTGACGGGTACTGGGCTTGCAGGGTCTCCAGCAGCCGCCAGTGGGTGGTGGCGCGCCGACCGTCCAGCAAGCCGGTCTGGGCCAGCAGCATCGCGCCGCCGCAGATAGAGGCTACCCGCCGGGCGTGCGGCGCAGCGAGGTGCAGCCAGTCCACAACGGCTATGCTCTCCTGCTCGTTCATGCCGCGTCCGGTGATGATAATGGTGTCCAGCGGTTCGCGCGGATCCAGCTCCGGCAGACGATAGTCCGCCAGCAGGTTCAGACCGGACTGGCCGTGGATCACCTGGTGAGGCTGCGTGGTGGCGATGATAATCCGGTAGCGGGGATGCGCCAGCCCTTCCGGATGCAGCCGGTTGGCCTGCATCAGAATGTCGGCGATACCGGCGGCTTCAAACAGCATGCCGCCGTCGGGAACGATAATCAGGATCTTCTTCATGTCCTGAAAAGTACCTTTAATACAGAATAAGTCAAGCGTGCCCGCACTTCACGTTTCTGGCAAAGCAAAGCGATTTAAGTTGTTTGTGATTTCAGGCGTAATCCCCGATCGTCAGGGCACTGTCTCTGGCGAAACGGCGTCTGAAGGAATGGGTAAACGAAGCTCCCTCTATTTACATCCGCAACAACGCAATCAAATTCACCGCCTCGCGTCGGGTTTCTTATGGCGAAGCGAACTGCCCACCTGGCTGTTAATGTTCACGATTTATGCGGGCTGGTTTGCCACGCTGGCGTTCTGGCAAACGCTCGGCCTGCTGCCCGCCACGCTGCTGCTGATCGGGTTTACCGCCTGGTATATGTCCCTGCAGCATGAGCTTATCCACGGGCATCCCACCCGTTTTGCCTGGCTTAACCAGCTGTTCGGCACGCTCCCGCTGGCGGTCTGGTATCCGTATGGCCTCTACCGGGATTCCCATCTGGCCCACCATCGGTACGATAGCCTGACCCATCCGGTGGATGACCCGGAGTCGTACTATTTTACCGAGGCGAGCTGGGCGCGCTTTTCCCCCTGGCAGAAGCGCCTGATCCGGGCCCGAAATACCTTTGCCGGGCGGCTTCTGCTGGCGCCGCTGCTGGATATCGTCCAGACGCTGGGCAGCGCCGGGGCGGCGTTTCGTCATTTTCACCTGCGGGCGATGACGATGTGGCTGGTTCACATCGCGCTGCTGGTGGCGCTTTTCGCCTGGATGACGCACGTCGGTTTTTCCCCCGTCTGGTTCGTGCTGGCGGTCAGCTATCCGGCGCTGGCGCTGACCAAGGTGCGATCGTTTCTCGAACATCGCGCGGCGGACGATCCGCTGGCGCGCTCCGTCATTAACGAGGCCGGGCTGTTCTGGCGGGTACTGTTTTTGAATCTCAACTACCATTCAGTACACCATGATTTACCGGGGGTGCCGTGGTACGGGCTGAAGGCGATCTACCAGCAAAACCGGGAGGCGTACCGGGAGCGAAACCGCGGTTTTCTCGTCAGGGGCTACGGTGAATGGCTGCGCCAGTTCTGGGCCAGGCCCGTCGACGTCACCGTGCACCCCGGAAAACAACAGGAGGAGGGATATGAGTAACCTGCTGGCGTTTCCCATGTATGCGGTGGATCGCGCCGACACCCGCGCGCTCTGGCTGGCGGTAAAGGGGCTGCTGGCCGCTCGCGGTGTGCCCGTCGAAGATGTCCCCGACTGGCCGGAGTCCGATCTGCTGACCCACTGGCGACAGCCTGGGCTTGTCCTCAGCCAGACCTGCGGTTATCCGCTCGTCACGCAGCTTTCGGACGTGCAGGTTGTCGGCTGTTTTCACTACGCGGCCCCGGGCTGCGAAGGGATCCACTACCGCAGCTTTCTGATGGTGCGCGAGGAGGATCGGCACCTCACGCTGGCGGATTTTCGCGGCCGACGAGCGGTCTGTAACTCTGCGGACTCGCAGTCCGGCTACAATGCGCTGCGAAAAAAAGTGGCGCCTCTGGTGGCTCAGGAGCCGTTTTTCGCGCAAACGTCCTTTAGCGGCAGCCATCGCCAGTCGCTGATTGATGTTAAACGCGGGGCAGGGGATATCGCGGCCATCGACTGTGTCACCTGGGCACTGCTGCAGCGTCACGAACCGGAAAGCCTGACGGGTCTGGCGGTCTTTGACCATACCCCTCTGACGCCAGGGCTGCCGCTCATTACCTCGCCCCGCACCTCGCCTGAGACCCTGAACGCCCTTCGCGATGCGCTCCACGCGCTGGTGAGTTCGCCGGAGCACCGGGCCGTTTGCGACGCGGTGCTGATCCGCGGTTTTAGCGTGGTGACGCGTCAGGCCTACGCCTCATTGCTGGCGTGATAGATCTCCTGCGCGTCGGTAAAACAGCGCAGCGCCAGCGAGGAGACGGGTTTCTGCCGGCGCATAATCAGGCCGACAGGGGCCTCGATATCCGCGTCGGCGATGGGGACAATCCTGAAATGGCTGTTCAACTCTTCCAGCCCGTTGTTCAGCGGCATCACGGCACAGCACACGCCGCTTTGCACCGCCTGAATGATCTGGAACGTGGAGTCGCTCTCGAAAACGGACCTCGGTTCAATGCCAGCAGACTTAAAGCTGGCCTCCATATGCGCCCGGTAATGCATCCCTTTGGTCAGGAACCCCAGCGGAAAATCCGTCAGATCGCGCCAGGTCAATGTCTCCTGGCCGAGCTGGAAATGGCGGACGTCGTGCAGCAGGCCCATCTTCGTTTTGGGAAGCTGGATAATATCGAACAGGCTGGTGTCGATGCTGTTGAGATAGCAAATCCCCAGCTCAAGCTGATTGCGGCTGACGCCGTCGGCAATCTGCGCGGAGGACATGGAATAGAGGCTGTAGGTCAGCTCCGGGTATTTTTCCGTCAGCAGACGGATAAAGATCATCGGATCCACGCTCGCCAGCGGCACCATCCCCAGACGAAGTTCGCCCACCACCTGACCTTTGCACAGCGCGGCTTCCGCCTGTAGCCCGTCATGTGCAGCCAGCAGCGCGCGGGCCCACGCGAGGATGCGTTCACCCTCCGGCGTAAACCCTTCAAAGCGCTGCCCGCGCACAATCAGTACCAGCCCGAGCTCCTCTTCCAGGCTGCGGATGCGCATGGAAAGGGTCGGCTGAGTGATGTTGCACTGCGAGGCCGCCTTGCCAAAATGGCGGGTCTCGTCGAGCGCGATTAAATACTTTAACTGTTTGATATCCATCTTTTTCTCTGCGCGATCGGCTTACAGCATGCGGATCTCTTTTGAGCGCAGGGTGATGCGAACCGGAACGGATTTATACGACGGCGTACCGCTGTCCTTATCCAGATAATCAAGCGGGACCAGCACGTTGGCCTCCGGATAATAGGCCCCGACGGTCCCCGGCGCGATGCTGTACGCCACCACGGTAATGTCTTCCAGACGCTGTCCGTTGCCGGGCAGGGCGGTTTCGATATCCACGCGGTCGCCGTGCTCCAGCCCTGACTGCGCCATATCCTCTTCGTTCATAAACAGCACGTCGCGGCGGCCAAACACGCCGCGGTAGCGGTCATCCAGCGCGTAAATGGTGGTGTTGTACTGGTCGTGGCTGCGCAGCGTGATCAGGCGCAGGAAGTGCTCACCTTCACCGCTGGCGTTCTCGTGTACGCCGTCGAAGACCGAGAACATCGCTTTTCCCGTCGCCGTTGGCCAGAGACGTTGCGTTGGCGGCAGCGGCATACGGAAGCCGCCGGGAACGCGGATCCGCGCGTTATAGTTCTCAAACCCCGGAATGGTCTGCTCGATCAGATCGCGGATGCGGTCGTAATCCTCAACCAGCGTCATCCAGTCCACGCGGGTATCCGGCAGGGTGGCTTTCGCCATGCCCGCGACGATAGCGGGTTCTGACCGAAGCAACGGGGAGGCGGGTTTGAGCTTGCCGGATGAGGCATGCACCATCGACATCGAGTCTTCAACGGTAATGGACTGGCGGCCGGTGGCCTGAACATCCAGCTCGGTACGGCCAAGACATGGGAAAATAAAGGTCTCTTTGCCCACCAGCAGATGGGTACGGTTGAGCTTGGTGCCGACGTGGACGCTCAAATCCAGGGATCCCATCGCCGGAAAGCCGCGTTCATGATCGGGCATCGCCACCGCAAAATTACCGCCGAGGCAGATGAGCGCCTTCGCGCGGCCGTCGATCATCGCCTGGGTGGCCTGCACCGCGTCATGGCCGTGGTGAGACGGTGGCTCAAAGCCGAAAACCTCCTTCAGACGGTTCAGGAAGGCCGGCGTGGGTTTCTCGCTAATCCCGACGGTACGGTTCCCTTGCACGTTTGAGTGGCCGCGCAGCGGGCATATTCCCGCGCCGGGCTTGCCGATATTCCCGCGCATCAGCAGCAGGTCCGCAATCAGGCGGACGTTGGCCGTCCCTTTATTATGCTGGGTAATGCCCATCCCGTAGGTAATGATGGTGGCATTCGATTTCGCATACGCCTCTGCCACCTTTTTGAGCGCCGCCTGGCTGAGACCTGACTCGCGCTCAATGTCGTCCCAGCGGGTTTGCGCGATATCGGCGGCAAAGTCCTCAAAGCCCTGAGTATGTTCGGCAATAAACGCGCGATCGAGCACGTCCCCGCGTTCGGCCTCCATTTCCAGCAGGTGTTTGGCAATCCCTTTCAGCGCGGCGGCATCGCCTCCGGCCTTCACCTGGAAATAGGTCGAAGCGATATCCGTGGAGCCGTAGGTCGCCATTTCAATCACGCTTTGCGGGTCCGCAAAACGTTCCAGTGCGCGCTCGCGCAGCGGGTTAAAGACGATAATCGGCACGTTGCGACGGGCCAGCTCATGGAGGGTCCCCATCATTCGCGGATGGTTCGTACCGGGGTTATGGCCGATGGAGATCACCAGCTCCGTCTTGTCGAAGTCGTCCAGCGAGACGGTCCCTTTCCCGATGCCAATCGAACGGGGCAAACCGACGCTGGTGGCCTCGTGACACATATTTGAGCAGTCGGGGAAGTTGTTGGTGCCGTATTCGCGGGCGAACAGCTGGAACAGATACGCCGCTTCGTTAGAGGCGCGTCCGGAGGTATAGAACTCGACCTGGTCCGGCTCGAGCCCGCGCAGTACTTCGCCGATGCGTTGAAACGCCGCGTCCCAGTCGACGGGGCGGAAGGTGTCACTCGCCCGATCATAGCGCAGGGGGTGCGTGAGTCGACCGTAGCCTTCCAGCTCAAAGTCCGATTTTGCCAGCAGCGAGGAGACGCTGTTTGCGGTCAGAAACGCGGGGGTGACGCGTTTGCTGGTCGCTTCCCAGGTCACCGCTTTGGCGCCGTTCTCGCAGAACTGGAACGTCGATTTGTGTTCTTTATCAGGCCACGCGCAGCCCGGGCAGTCAAAGCCGTCAGGCTGGTTGGTGCGCAGCAGCGTCGCGGGGGCGTCAAAGGTATCCATTTGGGTGCGTACCGCAATCGCCGTCGCTTTCAATGCGCCCCAGCCGCCGGCAGGGCCGTCATAATGTCTGATGCCCGGCACCGAGCGTCTTTTCTTGTTCATACCCACTCCTGATTTGTTCGATCACACAACGCCTGAGCTCAAAAAATCACTGACGAGAGCAATAGGTGAAAGCAATGACGGCCGGATGGTAACGCACATACGGAACGGGAAAATGCCTTAACGCAAACTCTTTTTATTACAGTAATTTATCTGGTCTGGTGTTTAAATATTTAAAGAAATTATAACGAATATTTATCATTTTAATAATAAATCTTATCTATCGTCCGGTAGGTGAGATAGATGGCGGTGAGCAGGAAAGTATGTAGCGGCAGTAAAACTTCGAATGAAGCTGATGTGCTGGAGATATCGCCGCGATTCGCGGCTGGTGGGCTGCTGGAGGCATTTTTCAATTGAGAGAATGGCAGGAAGGTTTACTCACGCTTAATGAATAATAGATATAAGGTATACCTGACAGTGGAATTATTACGGCCGAAAATATACGCTTTTTTTGCGGCATGAAATTAACATCTTGCTGCATAAGTGAAATATTCTCACCCAGGCGATGAAGCGTCTTCAATATTAAAGATACCCTGTTAGTGCAACAAATAATTCATCAGAGATGTATTCCTTTGACATCAAAAAAACGCGAATTCTACTAATTATGGTAGTGGCGATAATAACGTGATTGCGTTAATGAAAGTGGTTCTCTTTTGTGTTTTTTAGTCTATAAAACATGGTGTTATGTGGTTTTGTGGTAGAGAAATAAGAAAGGATGGGCCATATCGTTTTTTATCATAGGATTAATCCTATAATTTTCCGACTGCTTCATTTACCAACAGTTACGCGGCGGTAAATATTGAATTGATACGAAGCTCATGTAAACTTGTTTACCGTTTGTCAAAATATGTCAGGAAGACACTGGGCCTTATTCTGAAAGGCTCGTGCGGTAGCTATGCCCTTAAAGTAGTAACGCCCCGAAAATATCCTGGCTATTTTAACAATAGCACTTAAGTCAAACTTCATCCCCTTATCTCCATCATCGAAATATCGCTACGGAAAAGCATATGAAAATGCGCGTACTGTTTTCACTTCTGTTTGTAATGGCGGTGGCGGGCTGTAAAGCACCGCAGAAACCTGTGATCAACGACGATACGATCGAGACCAGCCAGGTCAACGGCGTCACCTTAACCCACCGTCACGCTGTGACGCCGCCGACGGAGTTCACGCCGGTTAACGAGCCGTATCGTGCCATGTATCCAGCCTCTCTGATGAGCCGTCCTGACTTCGGCGGTAAAGTTATCCGCACTCTTGATACCGGAAAAACGTACGTGGTGCTGGGTCAGGTTGAACACTACTGGATGGCGCTTGCCGATGAAGGCAACGAGCAGCTGATTGGTTACGTTCCGATGCGCGCCGTTATCAAGGCCGACCAGTACGATGCCGCCGTGCGTAAACAGGCCATTCGCCATAAGACGCGTAAAAAAGCGACCTGTGTCGATGTCGACGGCAACAGCAAAGCCTGCAAAGACAGCGCTAACGGTACCTGGATCCTGAACTAAACGGCTTTCATGAGCGCATTTTTATGAATAATAAAAATTTTCATAGGCTGTGGTTATTCTTTTACGCGATGATTTTCGCGCTGATCGGTGGTTGTTCGTCGTCTTCACACAGCGACCCCTCCCGCTACAATCTGCAGTTTCAGGCTCATCCACAAATCAATGAATCTGCGCCGCTTAAGGTTCGGGTGCTGTTGCTGAAATCCGATGCGGATTTCATGTCCAGCGACTTCTACTCCCTGCAGAACAACGCGTCAGCCACGCTTGGCGCGAATCTGCTGAACAGCGATGTGTTCTTCCTGATGCCGGGACAGCTGTCAAAAACTCTCAGCGGGCAAAGCTCGCCGGAGGCTCGCTACATCGGCGTGATGGCGGAGTACCAGGTGCTGGATGGCAAAAAATGGCGCGTTTCACTCCCTCTGCCCGTGCCTGGCGAAAATCATATCTACCAGTTCTGGAAATGGTCCGCCGATGAACTTCAGGCCAACGTTTTTCTCGACGTGAACGGCATTCGGGTCATCAGCCAGTAACGCGCTTCTAAACAGGAAACACATCATCATGACGAAAGCAGAAAAGGTCGTCTGGACCGAAGGCATGTTCCTGCGTCCACACCATTTTCAGCGGACTGAAAGCTATCTGCTCAACCATGTTCGTGAATGGGGCGCGCTGCAGCGATCGTATCTCTGGGGCTTTCTCGACGTTGAACTGGATGAAGCGATGCTTCGTCAGGGATGCATTGCCCTGAGCTACTGCAGTGGGCTGCTGCCGGACGGCACCTTTTTCCAGGTGCGCAACGGGCGCAACGGTCCTGTACCGCTGAAAATTCCTGACAATCTCACCAACGAAAAGGTGGTGCTCGCACTGCCGGTTCGTCGTGGCGAGAGAGAAGAGGTGATTTTCAGCGAAGAGCCATCCTCGCTGGCGCGCTTTATCGCGTTCGAGCAGGAGGTGGAGGACGATAACGCCATGTCGGTGGGGGATGCTACCGTCCAGTTTGGCCGCCTGCGTCTGACCCTGATGCTCGAAAAAGACCTCACGGCGGAGTGGACCGCCATCGGCGTGGCGTTTGTGACCGAGAAGCGTAATGACAACCACGTGCGGCTCGACAACAGCTACATCCCGCCGATGCTCAATGCCAATAACAGCCCGCAGATCTACAGCATGATCAACGATCTGCACGGCTTACTGGTGCAGCGCAGCCAGCAGATTGGCGGCCGTTTGCGCCAGCCCGGCCGCTTTAACACCTCTGAAATGATCGAGTTTACGCTGCTGTCGCTGGTTAACCGTCATCTGGGCGAGGTGTCTCATTTAAAAACCCTCCCGCTGCTGCATCCGGAAACCCTCTGGCGCAGCTGGCTGCCGTTTGCCACCGAGCTCGCCACCTGGACGTCGCAGCGTACCGCCGAAAGCGTGCTGCCGATTTACGATCATGACGATCTGGCGAACTGCTTCAGCAAGCTGATGCTGATGCTGCGTCAGGGGCTGTCGCTGGTGATGGAAGACCACGCTATCCAGCTGCCGCTTAACGAGCGCTCTCACGGCCTCAACATCGCCACGGTGCCTGAAACCAGCATGGTGCGTGAGTTCGGCTTCGTGCTGGCGGTCAAAGCCAACGTGCCGGGCGAACACCTGCAAACCCATTTCCCGGCGCAGATGAAGGTCGCACCGGTGTCGAAAATCCGCGATCTGGTTCAGCTTCAGCTGCCGGGCATTATGCTGCGCGCCATGCCGGTTGCACCGCCGCAGATCCCGTGGCATGCCGGCTACAGCTACTTTGAGCTCGAAAAGGGCAGCGAGCTGTGGCACGAGATGGATAAGTCCGGCGCATTCGCCCTGCACCTTGCGGGGGAGTTCCCGGGGCTGGATATGGAGTTTTGGGCCATCCGTAGCCCGACAGAATAATAAAGCGAGCGCTTAATATGCAGGAACGACAGGATACCGGCAGCGATGCCGCGTTCACCGGGGCCAGTAGCAACAATCAGCTGGTGGCGGCCGCCAATCCGCTGCTCAATGCGATTCCGCAGATCCGTCATTCGGTATCGCACGACGATCAGGTGGCGTTACGCCAGCGCCTGATCGATGAAATTCGCCGTTTCGAAGTCCGCTGTCAGCAGGCGGGGCTGCCCTACGAAGTGATCGTCGGGGCACGCTACTGCCTCTGTACGGCGCTTGATGAAGCCGCCGCGCTCACCCCCTGGGGCAGCAGCGGGGTCTGGTCAAGCAACGGCCTGCTGGTGACGTTCCATAACGAAACCTGGGGCGGCGAGAAGTTCTTCCAGCTGCTGGCGCGCCTGTCGCAAAACCCGCGCGAGCACATTCTGCTGCTGGAGATGATCAACTACTGCCTGCTGCTCGGCTTCGAAGGACGCTATCGGGTGCTGGACAATGGCCGCACCCAGCTTGAGACCATCAAGCAGCGACTGTGGCAGATGATCCGCGGCGTGCGCGGCAGCTATCCGGCGCCGCTTTCTCCCCATCCGGAAGATCGCCCGGTGCTGCGCAAGCTCTGGCGGCCGATGGTTCCTCTCTGGGCCTGCGTGGCGCTGGCCGGGTTTATCGCCTGTCTGTTTTATATCGTGCTCAACTGGCGTCTTGGCGACAGCACCAACCCGGTGCTGGCGAAGATTTACCAGTCCCAGCTGCCGGAAACCACTATTCAGCAACCGGCGCGTCAGCTTCCGGCAGTGCTGAACCTGCGCGGCTTCCTGAAACCGGAGATCGAGGCTGGCCTCGTCGCGGTGAAAGACGAAGCGGATCGCAGCGTGGTTATCCTGAAAGGCGACGGGCTGTTTGCCTCTGCCTCGACCGTCGTGCGCGACCGCTATGAACCGGTCATCCACCGCATCGCGCAGGCAATGAATAACGTGAGCGGCAAAATTCTGGTGGTGGGCTACAGCGACAACGTGCCGATCCGCAGCGCGCGCTTTGCCTCTAACTATGAACTCTCTCTGGAACGCGCCCGCTCGGTACAGAAAATGCTGCAGGGAAGCCTCTCTCAGCCTGGCCGCGTGAAAGCGGAAGGGCGGGGCGAGATTAACCCGGTGGCGCCGAACACGACGCCTGAAAACCGCGCCCGTAACCGCCGTGTGGAAATTACTCTGCTGGTGTCGCCTGAAAATACCCAGGCCGAGCTGAACGGATTGCCGCAAGGAAACTAAGGAATGCTGACGACTCTTCTTTCCATACTGACTAACCGCATTCTGTGGAGCTTCCTCGGCGTCACGGCGCTGGCGGCGGTGATCTGGATGATTGGCCCGCTGTTGTCCATCGTGGACACCCGGCCGCTTGAATCTGAACAGAACCGCATCATCAGTATCGCCGTGGTCTATCTGCTGTGGGCGCAGGGCCACATTTTGCCGCGTCTTTATAACGCCTGGCTGAACCGCAAGCTGATGGACAAGCTCAATGAGAACACCACCAGCCCGGAAGCGGCGGATCCGCAGAAGCGACTGAACAACGAGGAGCAGATCCTCGCCAGCCGTTTTGATGAAGCCGCGCAGATGCTGAAAAAAGCGCACTTCAGCAAGGCGGGGCAGGGCGCTCAGTGGACGCAGCGCTTCAGCACGCAATATCTCTATCAGCTGCCGTGGTACGTCATTATCGGCGCGCCGGGTTCCGGTAAAACCACGGCGCTGGTCAACTCCGGGCTGCAGTTCCCGCTGGCCGACCGCTTCGGTAAGACCGCCCTGCGCGGCATTGGCGGCACGCGTAACTGCGACTGGTGGTTTACCAACGAGGCCGTGCTGCTGGACACCGCGGGTCGCTATACCACCCAGGAGAGCGAGCAGGTGCAGGACGCCGGGGAATGGCTGCAGTTCATGGGGTTACTGCGCAAGTATCGCCGCCGCCAGCCGATCAACGGTGTGATCGTCACCATCAGCATTTCTGACCTGCTCACCCAGTCAGCCGAGGCGTCCCGCCAGCAGGCGGTGAACCTGCGCCAGCGTCTGTCCGAGCTGCATGAACAGCTGGGGATTCGCTTCCCGGTCTACGTGATGGTGACCAAGGCCGACCTGCTTAAAGGCTTCCGCGCCTGGTTTGCCGACTACGATAAAGCGCAGCGCGACCAGATCTGGGGCTTCACGCTGCCGTGGGAACAAACCAAACACGCCGATTACGACCTGATGGGCAACTTCCAGCAGGAGTTTTCTCTGCTGCAGCAGCGCCTCGACGCCGGGCTGCCGGAAACCATGCTCAAAGAGCATGACGCGAAGACCCGCGCCGAAGCGTATCTTTTCCCGCAGGAGTTCGCCGCGCTGCGTCCGCTGCTGGCGGATTACCTGAGCACGGTCTTCGCCCGCTCGAACTTCGAAACCGAGTTCTCTCCGCGCGGGATCTACTTCGCCAGCGGGACGCAGGAAGGCATGCCGTTCGACCGCGTGATGGGCGAACTGAACCGCGCGCTGTCGCTGCCGGAAGGGGCAGAGCGGGATAACTGGGATTCGGTCAGCAAAGAATCGCCAATCCCGGGCGCAAAAGGCCAGAGTTTCTTCATCAAGAACCTGCTGCAAAACGTGATCTTCCAGGAAGCCGGGATCGCGGGCGAAAACCGCTGGTGGGAGCTGCGCAACCGGGCGGTGATCTGGTCCGGCTACGCAGCGCTGCTGGCCCTGCTGGTGATCCTCGGCGGTCTGTGGCTCACCAGCTATGCCAAAAACAAGGCCTACCTGGAAGAGGTGGATGCGAAAGTTCCGCTGCTCGACCAGCAGAGCAAGGCCTTACAGAACCAGACCCAGCGTGACCTGTTCGAACTGCTGCCGCTGCTGAATAGCCTGGTGGATCTGCCGAAAAGCGACGCGTTTGACGTGAACGATCCGCCGGTCTCCCGCCGTATGGGGCTTTATCGCGGGGATGACGTCAGCGACGCCTCTCAGTCCCTGTATCAGAAAGCGCTGGATCAGATGCTGCTCCCTGCCGTCGCCATGCACATCACCACCTGGCTTCGCAACGATAACGGCAGCGATGTGGAATACAGCTACGAGGCGCTGAAAGCCTATCAGATGCTCTATCAGCCGAAGCACTACGACGGCAAATTCCTGCATTCGTGGGTAATGCTCAACCTGCAGCGTAACCTGCCGCAGAACGTCACGAAGGCACAGCTGCAGCAGCTTGAATGGCACCTGACGCAGCTGCTGGAGCCGAAAATTCAGGCCTCGCCGTACGCGCAGGACGAGTCCCTGGTGGCGCGCGAAAGAGCGATGATCGGCCAGCAGCCGCTTTCAACCCGCGTCTACGGCCGCCTGAAGCGCCTGCTGGAACATGACGACAACCTGAAGCCGGTCTCCCTTTCCGACCTGGGCGGACCGCAGAGCGAGCTGGTATTTTCCCGCAAAAGCGGCAAGCCGGTGAGCGAAGGCGTGCCGGGGCTCTATACGCCGGACGGCTACTGGAAAAGCTTTAACGGCCAGATTGACAGCGTTACCACCGCCCTGCACGAGGACGATGCCTGGGTGCTGGGGGCCGCCACGGCGCAGGATGATAAACAGCAGATCGATAACGCCGTGCGCCAGCTCTATATGCGCGACTTTATCGCTAACTGGGATCGCTTTCTCGCTGACATTCAGCTGAATAACAGCACCGACCTTTCCCAGCGCATCAACACCGCGCGCCTGCTTTCCGGCGCCAACTCGCCGCTGCGCCGCCTGGTGCAGAATCTGAGCCAGGTCCTCACGCTCTCCCGCGATACGCCAGCGCCGGAAGATGCGGGTAAAGCGCAGGCGCAAAGCAGCCGCGCCACCCGCACGCTGGAAGCGCTGTTCAGCAATAATGACAATGCGCCAACGCAGGCCGCCGCGGTTACCCAGGCGCCGGAGCAGCTGGTGACCGACCATTACGCGCCGATGATTGAGCTGGCCCAGCCGCTGGAGAAGGGCGGGAAGACCATCGTGTTTGACGATTTTCTCAAGCAGGTGGATGAGCTGTATCGCTACCTGACCGCGGTTCAGGACGCGGCCAACAGCGGTATGCCGGCGCCGGGCGGGGAGGCGATCAGCCGCCTGCAGGCCAGCGCCGGTCGTCTGCCGGGCGGGCTGCAAACCATGTTCAGCAACATGGCGGTGGGCGCCAGCAGCGACACCCAGCGCCGTGACCTGGAAAACGTGCGTAAGCGCATTAACGTTGAGGTGGGCGGGTTCTGCCGTCAGGCGATTGCCGGTCGCTACCCGCTGGTGCGCAGCGCCAGCACCGAGGTCACCCCTGACGATCTCGCGCGCATGTTTGCGCCGGGGACCGGGCTGATGGATACCTTCTTTCGCGATAACCTGACCAGCAAAGTGGACACCACCCAGGCCAACTGGCGCTTTATGCCGGGCATCGACGGGAAAACGCTGCCGGGAAGCGAAGGGCTGCTGAGACCGTTCCAGCAGGCCCAGTCGATTCGCGACGCCTTCTTTGCTAACGGCGCAACCACGCCGTCCTTCAAGGTGACGGTTCGCACCGTGCGAATGGATAACACCATTCTGAACCTGACCCTGGACGTGGACGGTCAGCTGCTGCGCTACAGCCACGGGCCGCAGGCGGTGCAGATCATGAACTGGCCGGGGCCGGGCGGCACCAACCAGGTCCGCATGCAGCTGGGTCTGGCGAACGGCAGCACGGCGACGCTGGTGACCAACGGTTCCTGGGCGCTGAACCGCTTCTTTGATAAAGCGAGCACCAGCCCGGGGGCGGGTAGCCTCAGCCGTCAGGCCACCTTCAACGTCGACGGACATCAGGTCACGCTGGAGTTTGCGCCAAACAGCATTCGCAACCCGTTCCAGCTTCCCCGTTTCTCATGCCCATAACCGCAAGGACAGCCGTATGACGAATACCCCTGCGATGAACCGCTACAGCTGGTATGGCAAGTTACCCAGCGCCGGAGATTTTTTGCAGCGCCGCTTTCCTGACACCTTACAGCGCCAGTGGTCGCACTGGTTCCAGGTCGGTCTGCTGGCCTGGCAGCAGGAAGAGCAGCGCAGCGGCGAGCGCCCGTTTCAGAAAGCACCCGTCTGGAATTTTGTGGTACCGCCCATGCTGGGCAGCCAGATGATCCAGATGGGCTGTCTGCTGCCCGGGCGCGACAGCGTCGGCCGACAATACCCGGTTTGCATTCAGCTGAGCTTCGCCCCGTCAGAGTGGTCGACCAGCCTGCTCAGCCAGGCCGAAAGCTGGTATCAGCAGATTGGACGCCTGGGGCTGCACGCGGTGCGCAACAGTTTTTCCGCCTCGCAGCTCGACGAGATGCTGATGTCCATTCCGGCGCCGCAGCCGGTCGAGCCGCAAAAGCGCTCCGACATCCTGGATGTGATTGGCTACGACGAGGACGGCCAGAGCACGCTGGGCTGGCCTCAGGCGGCAGAGTGCTTTGACCCGCTGCGTCAGACCAGCTACTGGTGGACCAACCGCTGCGACGGATACCCGCTCTACACCCACGTGCACAGCGGTAACTTTACCGGGCAGCTTTTCACCCTGCTGTTCGATCCGGCAGGGGGCGCCCGTCCGGGCCGTCACGGTCTCTATCCGCCTATGTTTGAATAAGCAGGGATCTCATGAATATCGAAGAATTTCTCGCGCCCATAAGCCCCGACAACCCCTGCGGCGAAAACCTGGAGTACGACGCTGACTTCCAGGCGATGAACCAGGCAAGCCTTGGGAAAGCGGAACAGCAGTTTGGCGACACCATCATCCCGGCGGAGCCTGCTGACTGGAACACGGTCGAAAAATACGCCACCAGCCTGCTGACCCGCACCAAAGATCTTCGCGTCCTGCTGGCGTTAACCCATGCCTGGACCCGCCGTCGCGGGCTGGCGGGCTACGCGGACGGATTGCTGCTGGTGCAGGAGGCGATCGCCCGCTACTGGGAGCCGCTCTATCCGCTGCTCGAAGAGTACGGTGAAACCGACCCGTTCTACCGCATCAACGCTCTCGCCGGGCTGAGTGATAAATCCGACCTGACGGTCGCGGTACGCAACGCCTCGCTGCTGCGTTCAAACGGCGATGAAATTTCGCTGCGGGATGCCCAGGCGCTGCTGGACGGCAGTAAAACCGAATGCCCGGACTATCCCGGCGGGCGCCCGCGGCTGATTGACGAGCTGGCTCGCGGCGACCAGCCGGGGACCGCCGCGGTCATCGTCATTAACGAACGTCTGCTGGCCATTCGCGAGCTGCTCATCGGGCATCTCGGTGAAAGCGGCGTACCGGAGATGGAACAGCTGCTGAAAACCGTGGGGCTGGTGGCCAGCGCCTGTCAGGTGACCGACATCAGCAAGCTGCTGCCGAACCGTGATGCGCAGGCTGAACCCCAGACTGAGCAGCAGCCGACGGCAACGCAGCCCGTTCAGCCGGTGACCGACTGGCGCAGCGTGCAGGTCACCAGCCGCGCCGACGCCCAGCTGATGCTGGAAAAAGCGAAGCAGTATTTTGCGCAGTACGAACCGAGCCACCCCGCACCGCTGATGATTGAACGGGTGCAGCGGCTGTCAGAACTTAACTTTATGGACATTATTCGCGACCTGGCGCCAGACGGCGTTAACCAACTGGAAAACATCTTTGGGCGCCGCGAATAGCGCGTCCAGGCATTATGACGTCAGGCATGGAGCCTGGCGTTTCACCTTCACCGCGCATCTTTGATGGAGAACATCATGGCAATGAGTAACAGTGGGCAGAAATTCATCGCACGTAACCGTGCCCCCCGCGTGCAGATCGAGTATGACGTAGAGATCTACGGTGCAGAACGTAAAATTCAGCTGCCGTTTGTGATGGGCGTTTTGGCCGATCTGGTCGGCAAACCGGTGGAAAACCTGCCGGCCGTCGACGAGCGTAAATTCCTCGAAATTGACATCGACAACTTTGACGAACGCATGAAGGCGCTGAAGCCGCGCGTGGCGTTCCAGGTGGACAACACCCTGACGGGCGAAGGTAAGCTCAACGTGGATCTGACCTTCGACAGCATGGACGATTTCCTGCCGGACGCGGTGGCCCGCAAGGTTGAGCCGCTGAACAAGCTGCTGGAAGCGCGCACCCAGCTCTCCAACCTGCTGACCTATATGGACGGCAAAAACGGTGCGGAAGAGCTGATCGCAAAAATTCTGCAGGATCCGACGCTGCTCAAATCCCTGAGCCAGTTGCCGAAAAATGACGAAAGCGCGAAAGGTAGCGAGGAATAATCGATGAGCAACCAGACTCAACAACACGAGCAGCAGGCGGGTCAGGCGTTCAGCCAGGATGAATTCAGCGCGCTGCTGAACAAAGAGTTCCGCCCGAAAACCGACCAGGCGCGTTCCGCCGTCGAAAGCGCGGTCAAAACCCTGGCGCAGCAGGCGCTGGAAAATACCGTCACCTTCTCGAACGATACCTACCGCACCATTCAGAACCTGATTGCCGGTATCGACGAACAGCTGTCACAGCAGGTGAACCAGATCATTCACCACGAAGAGTTTCAGAAGCTGGAAAGCGCCTGGCGCGGTCTGAGCTACCTGGTGAACAACACTGAAACCGACGAGATGCTGAAGATCCGCTTTATGAGCATCTCCAAGCAGGAGCTGGGCCGCACCCTGAAGCGCTACAAGGGCGTGGGCTGGGACCAGAGCCCGATCTTCAAGAAGATCTACGAGCAGGAGTACGGTCAGTTCGGCGGCGAGCCGTTTGGCTGCATCGTCGGCGACTACTACTTCGACCACAGCCCGCAGGACGTTGAGCTGCTGGGGGAAATTGCGCGCATCGGTTCTGCGGCGCACTGTCCGTTCATTACCGGTACCGCACCGGGCGTGATGCAGATGGAGTCCTGGCAGGAGCTGGCCAACCCGCGCGACCTGACCAAGATCTTCCAGAACACCGAATACGCCGCCTGGCGTTCACTGCGTGAATCCGAAGATGCCCGCTATCTGGGCCTGGTGATGCCGCGCTTCCTGTCGCGCCTGCCGTACGGCATTCGCACCAACCCGGTGGACAGCTTTGACTTTGAAGAGCAGACCGACGGCGCGAACCACAACAGCTACGCCTGGGCGAACGCCGCGTACGCGATGGCCGCCAACATCAACCGCTCCTTCAAAGAGTACGGCTGGTGCACCTCAATTCGCGGCGTGGAGTCCGGCGGGGCGGTGGAAAACCTGCCGTGCCACACCTTCCCGAGCGATGACGGCGGCGTGGACATGAAGTGCCCAACCGAGATCGCCATCAGCGATCGTCGTGAAGCCGAGCTGGCGAAAAACGGCTTTATGCCGCTGGTTCACCGCAAAAACTCCGACTTTGCTGCCTTCATCGGCGCGCAGTCCCTGCAAAAACCGGCCGAGTACCACGACCCGGATGCCACCGCCAACGCGCGTCTGGCTTCTCGTCTGCCGTACCTGTTCGCCTGCTGCCGTTTTGCCCACTACCTGAAGTGCATCGTGCGCGACAAAATCGGCTCCTTCCGCGAGCGCGAAGAGATGGAGCGCTGGCTGAACGACTGGGTCATGAACTACGTCGACGGTGACCCGGCAAACTCCTCCCAGGAGACCAAGTCCCGTAAACCGCTGGCGGCTGCGGAAGTGCAGGTGCAGGAGATTGAGGACAACCCGGGCTACTACGCCGCGAAGTTCTTCCTGCGTCCGCACTACCAGCTGGAAGGTCTGACCGTTTCTCTGCGCCTGGTATCTAAACTGCCGTCGCTGAAGACGAAAGACGCGTGATGATGAGTGCCGGCCCTGGAGGGCCGGCTACATTTCGGTGAATATGAGATAGCTAATGAATTTGACTCTGACAGCGTTAATACGAAAATTCATCAGCTATTTAGCCATTTATACATTGCTAATAATTTCATTCATGCTGTTTGTGACGGTATCTGGCTACTATTTGTTTATCTTTGACTGGCCGGCAGATTTCCCGCGAATCGCAATGCATGCATTTCTATGCGCTGGACTTAATGCATTAGCGATAGGGATATACGTTGTCGCAGAAAAACGGAAAGAGAAAAATTAGTATTTTACGCGGACTGATGCGCTGCGGATCCTATGGCAAAGGATATTAAGGTGAAACGTTTCTGTTTTTTCCTCGTATTTATGACCTCTTATGTGTGTGCCGGAAATAACTATCCTGATTTTTATCATCAGCAAACATACCGGCAGGTTTTAAAAGATTTAGTTCTGGCGCGATGCCTTGCGCAGGTGGCAGATAAAGGCAGCCAGTTTTCTGCTGATGCGGCCCGCAGTGCAAGTGCATTCATTGAGTGGATACCTTTTGATGCCGAAAATGGCACTGATAAAGTGGATGCCCTCATCGGAAAATATAAAAATCAAATTAACGTTTTTCATTCAGAGCGAAAACCCGATGTCAAAGGTGTAACCTTAAACTGTTTACGTCTTTATCATAGCGATGAGCTGAACAAACTGGTTCCGCAGGTCATCATAGGCGATCCTGATCGTACCTGGATTCAGGATAACCCGCAGTAGTAAAAGACTTCACATTCTTTCCGTTCATTCAGGGGGAATGTAAGACTGTCAAATGACACGGGTCATTTGATGTGAGGCAGAGGTAAAATATGGACGGTTTTATTCAGCCCCATGCTTTCCTGTTTGCCATATAAGTGCTTTTTCGAAAGCAATATTGTTCATCCACGAAGAGTAGATATTATGGCTATTGATATGTTTCTGAAGGTCGAGGGTGTTACGGGCGAATCTAAAGATTCTAACCACACCGGCTGGACTGATATTACCTCCTTCTCCTGGGGCGCTTCCCAGCCAGGTAATATGAGCGTTGGCGGTGGCGGCGGTGCCGGTAAAGTTAACTTTAACGACCTGCACGTTAACGCGCTGATCGACAAATCCACCACCGCTATCCTGAAACACTGCGCCAGCGGTAAACACCTGACCAAAGTTGAGCTGTCCGTTTGTAAAGCGGGCGGCCAGCAGGTGGAATACTCCCGCATCACGCTGGAAGATGTGCTGGTGACCTCTGTTCAGTACACCGGTGCTGACAACGGCGATACCGTTGGTGTGACCTATGCATTCCAGGCTGCGAAAGTGAAACAGCAGTACTGGGAGCAGACCACGTCTGGTGGTAAGGGTGCTGAAAGCAGCGCTGGCTGGAACATCAAAGAAAACAAAGAAGCGTAATTGCGTATGTGGCCGGGGAGTTTTCCCCGGTCATTATCAACCGGGAAGGAAGATAGCATGGCAAGTTTGCAGGAAGGAGGCGCCCGTCCTCTCACCATTGGCGAAATAGCACTGGCGCGCTCGGTTTTTGGTGACGCAATAAAGTATTCAGAAGTTAAAGTCCATAATAAAAGCTATTTGCCGTTTAATATGCAGTCGACAGATGTCGCGATGACCCCCAATGGTGAGCTCTATTTTCGCGAGCCGCATTATCGGGATGACTTCTCAATAGAGGTTCCGCGATATAAACACTGGTTTATTCACGAAATGGTGCATGTATTGCAGCATCAGATTGGAATGAATGTTCGAACCCGAGGTGCATTCAGTTGGGCAGCAAGTTATAATTATTCTCTGCCCCCCGATAAAAAACTATCGGACTTTGGTATGGAGCAGCAGGCTTCTATCATTTCAGATTTTTATTATTTGATAAATTACGGTCTGGGTGATTTCCGGAACATTGCTGGGTTTGAGGGAATAATCGGCCCCGACCTGAAGGATAAATACCTGCAGGTATTATCGTTGTTTATTCAAAATCCTAAAGACCGGCGGGTATGGTTATGAAACAGTTACTCAGTGTTGTAGCAATCGCATTAACGGTGAGTGCCTGCGTATCTCATCCTGCACAATATCAGTCGCTTTCGGTTACGCTAAAGAACAACGAACCCTGCTTTGCTATTCCCGCTAACTCCGGGTTAGACGCGCCTGTCACCAGCCATTCGCCCACCATAATGAAACGCGCGGGAAATGAATGGAAAGCGGTATCGCCGCCGTCAACGTTTAGCCCTGAAGTGACGTTAACGACCCAACAGTGTCACCAGTGGCAGGGGATTGCGTGGCAAGCCGGAGAATATGATGTTGCTCTGAAGGTGTCAGGGAAAAACGATTCTATTCGCTATGCGGCCCGCTTCACCTTACAAGAAGGTCCCTCAGGCCAGTTTAAGCTTACGCAGACTGAATAGAATGTGTTAACCCCAAACGCCGCCGTTCTCGCCCCGAGAGCGGCAGCGTTTGAGCGCTAATCATACCAGCAGGAATACGCCATGCGATTCACGATTATTTCTACGAAACCCGGTCATCAGCCGCCGCAAAGCAGCTGTGATTTTTACGCCCCGGGCGGCACCATTGGGCGCGGTACGGATAACAATCTGGTATTGCCGGACAATGACCGCACCATCTCTCGTCTGCAGGCCATTGTTCACGTTGACGCTCAGGGCGAATGCCGCGTCACCAACCGTGGCAGCGTCACCCGCGTAGTATTAAATGACATTCCGCTGGAGCGAGGGCGTCAGGTTGAGCTGCAGGATGGCGACATTCTCGGTATTGATGACTACCGTATCGAAGTGACCGAACTGATCCACGATACCCAGCCCGTGAGCCGCATGGCGGCCAGCCTGCACCAGCAGGCGCGTCCGACCGTGGCTCCTGCGCCTGCGCAGCAGCCGAAACCGGCGAGTGCCGCACCCCGTGGAAAAGCCGAGCCGACCGCCGTGCCAACGGAGATCTGGGATAGCCTGATGCAGGAGTTTTCCATCTCCGACAGCATCTCCAGCAACCGTACAAAACCGCAGCCTGCGGCATCGCACGATCCGTTCTCCCAGCCTGCAGCCCCGGAGCGTAACGCCGAAGATCCGCTGGCGATGTTCAACGACAGCGATCCCACGCTCGAACGTAAGCATGTCGATCCGGACTCGCTGTTCAGCGACGAAGCGCTGTTTAAAAAAGAGAGCATTTTTGACGACGTTACGCCTTCCACGCTGGTGCCACCAGTTGAGACCCAGCCAGCCCCGAACGAAGAGGCGACGGATGAGCTCGATCCGCTGGCCCTGTTTGGCGGTAAGTCCAGCGCGCCAGCCGCGCGTAATGACGACCCGCTCGGGCTGATGGGCGGCGCGCCGTTAACCCATCCGGATGACGTGATTAACGAGAAGCCAGCCCCCGTGCCGGAACCTGAGCAGGAAGAGGACGCGCTGGCCGATTCTCCCCTGTTCGCCCCTGAGCCGCAGGAAGAACCGCGTGCTGAAGAGGAACCCGCGCGACCGGATTACGCTGGCTTCACCATGCCGACGCCACAGGCCGTTGCGCGCAGCAGCGCTCAGGCACCGAAGGGCCGCCTGCGCATCGATCCGGTGAATAACGCCGCCGCCCCAACCGCCACGGCAAACAGCGGTGAGAAGGGCGAAGTGCTGCAGGGCGAGCTGCTGGAGGCGCTGCTGGAGGGGATGGGGCTCAGCGAAATGCAGCCCGTTCCGCAGTTTGACCGTGAAAATATGCGTCAGCTGGGGCAGATCCTCGGCATGTTCTCTCAGGGGACCGTGGCGCTGCTCTCCTCGCGCTCCATTCTCAAGCGCGGCGTAAAAGCCGACATGACCATGGTGCTGGACGATGCCAACAACCCGTTCAAGCTGTTGCCGACCGGCAAAACCGTGTTAATCCAGATGTTCGGCACCCCGATGCCGGGCTTTATGCCGCCGACCAAATCCGTGCGCGATGCGCTGATCGATCTGCAGGCGCACCAGCTTGGTATGATCTCCGGCATCCGCGCCATTATTGCCGCGATGCTGCAGTCCTTTAACCCGGAGCAGCTGGAAGAGCAGGCGAAGCAGAACGGCATGACCTCGCGTCTGGCGCTGCCGGGCAGCCGCAAAGCCGCCCTGTGGGACTACTTTGTTCGCAGCTATGGCGAGACGGCGGGCGAGATTGAGGACGACTTCCACACCCTGTTCGGCGAGGCCTTCCTTCATGCGTATGACATGGAGGTGAATCAGTACAAAGACTCACAGAGCGGATCGGAAGACAAATGAATATCGCAACGGCTTCTCTCTCCCGCCAGGGGACGCGCGCCAGCAACCAGGATCAGACGGGAGAAACCATTGGGGAACGTTCAGCCTGCTTTGTCGTCTGCGACGGCATCGCGGGGCTGCCGGGCGGCGAAGTGGCCGCCGCGCTGGCCCGCAACAGCATTATCTCCCGCTTTGATGGCGACAAACATCTTAATGCGCAGCATATTCGCGACTACGTGCAGACGGCGAATCGCACTATTCTCAGCGAACAGCAGGCCGTTCAGGACTATCGCCGGATGGGCACGACGCTGGTTAGCCTGTTCATTGACCGTGATTACGGGCTGGCCTACTGGGCCCATGCCGGAGACAGCCGCCTGTACCTGTTCCGCCGGGGATGGCTGTGGCATGTGACCACCGACCACAGCCTGGTGCAGCAGATGAAAGATGCCGGGCATCAGACCGACAACCTGAACAGCAATCTGCTCTATCTGGCGCTGGGAATTGAAAACGGCGGGCCGGAAGCGAGCTACAGCGACGTGGTGCAGGTTGAAGACGGCGATGCCTTTTTACTCTGCACCGACGGGTTCTGGCACGGCGTCAGCGAAGAGCAAATGAAGCAGTCGCTGCATATGGTGAATACGCCGCAGGAGTGGCTGACCTTAATGAACCAAATCATTCAAAAGAATGGCGAGCAGGAGGGGAATGCCCAGGATAACTATACTGCCCTGGCGGTATGGATGGGCAACCCTCAGGACACCACTTTGCTGCACACTCTCTCTGACGCAGCACAATTTCTTCCCTGCGGAACTGATTAGACACACAAGGAACGATATGAAACTTTGGCTATCGGGTTTGGCACTTCTGGCGGCGACCTCTACCGCGCAGGCTGAAAATTTCCGCATCGTGCAGTCTCCTGCGCAGAAGCTGGATATCTGGATCGACAACATCAAAGACAACACGCCGCAGAGCTGGTGTAAGCCTGAGGTGGCGCTACGCATTGTGGCGAACGGCAAGAAAGACGTCTCCGTGCTGGAGAACTTTGTGCCGCGTCTTGGCGCGCTGCTGGAACACCAGTGCAGCAAAGTCAATAAACTCAGCTGGACGCTCAACGATCCGGCGGGTACCACGCTGGCGCAGGGCGCGGCTGGCAAAGCGCAGGACTGGGCGCTGGTGGTGAAACAGGAGCAGGCCGCGCCTGCTGCGACCGTCACCGCCACCCCAGCCAGCGGCGCGTTACTGCCGCCCGATCAGAACGTGGCTTCCCGCACCGTTGCCGCCGACCGTACGCCGTGGCAGGAGTTTACCCTGCAGGACGGCTGCCACCTGCGCACCTTCTGGGAAGGGGGCGCCTCTGCACCGGCGCTCTTCATTCCGGATTCTGACACCACCCGCTGCGGCAACGGCAGCTGGCTGAGCGGACACACCGTTGTGTCGCAGTCCCGCAACGGCGGGCAGAAAGAGATGGCGGTAACGTATATTCATGGCTTCCCGGTAACCGGGCTGAATCAGAGCGCCGACCCGGAAAACGCGCTGATCACCTCCGTCAACAAAGAGCGCATGGTATTCAGCACCCCAAACAGCGACCAGAGCTGGATGATCCTGCCTTACGACAGCGCCCTGAACAGCTGGAAGAGCAACGGCACCGTCGCGGTGGAGATCTCCCGTGAAACCGCCAGCGACGATGCAAAGCTGCAGGCGCGTATCGCCGCGGTGAAAAAAACCTGGAGCGCCTGGGTGGCACCCGGCACCCCGCTGAATATCGTGCTGATTGACACCCTGCGTCCTCAGCTGCGCGATCCGGCAGTCGGCGCATGGCGCGCGGCAAATTAAGGAATGGCGATGAATACGCTCTATCAACACCTGGCGGGTGAGTCGCTCAATGACGCGCTCGCGCGTCTGGAAGCAGAAATCAAAGCCCGTCCGGCGGATGCCGACCTCCGCGCCGCGTTCGTGCAGTTTTTAACCCTTAGCGGCAACTGGACGCGTGCCCTGACCCAGCTGAAAAGCTGGCTGGCGCTGAAGCCGCAGGCGAAACCCACCGTCACGCTGCTGGAGCAGTCCATTCAGGGCGAGCTGCAGCGCGCGCAGGTGATGGCGGGACAGGCGCGTCCGGCCATGCCTGAAACCCAGTGGCCGTGGCTAACCACCCTTGCGGCGGCGCTGAGCGAGGAGGGCGAGCGCGCGCAGGCGCTGCGTCTGGAAGCCCTTGAGCAGGCGCAGGCCACCCCCGGCCAGATTACCCTCGAAAACGAGGAGACGCAGGCCTTTGACTGGCTGATGGACGGCGATGCCCGTCTCGGCCCGGTGTGCGAAACCATCGTCAACGGGCGCTATTTCTGGCTGCCGTTTAACGCTATCGCGGAGATCCGTTTCCAGGCGCCTGCCAGCGTGACCGACCTGGTCTGGCGTCACGCGCTGGTGCGCCTGACGGACGGGACGGAGCAGGTGTGCCAGATCCCGGCGCGTTACCCGTTTGCCGCCGATGCTTCTGACGCGGTTAAACTCGGGCGGACCACCGACTGGCACCCGCTCGATACTGACGGCACGCTCTATGAAGGCCAGGGCCAGAAGGCCTGGCTGAGCGAGCAAAGCGAAAGCCCGCTGCTGTCCTTAAGCCTCGTGACGTTTGCGACGGATGGAGCCGATGAGTAATCCCGCTGGCGAAGGCGATCTGCTGCGCAGCGGCTGGCAAGCCCGCAGCAGGCAGGAGAAGGTGGGGGCGCGCGACAAAATGCAGCCCTCGCTGCTCGATCGCCTCACTGATAACGACCCGGAAAAAAAGCGTGAGTCGGCCAACAGCAATCTGATCACCCACGCCGCCCTGCGCCGCAATGTGCTGCGCGATTTGCAGTGGCTGTTTAATACCATCAACCACGATGCCTCCGGCGATTTAAGCGCGCTACCGCACGTGAGCCGCTCGGTGGTTAACTTCGGCGTCGCGCCCCTGGCCGGGAAAAGAATGTCGGACATCGAATGGCACGACATTCAGCGCAAGCTCACCGAGGCTATCATCAATTTTGAACCACGCATTTTGCCGCAGGGGCTGCAGGTCCGCTGCGTGTCGGATACCTCCTCGCTGGATCTGCACAACGTGCTCTCCATCGAGATCAAAGGGCGTTTATGGTGCGTGCCGTACCCGCTGGAGTTTCTGTTTCGCACCGATGTCGATCTGGAAAACGGCCATTTTGAACTGAAAGATGCGGGGTAATCATGGAAAGTAAACTGCTCGAATACTACAACCGTGAGCTGGCCTACCTGCGCGAAATGGGGGCCGAGTTTGCCGAACGCTACCCGAAAGTCGCCGGACGGCTGGGCATGCGCGGCATCGACGTGGCGGACCCGTATACCGAACGTCTGATGGAAGGGTTCGCCTTCCTGACCTCCCGCGTGCAGATGAAAATGGACGCGGAGTTTCCGCGCTTCTCCCAGCGTCTGCTGGAGATGATTGCGCCGAACTATCTTGCGCCCACGCCGTCGATGGCGATTGCGGAGATTCAGCCCGACAGCAGCCGGGGCGACCTGAGCAAGGGCTTCATCGTGCCGCGCGGCACCATGATGGACAGCCTGGCGCTGAAAAAAACCGGCGTGACCTGCAGCTATACCACGGCGCACGAGGTCAACCTGCTGCCGCTGAAAATCGACAAGGTTGAGCTGGGCGGAGTTCCCGCCGATTTGCCCCTCGCACAGCTGGGTCTGAGCCAGCGGGGGATCGGCAGCGCCCTGCGGATCCGCATCGCCTGCGACGGCCCGCAACATCTCGGGCACCTGGACTTCGACCGTCTGGAATTTTTCCTCGCCGGTCCGGATATCGAGGCGCTGAAGCTGCTGGAGCTGGTGATGGAGCACCACGCCGGGATCGTCTGTCAGACGGTCAGCCCGCAGCCGCAGCGACAGCTGCTGGCGACGGACGCGCTGCGCCAGGAGGGATTTGAGCCTGACCAGGCGCTGCTGCCGGACGATCTGCGCAACTTTGACGGCTATCGCCTGCTGCAGGAGTATTTCGCGTTTCCGGCCCGTTTCCGCTTCATTAGCCTCAGCGGCCTGAGCACGCTGATCCAGCGCTGTGAAGAAGAAAAAGCCTTCGACATCTTCATCCTGCTGGATAAGTCGGATGAACAGCTGGAGCGCGTGGTCGATGCCAGCCATCTGGCGCTGCACTGCACCCCGGTCATCAACCTGTTCCCGAAAGTTGCGGCGCGGCAGAAGCTGAATGACGGTCAGCATGAATACCATCTGGTGGTCGATAACATTCGTCCGCTGGATTATGAAATCTACGCGGTGAAAAAAATCTATGGCAGCGCGGACGGCCAGCGTGATGACCAGACGTTTCGTCCGTTCTGGAGCACCTGGAGCGGCGATGCGGGCAACTACGGGGCCTATTTCTCCCTGCGACGCGAGCAGCGCGTGCTGTCCGAGCACGCCCTGCGCTACGGCACCCGTACCGGCTATATCGGCTCGGAGGTCTTCGTCTCGCTGGTGGATGAACAGCACGCGCCGTGGCAGGAAAACCTGCGCTATATCTCTGCGGAGGTGCTCTGCACCAGCCGTGACCTGCCGCTGATGCTGCAGCAGGAGCTCGGGGAGTTCATTATGGCGGACTCCATGCCGGTGAAATCCCTCACCCTGCGTAAAGGGCCGACGCCGCCGCGTCCGGCGCTGGCGGAAGGGTTCAGCACCTGGCGGCTTATCAGCCAGCTGCAGATGAACTACCTCAGCCTGATGGACAGTGACAATGAGGAGGGGGCTGCCGCGTTGCGCCAGCTGTTAGGGCTGTACGCCAACCTGGCCGAAACGCCCGTGGCGCGTCAGGTGGAGGGCGTTCGCCACTGCGTGCTGGAGCCGGTTCACCGCCGCGTGCCTGAACCCGGCCCGGTGGTGTTCGCCCGCGGGATCGGCATTACCCTGACGGTGGATGAGCGAGCCTTTTCGGGGGCCAGTCCGTGGCTCTTTGGCAGCGTGATGGAGCGCCTCTTTGCCCGTCTGGTCTCTATCAACAGCTTCACCGAGTTCACCCTGAAAAGTCAGCAGCGCGGCGAGATTGGCTACTGGGCGCCGCGCATGGGTAAAAGGGCGCTGATATGAGTGACGCCGCCACTGCACCGCTGCGCGTGCATCGCCTGACGAAGCTGCCGGACGCGTTCTGGCACGGCGTCCGCGAGACGCCCTGGCGCTACGATCTGTTTCAGCTGTTAAGGCGCATTGATGCCCAGGGCGGCGAGCGCTATCCGCTGGGCCGCGCGCCGCTGCCAAAATTTGAACCGCTGCGCATCGGCCAGCAGCCGTCGATGAGTTTTGCTCCGTCGACGCTGGCCAGGGTGCGTCAGCGGGAAGAGAGCGGGCTGCATGAGGTGTCTATCCTCAGCTTCGGCCTGTTTGGCCCGAACGGCCCGCTGCCTGTCCACATGACCGAGTACGCCCGCGAGCGTATTTATCATCATCAGGACACCAGCCTGAGCGCGTTTGCCGATCTGTTCCACCATCGTCTGGCGCTGCTGTTTTACCGCGCCTGGGCGGATGCGCAGCCCACCGTCTCGCTGGACCGCGCCGATAACAAGCGCTTTGAGGGCTATCTGGCGTCGCTGATTGGGATGGGCCAGCCGGGTCAGATGGACAACGGCAGCCTGAGCGCGCACGCGCGCTTTACCCACGCCGGGCACCTGACCCGTCATGGGCGGGATCCGGAGGGGCTGGAGAAGATCCTGCGCAGCTATTTTAAGGCGCCGGTCAAACTGGTCAGCAACGTGCCGCAGTGGATGCCGCTCTCCACGCGCGAGCAAGCGCAGCTGGGAGCAGGACGCCGCATGCCGCGCATGGGTGAATCCGCCTTTCTCGGCGTCGCCGTCCGCGACGTGCAGCATAAGTTTCGCATCGAGATTGGCCCGCTGAGCGCGGAGGAGTACAACCGCTTTCTGCCGGGTGAAGCGTGGGTCACCGAGCTGCGCGACTGGGTGCGTCAGTACGCCGGCGTGGAGTTTGAATGGGAAACGCGGGTGATCCTGCGCGCAGACGCGGTGCAGGGCGCCACGCTCGGCAGTCATGCGCGATTAGGCTATAACACCTGGCTGGGCCTTCAGCCGCAGCCTGTCCCGCGCGGCGATCTGGTGTATCGCGCAGAGCGGTAATCCTTCCGTATACCGAATCATTGTTAATGGAAACTAACATGTCAGAAATTAGCCGTGCCGTGCTTTTCGGCAAACTGGATACGCTGTTATTTACCTCTCTGGAAAGCGCCACTGCGTTCTGCAAGCTGCGCGGCAACCCCTATGTTGAGCTGGTGCACTGGCTACATCAGCTGATGCAGCAGCAGGATGGCGATCTGCAGCAGGTCATCCGCCACTTTGCCCTTGATGAACAGCAGCTGACGCGCGATATCGTTGCCGCGCTGGATGTGCTCCCGCGCGGGGCGAGTTCCGTTTCCGATCTCTCCGAGCATATCGACAGCGCCGTGGAGCGCGCCTGGGTCTTCGGCTCGCTGAAGTTTGGCGTCAGCCGCATTCGCGGCGGCCATTTGCTGATCGGCATGCTGAAAACCTGGAATCTGGCTAACGTGCTGAAAAGCATTTCGGCGCAGTTTACCCGCCTTAACGTCGAGGTATTGATTGAGCAGTTCGATACCATCTGCGCCAACAGTAAAGAAACACAGCAGGCCGCTGCAGCCGTCGACGCACCGGCGGGTGCGGTACCGGCTGCACAGGGGACGCTGGCCCAGTACGGTCAGGACCTGACCGCCCGCGCCCGCGACGGGAAGATTGACCCGGTTGTCGGGCGCGACGAGGAGATCCGCCAGATGGTCGATATCCTGATGCGCCGTCGTCAGAACAACCCGCTGCTGACCGGGGAGGCCGGAGTCGGGAAAACGGCGGTGGTGGAAGGGCTGGCGCTGCGTATCGCCGACGGCGACGTGCCGGAGCCGCTGCAGAACATTCAGCTGTGGCTGCTGGATATCGGTATGCTGCAGGCCGGTGCAGGCATGAAAGGCGAGTTTGAAGCCCGTCTGCAGGCGCTCATTAACGAAGTCCAGTCCAGCGCCACGCCGATCATTTTGTTTATCGATGAGATCCACACCCTGATTGGCGCAGGCGGCCAGCAGGGGACCGGCGATGCGGCGAACCTGCTGAAGCCAGCCCTGGCGCGCGGCCAGCTGCGCACCATCGGCGCCACCACCTGGGCAGAATACAAAAAGTACATTGAGAAAGATCCGGCGCTGACCCGTCGTTTCCAGACGGTGCAGGTTCACGAGCCGGACGAAGCGAAAGCCATTCTGATGCTGCGCAGCACCGTGTCACCGCTGGAGACGCACCACCAGGTGTTGCTGCTCGACGAAGCGGTCAGCGCGGCGGTGAAGCTGTCCCACCGCTACATCCCGGCGCGTCAGCTGCCGGACAAAGCCGTTGCGCTGCTCGATACCGCCTGCGCCCGCGTCGCGGTCAGCCAGAGCGCGCCGCCTGCGCAGCTGGAAGACTGCCTGCGCCACCTTGCCGCGCTGGACGTGGAAATTGAGATCGCAGAACGCGAAGCGCGCGTGGGGGCCGGTGATGCCGAGCGCGTCACGGCATTACGCGACGAACGCGACGCGTATGAGACAAAACGCGAAGCCCTGGCCCGGCGCTGGGAAGAAGAGCGCAGCCTGGTGCAGGAGATTATCCGCCTGCGCGCCGCGCTGTTCGCGGCGGGCGAAGAAGATACCGCCGAGCTGCGCGGCCAGCTGGCGGAACAGCAGCAGGCGCTGAACGCCTTACAGGGAGACGAGCCGCTGCTGTTTGCCGCGGTGGATGAAAACGTGGTCGCCGCGGTCGTCTCTGACTGGACCGGGATCCCGCTGGGCCGGATGGTGAAAAACGAGATCGACGCGGTACTCAACCTTGCCGACACGCTGAACCAGCGCGTTATCGGCCAGCGTCACGGTCTGGACCTGATTGCCCGCCGCGTGAAAACCTCCCGGGCGAAGCTCGACGACCCGAACAAGCCGGTGGGCGTCTTTATGCTGTGCGGTCCGTCCGGCGTCGGTAAAACCGAAACCGCGCTGGCGCTCGCCGAATCTCTGTACGGCGGCGAGCAGAACGTCATCACCATCAACATGAGCGAGTTCCAGGAAGCGCACACCGTCTCCACCTTAAAAGGTGCGCCTCCGGGGTACGTAGGGTATGGTGAAGGCGGCGTGTTAACCGAGGCCGTGCGCCGCCGTCCTTACAGCGTGGTGCTGCTGGACGAAATTGAAAAAGCGCACCCGGACGTCCACGAGATCTTTTTCCAGGTGTTTGATAAAGGCTGGATGGAAGACGGCGAGGGGCGCCACATCGATTTCCGCAATACCATTATTATTCTGACGTCCAACGTCGGCACCGAGCTGATTAGCGCCATGTGCGCCGATCCGGACCTGATGCCGGAGCCTGAGGCGTTAAGCGGCGCGCTGCGCCAGCCGCTGCTGGAGGTCTTCCCGCCCGCGCTGCTGGGTCGCCTGCTGGTGGTGCCGTACTACCCGCTCAGCGACGAGATGCTGGGGCAGATTGTTCGCCTGCAGCTCAAGCGCATTCAGCGTCGTCTGGAGGAGAATCACAGCATTATTTCTGAGTTTGACGACAGCGTGGTGGAACAGATTGTTCAGCGCTGCACCGAGGTGGAGTCCGGCGGCCGCATGGTGGATGCTATTCTGACCAACACCCTGCTGCCCCAGATGAGCCAGATCTTACTTACCGCCAGCCGCAGCGACGAGCAGTACCGACGTCTGCACGTCACCTGCGAGCAGGGCGAGTTTCACTGTCAGTTTGCCGCGTAATAATCATCAAGAGAACTGTAAAAGATGACGGATAATGATAACAATCGGACTGTCCCAAACGCGCTCCCGGTCGGGTACCGCTTCAACGAGTTTGAAATCAAAGAGGTGATCGGCGGCGGCGGTTTTGGCATTGTCTATCGCGCGTGGGATCACCAGCTCGAACGCACTATCGCTATCAAAGAATTTATGCCTTCCTCGCTCGCCGTACGCGGCGACGACATGACCCTGGTGCTGCGCAGCGAGCGCTTTGGCAAAGCGTTTTCCGCAGGCCTGAACAGCTTTATCCAGGAAGCCCGTCTGCTGGCGCGCTTTAACCACCCGAACCTGCTGCACGTTCTGCGCTTCTGGGTGCAAAACGACACGGCCTACATGGGGACGCTGTTTTACAGCGGCACCACGCTTTCGCGCCTGCGCGAGGAAAAGCCGGAGCTGATCAACGAGGCCTGGATCCGCCGCACGCTGCCGATGCTGTTCGGTGCGATCAAGACCATCCACGACGAAGGCTATCTGCACCGAGACATCTCGCTGGATAACATCCAGATCCAGGATAACGGCCTGCCGGTGCTGCTCGATTTCGGCTCCGCGCGCCGCACCATCGGTAACCTTTCCGACGAAACGGAAACCATGCTGCGCCCGGGCTTTGCGCCGATTGAGCAGTACACCGACGACAACGAAAGCGAGCAGGGCCCGTGGACGGACATTTACGCCCTCGGCGCCGTGCTGCGTACCCTGATTGTGGGTTCTCCGCCGCCGGTCAGCGTGGTGCGCTCGATTCAGGATACCTGCAAACCGCTGGTGGAAATCATGCCGCAGGGCTATTCCATTCCGCTGCTGCAGGCCATTGACCGCGCGCTGGCGCTGCACATGGAGGACCGTCCACAGTCCATCGATGAGTTCGCCGCGCTGATAGAGATGCCGGTCGCCGGGATTAACGACGTGCTGACGGCGAAAAAGCCCGGCACGATGCTGGTACCGGTGGAGGAGGAACAGCCGGCGTCGCTGCTCGACTGGCGTCGCTACAGGATCCCGGGCATGGTTGCCGCAGGCGTGCTGGTCGGCGTTGTCGCTGGCGCGATGCTGTTCAGCAGCGGCAAAGATGCGCCAGAGCAGGCTGCGCAGGCACCGGCAGAGACGCGTCCAACCGAAACCGCCGCGAACGCCCCAGACGTGAAGCCAGAAACGGCGAAGGTGAGCGAACCGGCGACGGCACAGCAGACGCCACCGCCTGCCGCGAGCCCTGTTGCGTTGGTCTATATCCGCATCCTCGACGGCGAAACGCTGAAAGTAAACGGCGAGCCAAAAGCGCTGCGTCCGGGAACCAACGGCTATGCATCGCTCAAGCTGCCGGCCGGTGAGGCGAAGATTGAACTGCAGGGCAACGGAAGAACGCGTGGCCAGACGCTGGATATTACCAAGCCGGGCACCTGGCTGGTGAATCCGTAGAATGACGCTCAGTTACTGATGCGAACCTCTTTTCTGAATCGCATAAGCTAGATGGAATAAAGATTATGCTCAACCGAATTACCGTTCAGCTCCCGGTGGAGGGGCTTCTGTTCTGGAAACTGACGGGCCGCGAGGCGATGTCCGAGTCGTTCGCGCTGACGCTGACCGTGCTCGGCACGGACGCGCGCATTGACCGCAGTAAGCTGCTGGGCCAGCCGGTCACCGTGACCATCCCGACGCAGAGCCTGCTGACGTCCCGCTATATTAACGGCAAGATTACCCGCGTGGCGGTCAGCGCCGTTGAGCTGACGGGCACCCGCTATGCGGTGTACCAGCTGACGGTGGAGCCGGACCTGTGGCCGATGAAGCGCGACCGTAACCTGCGTATTTTCCAGGGTCAGACGGTGCCGCAGATTGTGAAAACCCTGCTGGGTGAGCATCAGGTCAACGTTGAGGACAAACTCACCGGCAGCTACCGGGTGTGGGACTACTGCGTGCAGTATCAGGAGTCGAGCCTGGACTTCATCAGCCGCCTGATGGAGCTGGAGGGGATTGCGTATCACTTCCGCCATGAGGCGGACAAGCACACCCTGGTGCTGACCGACGCCGCCACGCAGTACCAGCCGTTCAGCGGCTATGAGGTCATTCCATACCACCAGACGCCGTCAGGCGGCAGTACGGATGAAGAGGGCATCAGCCAGTGGGCGTTGGAGGACAGCGTGACGCCGGGGATTTACAGCCTCGATGACTATGACTTCCGCAAGCCGAACGCGTGGCTGTTCCAGGCCCAGCAGAACCCGGCGTCGCCGAAGCCGGGCAGCATCGACGTGTACGACTGGCCGGGTCGCTTTGTGGACAAGGGGCACGGGGAGTTTTATGCCCGCATCCGTCAGGAGCGCTGGCAGGTGGAGCATCAGCAGATTCAGGCCACCGCGACGGCGGCGGGGATTGCGCCCGGTCACACCTTCACCTTAACCAACGCGCCGTTCTTCAGCGACAACGGGGAGTATCTGGTCACTGCCGCAGGTTACCACCTCGAAGAGAACCGCTATGCCAGCGGCGAGGGGGAGACCATTCACCGGACCGATTTCACGGTCATTCCTGCGTCGGTGGCCTTCCGTCCGGCGCAGACCACGGCGTGGCCGCGCACCTACGGCCCGCAGACGGCGAAAGTGGTGGGGCCGAAGGGCGAGAGTATCTGGACGGACAAATACGGTCGCGTGAAGGTGAAGTTCCACTGGGACCGCCTGGCGAAAGGCGATGACACCAGCTCCTGCTGGGTGCGCGTGTCGAGCGCGTGGGCGGGCCAGGGCTACGGCGGGGTGCAGATCCCGCGCGTGGGCGATGAGGTGGTGGTGGACTTTATCAACGGCGACCCGGACCGGCCGATTATTACCGGCCGCGTGTACAACGACGCGAGCATGCCGCCGTGGGCGCTGCCGGCTGCGGCAACGCAGATGGGCTTTATGAGCCGCACGAAAGACGGTTCCGTGGACAACGCCAACGCCCTGCGGTTTGAGGACAAGGCGGGTGCAGAGCAGGTATGGATCCAGGCCGAGCGCAACATGGACACCAGCGTTAAAAATGATGAAACGCACAGCGTTGGCGGAGCGCGCAGCCATTACGTGAAGAAAAACGAACTGCATCGCGTGGAAGCGAATCAGACCCAGGCCGTGAAAGGTGGCACCGAGATCCTGACGGGGAAAGGTAAGCTGGATGCGGCGGTGGAGCAGTACGTTATCGCTTCCGGGACGAAGCTGCGGCTGGTCTCTGGTGAGAGCGCCATTGAACTCAACGCGAACGGCAAGATTAACCTGATCGGCAAAGAGTTTAACTTCTTCGTGGAAGGGGATGGGTATATCACCACGGGCGGTAAGCTGCATCTGAACACGTCGGGAACCAAGCCGGGCACGACGGCGCCGGGATCGGGGCATAAAGGGGATATTGATGCGGCGGTGCAGGCGTATTTCTCTCCAGATCAGGCTAAAAAATCTGCCGGCGCGGGAGTTGCCGGAGGAGCAGGTAAAACGGCACCAGCGCAAAACAATTCAGCTGCATCAACTGGCACAGACAAAACCAGTGAATATGATTATTCGTTGCAGGACATGGTGGATAAGCAAAAGAATTTAAAGGCTAAACCTCAAAAGTGGACGCGACGAGGTTTTGTTAACGCCTCTGAAGATGATATTAAGAAATATGCAAACCCCGATAACTACAATACCGGAACTGATAAATATCAGTTCCTTGATCTCTCATCTTCATCAGGTGTTTCTGAAACTGATATGGCTTCCTTCTTGAAAGGGAAAGGCGTACTTGAAGGTCAAGAAAAAACATATCTTGATGCAGCAAAGAAATACAATGTCAGTGAAGTTTACCTGGCCTCGCATTCAGCTCTCGAAACAGGTAACGGAGCGAGTGAACTGGCAAAAGGTGTCGAGGTCAACGGTGTAAAAGTTTATAATATGTACGGTATTGGCGCTTTAGATGGCAATGCCGTTAAAACAGGTTCCAATTACGCATATAAAATGGGATGGACTTCACCAGAAAAAGCGATAGATGGTGGTGCGAAATGGATTTCCGAAAAATACATTAATAATGCGGATTATGCCCAAAACAATCTTTATAAGATGCGATGGAACCCAGCTTCGCCAGGAACGCATCAGTATGCAACTGATGTCAACTGGGCTGTAGCCCAAACATCAAATATGAAGAAAATGTTTGATAATTTCCCTGGAGCAAACCTATCATATGATATTCCCAAGTTTAAGTAATGGATTAACTTATGAGTAAGAAAATTCTGAGTGTTTTCTGTTCTGTTCTGGTGTTCTGCAGTTTGAACAGTTATGCGGCGACTGCTCAAATCAATAAAGAAGTTGAAAATTCATCACATAATCTTTTAGCAAATCCCGATTTTTCTGTACAAATAAACAATCAATCTGTCGCGTTGGGCGACAGATGGACTAATGACGTTGCACGTAAAGTTGAGTTACCGGTTGAAGGCCATTTTGTCGGAGAGGTTCCTTTTGACGGAACAAATTATAAATTCTTTCAGCATCAAAAGTCTGGGTTAGAAATATTCAGTTCCAATCTTTGGTGGGATAAAGCCGAGAGAAGCGTTGATGATTATATTGTGTCGCAGATTACGCTAACTGCTGCGGATGGCAAAACAGTTCGCGGGATCCATATTGGTTCAACAATAAATGAACTTAATAAAGCTTATGGTGGTGGCCAGGTCGAAAATGATTCCGGAGAGCAGTGGGTTTCCTATGAATTGGGTAAGAAATTACTCTCTTTTGAGGTAAAAGACAGTAAGGTTGTAAAAATAACAATGAATTACGATAATGGTTCTTCAGAGTGATTTATGACCAAAAAATATTTAGCAGTCGTATTGTTCACTGCTTTATTGGCAGGCGTCGTTGAAACGTCAACCGCGCTTGAATTATCGCAATACAATAAGCTCAATACGGTAAGTCGCATCGTTAATGATAGCGAAGTGACAGACATTCTCAGGAAAACGCTGGGAAATCATTACCAGGCCTTTATTGATAACTTTGATGTCTTCGGTGAACCGCATACCACTCCAGGTGGAGGATTGTTTGTTGAGGGCTGGCTAAAGGATCTCTACCAGGAAAATGCCTCAGCGCTGGTTATCAATCCTGACGGCAAAATCTTCGCGGCCTGGGTGGTTCCAGAATCAAACGTTATCCATTACCAGTCATCTGATAATAGTCAGCCGATTAATGCCGATATTCAGCAATGGGCCGCCAGGTTCAATACGATGCAGTTTGCAGCGAACAGCCAATCGAGACCTGCGTTTGACGGGTTTTGGGCAGGCGGGGTTGGCAACGACTCGACGTTAACCCTGCAGTTAGCTGAATCAGGCAACCGTATCACCGGGTCTTATTGCTATATCTCCCGGAGAGGAAACCGCATCGACTGCCCGGAAGATGATGAGCTAAATCTTAGCGGTACGATCGCGGGAAACCGTGCGAACGTTGAGTTCAACTCATCGTTTGGCGGCGCAGGCGGACGGGCTGTTCTGGAAATAAAGGGGAGTGAGATGGAATGGCGTTTAGTTACTCCTCCTCAAAAAGGAAATGATTATGCTCCGCAGCGTTATACGTTACGTAAAGCCGCTTCGGTTCAAAACGCTGAAACCAGAAAACTGGACACCGAAAGGTTCGCTATTTCTCTTATAAATAAGTGCGGTCATTTTGATAGCGAATGTGATCAGATGGTCTATCTCGGCGTGCGCAAAAGCGATAACAGTACGATCTCCTTAAGGGGAAAAACGTTGCACGACTCCGCAGGTAAAATAATCGGCTCAACCTACAAGAATGGCGAGATCGCTTATACCGTGACGTATGCACCCGTGAAATTGGTTGTCAGCAAAGGCAGCCATGTTTTAGTCGAACAATCAGGTCAATGGCGTAAATAATAAAACAGCCAGCCAAAGGGCCAACATGGATTGGCCTTTTTGTTTCTCTCAATATTAATCATCCCGAGTTCACTTATGAAATACACCCTCCAGGAAGGTTCATTTTCCCTTTTTCCTGCTGCCTGGCAGGATAACAGCATGAACATCATTCGCGATGACGAAAGCGGGCTGTCCGTGGTGGTCAGCCGCGGCGTGATTCCCGATGGCAGCGACTACGAACAAGAGTTTCACCGCCAGTGGGATGTGTTACGTCCTCAGATGGGTGAGATCGCCCAGAGCGAATTCCGGAACGTAAACGCCGGGCCTGACGGAAAAATTAACGGGCTGGAAGTTGAGACCACGTTTGACCGTAACGGACAGCGCCTGTGGCAAAAACAGCTGGCCGTGCAGACGCCGGGCAAACCGGTATTGATGATTTTTACCCTCTCGGCATTAAGAGCCTTTACCGAAGAGGACGAGGTGCGCTGGAGCGCGCTTAAGCAGAGTCTGACGCTAAACGACAACCGGAATGTGTAAGGCATGAGCGATAACAACGCGGCCCGTAAGGGCGACGAGATTATTCACTCCAGCATTTTTGCTGATATCACCAGCATTGTGGCGGAAGGTGCCGCCTATGCGGTGATCGGTGCGGCAGTGGGGCTGGCGGCTACGGCCGCCGCGCCACTCCTCGGTGCCGGAGCCGCCGCAGCGGGCGTGGCGGCGATTGGGTCCAGCTGTCTGTTAAGCGGGATTATCGGTGGCGTGCTGGCGAACGTGGCGGGGATCACCGACGATATCAGCAACGCCGCGGAAGGGTTAGGCAATGCGCTTTTCCCGCCGTCGCCTGCGGGTAAAATCACCACCGGTTCGAACAACGTACTGACCAATGCAATCCCTGCCGCGCGCGCGGCAGGCACGCTCACGCCCGCCGATACACCGTCCCCTGAGCCGCAGTCGCCGGGCAGCTTTGCCGATTACGCGGGCATGCTGCTTTCCGCCGCCGGACAGTTTGGCAGCGAAATGTGGCAGCCGAGCGTGGCCTCAGCCGCCGCGGGAACCTCGCCGCTGGAAGAGGACAAGGTGGCGTGTGAAAAGCACTCCGGGCCGCAGTATCTGGCGGAAGGCTCCAAAAGCGTCTTTATCAACGGGCAGCCCGCGGTGCGTGCGAAAGATCGCACCACCTGCGAAGGCACCGTTTCCGACGACGTCTCCCCGAACGTGATCATCGGCGGGGACACGCTCACGGTCCGTGATATCAAAAGCGGTAAAACGCCGGGTCTGGCGCTGGGGATGATTGCGCTCTCCCTGCTGCGCGGGCGCCCGGGCAAGATCCTCAAAAACATGCCCTGCGCGCTGGCAGCGGCTGGCGGTGGGATGCTGGCCGATATGGCGGTGAATGCCGTGTTTGGCTCCTCGCACCCGGTTCACGCCGCCACCGGCGTGAAGGTGCTGAACGACGACGATGAGCTCGACTTCTCGCTGCCGGGGCGCTTCCCGCTTCGCTGGCAGCGCAGCTACAACAGCCTGACCACCCGCGAAGGGCTGTTTGGTCTGGGCTGGGCAACGACTTTTGACAGCTATCTGACGCTGGAAGATAACAATGCGACCTGGTTCGACGAAACCGGGCGCGAGCTGAGCTTTGAGCTGCCGCCGGTCGACCGCGCGTTTTACAGCATCAGCGAAGGCATCATTATCCGCCGCAATGAGAATGGCGACGTGGCGATTGCCGACGATGACGGCGCGGTGTGGCGTCTGTATAAACCGACCCGCGCGAATCCCTCCATCCTGCGTCTGGCCTCCCTCAGCGACGAATACGACAACGCGTTGCTGACGGAGTGGGACGAGCACGGCAGGCTGGTTGGTATCCATGATGAGCCGCGGGCCATCGACGTCACCCTGCGCTATGACGATGAACGTTTCCCGCTGCGCGTGACCGCAGCCAGCCATTTCGACGGCAACCAAACCTGGCCGCTGATGCAGTGGTGCTACGATGCGCGCGGCCAGCTGGCGAGCGCGACGGACGCCTCCGGCGTGGTGACGCGTGAATACCGTTACAACGACCACGGCCTGATGGTCTGGCACCGGATGCCGGGCGGGCTGGAGAGCGAATACCGCTGGCAAAAATTCGACCACTGGCGCGTGGTGGAAAACCGCACCAGCACCGGCGACGGCTGCCGCTTTAGCTATGATTTAGCCGCCGGGCTGACGACCGTCGAGCACTACGATGGTCAGACGCGCCGCCACTACTGGAACGCGCAGAATCTGATTGTCCGCTACGTTGACGAGCGCGGTGAAAACTGGCGCTACGAGTGGGATGATAACGAGCTTCTGACGCGTCGCATCGATCCGCTCGGCAACGCCGTCACCTTCGTCTACGACGAGATGGGCAACCGGGTGCAGGAGACCGATGCCGACGGCAATACACGCACCACCACCTGGCTGGAGCACCGCGCGCTTCCCGCGGCCATTATCGAAGCCGACGGCAGCGCCACCCGGTTCTGGTACGACGAACATCACGGGCTGAAGCGCGTGGTGGACCCGATGGGGCAGACGACGCAGTTACGCCGGGACGCGTTCGGCCAGGTCGTTGAAGAGGTCGATGCCGCAGGCAACAGCCGCTACCAGGAGTACAACGAGGCCGGGCAGATTGTCCGTTCGACGGACTGTTCCGGGCGTATTACCCGCTATCGCTATCATCCGCTGGGCTGGCTGGTGGCTGAGACTGGCGCCGACGGTGAAGAGACGCGCTACCGCTACGACGCCGCAGGGCGTCCGGTGCAGCTCGATCGCCCGGAAGGCTGGACGGAATCGCTCAAATGGAACGAACGTGGCCTGCCGGTGAAACATGCGGGCGCCGACGGGAAAGAAAGTGAGTTCAGATACGACGAGGCGGGGCGCTTAACCGCCACCCGAAATACGCAGGGTGAAGAGGTGCGCCGCAGCTGGGACAGCCGCGGGCGTCTGATTGCCCTGGAAAACGAGAACGGCGAAGCGTATCAGTTCCGCTGGGGGCCAGACTCGCTGCTGCTGGAAGAGGTGGGGCTTGATGGCGTGGCCTCGCAGTATCGCTATGATGCCTGCGGGCGCACGATTGCGCGCACCTTTGCCGCCGGTCATCCGGAGGCTATCACCCACGCCTTCGCCTGGAGCGCGAGCGGCCAGCTGGTCGCCCGCACCACGCCGGAAGGGCAGACCCGCTACCATTACACGCCGTCCGGGCTATTAAGCCGGATTGGGCTGCATCCGGCGCTTTCAGCCGACGCGTGGACCACCGAGGCAGAGCAGGAGCTTGCCTTTGAGTATGACGCGCTCGGTCGCGTGACGCGCGAAGCGGGCGAGCACGGTGAGCTGGCATGGGAGTATGACGCGCTGGGCAACCGCACCTCCGTCACGCTGCCCGATGGCCGCGAGCTGAAACAGTTCTACTACGGCAGCGGGCATCTGCTCAGCATTGCCCTCGATAAGCTGTCGGTCTCCGACTTTACCCGCGACGAGCTTCACCGCGAGACCAGCCGCACGCAGGGGCTGCTGACCACCCGCAGCGAATACGACCGCCTCGGCCGACTGCACCGCCGGGACGTCTTTACCGGCAATGCCCAGCGCCCGTCGCCGCGCCGCTGGTCCCGCCGCTGGGATTATGACTACCGCAATAACCTGGTGCGCGAAGAGCGGGACGATAACCCGTTCAGCTGGTACCGCTGGCAGTACGACAGCGCCGGGCGCCTGCTCGTTCAGGACGGCACGCTGCCTGGCCAGGAGCAGTGGCGCTGGGATGCTGCCGGTAACCCGCTTGAAGGCTCTGCTGAGAAGGTCACGCACAACCGCCTGACGCAGCTGAACGGCATTCGCTGGCGCTATGACATCCACGGCCGTACCGTGGAGAAGGATAACGGCCAGACCCGCTGGCACTACCGCTATGACGGCGAGCATCGCCTGACAGAGGTCATCAGCCAGCCAAGGGACCGCAACAGGCCGCAGACGCAGGTCAGCTTCCGCTACGATCCGCTCGGTCGCCGCATCAGCAAAACGCGACGCCAGATGCTGGGCGGACAGCCAACCGGCAAGCCGGTCACCACCCGGTTTGTCTGGGAAGGGTTCCGCCTGCTGCAGGAGGTGCACGGGGATGTGCCGCTCACCTACGTCTACAGCGATCAGGACAGCTACGATCCGCTGGCGCGTATTGACGGTGTTGATGCCCCGGAGATTTTCTGGTTCCACTGCCAGCCGAACGGCACGCCGGAGCGGATGACGGATATCGAAGGGCAGGTGCGCTGGGAAGGGGTGAACAGCGCCTGGGGCAAGCTGCTGCGGGAAAGCGAGACGCAGATATCAGGATATTCTCAGAACCTGCGCATGCAGGGGCAATACCTGGACCGTGAGACAGGGCTGCACTACAATCTGTTCCGGTATTACGACCCGGACTGCGGAAGGTTTACGCAGCAGGACCCGATAGGGCTGGCGGGGGGGATAAACCTTTACCAGTATGCGCCGAATGCGCTGGGATGGGTGGATCCGTGGGGGTTGACTCCTAAAACATTAATTCACTACACGACTGAAGAAGGGATGAAAGGTATCACGGAAAGTGGTGTAATAAGACCTTCATCAGGAGATATACACGCCCGATTCGGGGATGGTCAATACTTCACTAATATCAGACCTGAAATGATTGGCGGACGAACACTTAAAGATGTTGGCGGAACTGGAAAAATGTCTCTGGGTCAATTAGCAGCTGATATATATGGTGATGCGAGGAAATTAAAAGGCATAAGCCATTTTGTCGAAATAGATGTTACTGGCTTAGATGTAATTGAACCCCGGAAAAATACATTTTTGATCTTAAACACAAAAGATCTCGATGTCTCTAAAAGAATTGTTAAAAGTGGGAGGAGTTGTGGTTGAGGTGAAAAAATATTATAAAGGAAATGTGGATTTTATTGCAGGTGAAGGGATCATTCTCAATGAATTTATAGGAGATGTAACCACTCGACAAATAAATATTATAGATGGTGAATATTATGCTTCTTCCTCTTTGCTGGACAAAAATGATAAAGTAGGTTTTCTATTATATGATGGTAAAAAAAGCGACTTGGACTTAAGTGACGCTGAAGAAATTTCAAATGAGGAATTTGAAACTTTCTGGCAAACATCAACGAGTTCATTGCAAGAAAAAAAGCGAATAAAGTACTTATCTGGAGATGCTGTGGAACCTTTGAAAAAATCCACAGTTATTGCTCATATTGTGAATAATAAAGGGAAATGGGGTAAAGGTTTTGTTCTGTCCCTTTCAAATAAATACCCGGCTGCAAAGAAACATTATCTCAGTAGCTTCAAAGAAAATAACTTCCCTGAATTAGGAATGGTTGATTTCGTCATAGTTGATGCTCAAGAGCAAATATTTATTGCTAATATGTATGCGCAGGATGGAATAAAGAAAAATATAAATGACAGAAAACAATACGTATCATATGCATCCCTGGAAGTTTGTCTTGAAAAATTATCTGACTTTGCTTTAGTTAATCGCCTTTCAGTACAAATGCCAAGGATAGGAGCAGGCCTTGGTGGAGGTGATTGGAATGTTATAGAGACATTAATACAAAAAAAGATTTGCTATAAGATGATTGATTGCAGTGTAATAACTTTATAATATGAAATTTAGGAGTCTATTTATTAGATTTGATTGTTGCTTAGGGGAAGGTCTTTTATTTAAAGGGGCAAGGGCTTTAGTATGCAAATATCTATAACATATACTATTGAACAAGGAACGAGTTTCACGACAACCAAAAATACGCCGAGGCTTTAGAGCAATACCAAAATGCCTGGCAAGCTCTTCCTGAGCCAAAGTTCGAATCTGAATTTGCCAACTGGATCTCTGCCTGCATGTACAGCGCATATTTTGATCTCGCGGATTACGCTGAGGCAAAGAAATGGGGAGAGACGACATTACGGACACGTGGATCGGATATAGACACTGCACCCTTAATCGATCTCGGCATGGTCTGTTATGAGTTGAATCAATTCGAGGAAGCGTATAAATATTTTAACGATGCTTATAACTACGGCAAAGAGCGTGCATTTCAGGATAGACCTAAAAAATATCTTGAGTTCTATCTAAGCAAGAGGGCTTAAGTTCGTTAACTTAAAAAAATCCACGCCAAGGCGTGGATTTTTTTCATTCAAAACAAATCAGACGTTAAACAGGAAGTTCATCACATCGCCATCTTTAACGATGTAATCTTTCCCTTCTGCACGCATCTTGCCTGCTTCTTTCGCGCCTTGCTCACCCTTGTAGGTGATGAAGTCTTCAAACGCGATAGTCTGCGCACGAATAAAGCCTTTCTCGAAGTCGGTATGGATCTTACCGGCCGCCTGAGGCGCAGTCGCACCCACAGGAATCGTCCAGGCACGCACTTCCTTCACGCCAGCGGTGAAGTAGGTCTGCAGGTTCAGCAGCTCATAGCCCGCGCGGATCACACGGTTCAGGCCCGGCTCTTCCAGACCCAGCTCGGCCATGAACTCTTCACGGTCGGCGTCGTCCAGCTCGGCGATGTCGGATTCAACGGCAGCACACACGGCAACAACCACAGAACCTTCCGCCGCAGCGATTTCACGCACTTTGTCGAGGTACGGGTTGTTCTCGAAACCGTCTTCGTTAACGTTGGCGATGTACATGGTTGGCTTCAGGGTCAGGAAGCTCAGGTATTTGATCGCCGCTTTGTCTTCGTCAGTCAGGTTTTTCAGCGCGCGCAGCATGCCGGCGTTTTCCAGCTGTGGCAGACATTTTTCCAGCGCAGCCAGTTCCGCTTTCGCGTCCTTGTCGCCGCCTTTGGCTTTCTTCTGCACGCGGTGAATTGCACGTTCGCAGGTGTCGAGGTCAGAGAGCGCCAGCTCGGTGTTGATGACGTCGATGTCGTCAGCCGGATCCACTTTGTTGTTGACGTGGATGATGTTGTCGTTCTCGAAGCAGCGTACAACGTGGCCGATCGCTTCGGTTTCACGGATGTTGGTCAGGAACTGGTTACCCAGGCCTTCACCTTTGGATGCGCCTTTTACCAGGCCCGCGATGTCCACGAACTCCATGGTGGTCGGCAGAATACGCTGCGGCTTCACGATTTCCGCGAGCTGGTCCAGGCGCGGGTCAGGCATTGGCACCACGCCAGTGTTAGGTTCGATGGTACAGAACGGGAAGTTCGCCGCTTCGATACCCGCTTTGGTAAGCGCGTTAAACAGGGTGGATTTGCCCACGTTTGGCAGACCGACGATACCGCATTTGAATCCCATTTCTAAATCACCTTAATATCTTGATAATCAATCCGTTAACGATAACCGATTGATGAAAAGTAAATAACTACGCCTATTATACACGTAACCCGCATCACGCGCGGTAAAAAAGCCGTACTGGATGGATTATTGCGCTTTGAAAGCGTGTAAGCGGTTTGTCGCTTTGGTTAAGCCGTCTTGCAGCCAGATTTCCGTGCAGCGCGCCGCTTCGTCTACCGCCTCATCAATCAGTTTCTGCTCAGAAACCGGTGGCTTACCGAGCACGAAACCGACAACTTTGTTTTTATCGCCCGGATGGCCGATTCCCACGCGCAAACGGTGGAAATTCGGGTTATTACCCAGCTTGCTGATGATGTCTTTAAGACCGTTGTGGCCGCCGTGCCCGCCGCCCAGCTTGAATTTTGCCACGCCAGGGGGAAGATCCAGCTCATCGTGGGCGACCAGAATTTCATCCGGATTGATGCGATAAAACGTTGCCATCGCTGCCACGGCTTTACCACTCAGATTCATAAACGTGGTGGGGACCAGCAGGCGAACATCCGCGCCAGCAAGGTTGATACGTGAGGTATACCCGAAGAATTTAGGTTCTTCACGCAGGGGAGCACGTAACCGCTCGGCCAGCAGATCGACGTACCATGCCCCGGCATTGTGGCGGGTAGCCGCATATTCTGCGCCCGGGTTGGCGAGGCCGACAATTAGTTTAATCGTCACGATTCAATTCCTAATGGGTTCCAGATCTGGCGCGTAGTTTACTGTCTGGCGCGCCGCTTGACAAAATTCTGCGATCGTCGCAGCGAAATACGAATAATTACTTACCTGAACAATTAGAATTTCAAGCTGTTCAACGTGTTATTTGTAAACTTTTGTGTGGGCGTTATCTGTAATTGTGATCATTCACGCAACTCATAAAAGGAGCGTTGTCTATACTTTACACACAAGGATTAGGGGCTTTTCCCCTGACAACCCAAAGTTCCGGAGGTGACACATGAAACGCAAAAACGCTTCGCTACTCGGTAACGTGCTGATGGGTTTGGGGCTGTTTGTGATGGTCGTCGGCGTAGGTTATTCCATATTAAACCAGCTGCCGCAGCTTGATCTTCCGCAATACTTCGCGCATGGCGCGGTACTGAGCATCTTCCTCGGTGCGGTATTGTGGCTCGCCGGGGCGCGCGTGAGCGGACATGAGGAAGTCTGCGATAAATACTGGTGGGTGCGCCACTACGATAAACGCTGCCGTCGAGATCAGCATAAGCACAGCTAGTGCCATGACGAAAGAATACCGAAACGACTCCCTGGGAGTCGTTTTTTTTTTTGCATCGAGGGTTGACCCTCACGTAACGTAAGGCGCCAGAGTGGCGGCACTGGCAAAGAAAAGGAGCAGCTATGTTGATTCAGGTGGGTGAACTGGCGAAACGGGCCGGTATCACCGTACGCACATTGCATCACTATGAGCAAACAGGAGTGTTGCTGCCTTCTGCCAGAAGCGCGGCAGGTTACCGGCTTTACAACCTGGCGGATGTTCAGCGCCTGCATATGATCCAGGCGCTGGCAAAAGCGGGGCTGGAACTTGCTGAAATCAGGGATTTCCTTGAGCAGGGGTCGCTGTCGTTAACCGAGTTACTCGATGCGCAAATCACGTTGCTGGATAAACAGCTGCGTAGCATACATACGCTGCGCGACCGGCTGGTCGAACTGCGTGCCGGGCTTCTCGACGATGCGGCGCCGGACCTGGAATCCTGGCTACAGACTCTGGAGTTAATGAATATGTACGATCGCTGGTTTAGCAAAGAAGAGTTACAGCAGCTGCCGTTTGCGGTGCAGAAGGACGCGCTGTCGGCTATCTGGTCAGGGCTGGTGGCAGAGGCCAACGCGCTGCTGGAGCACCATATACCCGTTACGGACGAGAGGGCGAAGAACCTGGCGACGCGCTGGATGGAGCGCCTGGAGCAGGACACGGCGGGCAAACCGGAGTTTCTTACCCGGCTGAACGAGATGCACAGCGTAGAGCCACAGATGCAGGTGCAGACCGGCATCACGCCGGAGATGACGGATTACATTACGCGCGCGTTTGCGGAATCCAAGCTCAGTATATGGGAGAAGTACCTTACTCCCGAAGAGATGGCCTTTACGCGGAAGCACTACTTTGATCGCATGATGGAGTGGCCGCCGCTGGTGGCGAAGCTGCATCAGGCGCAGCGGGAAAATCTCGACCCCGCCTCTGACGATGCCCAAAAGCTTGCCGAAAACTGGCTGGCGCTGTTCCAGTCGTACGCGGGCACCAACCCGGAGACCCAGCAAAAGTTTCGTACGGCCATGCAGCAGGAGCCGCATCTGATGAAGGGAACCTGGATGACGCCTGCCGTGCTTGCATGGCTCCAGCAGGCCATCGGGGTGATGATGCAGAGACGTTTCTCTGCATCAGGCAATTCACAGATCCGCTAACGCGGCTTCACGGTTAGGATAAAAGGCAAGGCGGCCAGGGATCGGCTGCACGCCTGCACGCGCCATGGTGCGCAGGGGCTGGAATTCGAGGTTACTCACCCGCAGCTCACAGCCTTCAGGCAGACGTTTCACAAAGCGCTGGAAGGCGTCCAGGCCGCCCGCATCCAGCACCGGTACGGCATCCCATTTCAGCACCACAACCCGTTTGCCCGCGATGCGAGACTCCAGATCGCTGAACAGACCTTCCGCCGCGGCGAAGAACAGCGGGCCAATCACGCGCAGAACCAGCACATCGTCAGGCACCTCCACGTTAACCGGGGAGAGGCGCGTCATTTGCGCAATACGGCGCATAAACAGCAGGGAAGCCAGCACGATCCCGACGCTGATGGCGATAACCATATCGAACAGCACGGTCAGCGACATGCAGATCAGCATCACGATGATGTCGTCTTTCGGCGCCCGACGCAGCAGGTTTACCACCTTGTGCGCCTCACTCATGTTCCAGGCCACCATCAGCAGCAGGGCGGCCATGGCGGAAAGCGGTAGCCAGGAGAGCAGCGGGGCGAGGATCAGCAGGGCGAGGATCACCAGCAGGGAGTGGATAACTGCCGAAACGGGTGACGTTGCACCCGCGCGCACGTTTGCCGCAGAACGGGCGATGGCTGCCGTGGCGGTAATACCACCAAAGAACGGTGCGATGAGGTTCCCTAACCCCTGACCAACCAGCTCGCTGTTGGCTTTGTGCTTGGTGCCGGTCATCCCGTCCAGAACGACGGCGCAGAGCAGGGATTCAATCGCCCCCAGCATCGCCATCGAGAACGCGGCGGGAAGCAGGGCGCGCAGGGAATCCCAGCTTAAGGTAAAGCTGGATCCGGGCATATCCCACGGCAGCACCAGCTGCGGCAGCAGCTGCGGAATGCCGCTCCCCTGCGAACCGTCCGCCAGAACATAGTGGAACTGCGAGCCGATAGTGGCGACATGGCCGCCGAACATATTGACGATGGCCATCACCGCGCAGCCCAGCAGCAGCGCGGGCAGATGGCCCGGCAGTCGAATGCCAAGACGAGGCCAGACGATCAGCGTGCCCAGCGTCACAATCCCGATGGCGGCGTCGCCCAGGTTGGCCGTCGGCAGCGCCATAAACAGCGCACCCACTTTCTGTAAATAGTGCTCCGGAACATGGGGCATTTGCAGGCCGAGGAAATCCTTGATCTGCATGGTTCCGATGGTGATCCCAATCCCCGAGGTGAACCCCAGCGTGACGGAAAGGGGGATGTACTCAATCAGCCGCCCAAAGCGGGCCAGACCAAACAGAATCAAAAAGACGCCGGACATCAGGGTGGCGACCAGCAGGCCAGCCAGACCAAACTGCTGCGAAACGGGGTAGAGGATCACCACAAAGGCGGCGGTCGGGCCGGAGACGCTGAAGCGTGAACCGCCGGTCAGGGCAATGACGATCCCGGCCACGGCCGAGGTGTACAGGCCATACTGCGGTGCAACGCCGCTGCCAATGGCCAGCGCCATCGCCAGCGGAATCGCGATAATGCCGACGGTGATCCCGGCAATCAGGTCACGGATAAAACGTGACGAGGTGTACTTCTCTTTCCAGCAGGCGTCGATGAGGGCGCGAAAGGGCAGAACATGTGAGGAGGTTACGTTTTTCACAATTATCTATCATCCGTATGCGCATCATCTGTCATGTGAATGGCAGGTGAAGGAGGCATTAATCATACAAATAAAACCCAGAGACAAAAAAACCCGCCGCAGCGGGTTTTTCGGCCGTGTTCGATTAGTGTTCGAACATTGCAGAGATGGATTCTTCGTTGCTGATACGACGAATCGCTTCGGCCAGCATCCCGGACAGGGTCAGGGTACGCACGTTTGGCAGTGCCTTGATCTCGTCGCTCAGTGGGATGGTATCGCATACTACAACTTCGTCAATGACGGAGTTGCGTAGGTTGTTTACGGCATTGCCGGAGAAGATCGGGTGGGTCGCGTAAGCGAATACGCGCTTGGCACCACGCTCTTTCAGCGCTTCAGCCGCTTTACACAACGTACCGCCGGTATCGATCATGTCGTCAACCAGCACGCAGTCGCGGCCAGCCACGTCACCGATGATGTGCATCACCTGAGAAACGTTAGCGCGCGGACGACGTTTGTCGATGATCGCCATGTCGGTATCGTTCAGCAGCTTAGCGATAGCACGGGCACGTACCACGCCGCCGATGTCCGGAGAAACCACGATGGGGTTATCCAGGTTAAGCTGCAGCATGTCTTCCAGCAGGATTGGGCTGCCGAATACGTTATCAACCGGGACGTCGAAGAAGCCCTGGATCTGCTCTGCGTGCAGGTCAACGGTCAGTACGCGGTCAACGCCAACGCTGGACAGGAAGTCAGCGACAACTTTCGCGGTAATTGGCACACGCGCGGAACGGACGCGACGGTCCTGGCGGGCATAGCCGAAGTAAGGGATTACAGCAGTGATACGGCCTGCGGAAGCGCGACGCAGGGCGTCGACCATAACAACCAGTTCCATCAGGTTGTCGTTCGTTGGAGCACAGGTGGACTGGATGATGAAAATATCACCACCGCGTACATTTTCGTTAATTTGTACGCTGACTTCGCCGTCGCTAAAGCGACCTACAGCGGCGTCGCCGAGGGAAGTGTACAGGCGGTTGGCAATACGTTGTGCTAGTTCCGGGGTGGCGTTACCAGCAAAAAGCTTCATATCAGGCACGAGAAGAACCTCAGGCATGCGTCCAGTGGTGGATAGCGTTCGCCGTAAACTGTGCGGGCCAGGCAAAGGCTATCCAGGCGGTGTATTAAAGAGCGCGATGCAACGTCTGGAACAGGGTGACGTTGTCACCGAAACTCAGTCTGCGCCAGAATGGCCTGCTGTAGGGGGGAAATGTTCATCCCACGCGCTACAAAACCATGCAGCCAAACCGGCGCTTGCTCAAGCACCTGACGAGCGGCGGATTCGGTGTCAAATTCAGCAAAGACACAGGCCCCTGTACCAGTCAGGCGCGACGGCGCGTATTCTAACAGCCAGGAAAGCACCGCATCAACCTCGCGAAAACGTTTTCTTGCGATATCCTCGCAATCGTTGCTGAATTCACAATTTAATAACGTTTCTATTGACCGAATCGGGGTATTTCTTTTCAGGTCAGGATCTTTAAAGATGACCGGGGTCGGAATGCTCACGCCGGGGTGAGCAACCAGATACCATTTTTCCGGCGGGTTGACCGGGGAGAGGATTTCGCCCACGCCCTCAGCAAAGGCCGCATGACCGCGAACAAATACCGGGACATCCGCACCCAGCTTCAAGCCTAAGGCGGCCAGTTCGTCCTGCGACAGCCCGCAGCCCCAAAGGTGGTTCAGGGCAACCAGCACGGTAGCGGCGTTGGATGAGCCGCCGCCCAGGCCGCCGCCCATCGGCAGACGCTTCTCGATACGAATGTCCGCACCGCTTCCCGCAGGCAGACGACCCGATTCCGCAGCGGCGTTCATCAGCAGACGCGCAGCGCGCACAATCAGGTTGTCCTCATGCGCCACGCCGTCGACCGGCGTCAGGAGGCAAATCTGCCCGTCCTGGCGCAGTTCGATAGAAATTGTGTCGCCATAGTCAATAAATTGAAACAGCGTCTGCAGGGTGTGATAGCCGTCAGCGCGCTGGCCGGTAATGTATAAAAACAGATTCAGTTTTGCCGGAGAGGGCCAGTGGGTCATCATTTAACGATCCAGTTGTCCATTTTCAGCTTGATGCGCTGGCTGCCCTGGGTCAGTTCCATGTTGGATGGCAGCGACGGTTTACTCTTGCTGTCATAGTCGCTGTACACCACTTTCCAGGTTTTGCCGTTCTGGGTGTAGTTCACCTGGCTTAGACGATATTGATCGTCAAGCGTGTAGTCGGTGGCGTCACCCGGCAGGCCAAGGATCCACTGGCGCAGGCTGTTGAGGGGGATAGGCATTCCGGTCAGCTTGCCAATCATCTCTTCGGCATCGGTTGCGGTGTAGTGCTGGCCTTTGTTATCGGTGATCTGCGCTTCGCCCGGTTTCGCGATAAGCTCCAGCTCGGTGCTGCCCAGCGGGTTCAGCAGCAGCAGGCGATAGTTGTCCTGACCCGTCTGCTGCCAGAAGAAACGGGCATACACTTTTTGCTCATCAGAGAGGTAGGCGAAGGCGCCGCGGGTCTGGTACTGGCTCAAATTACGGACGTCCTGCTGGTGCTGACGCCACTGGGGTGAATCAGGGCTTTTGCCCGGGCCTTTTGGTCGGGTGACGGTACACGCGGTCAGAACCAGTGCCGCCAGGGGCAGCAGGCGAATCAGTCGGGTCATAATGAGGACAAATCCTTGAGATACGTTGCAGTTATAACTGTTAATGCTAGCGTCGAAGGGGGCTACCGTCTACGTTCAAATTATCTCAAAGCGTTGTGTAACCTATTACTCCGAAAGGGGGCTGTCTCTTTTATTGATCTCGCGCATCCTGTATGATGCGTTCTGCTAACCTTATTAACGCTGGTACTACTCCCGCTCAACATGACCCTATTAGCACTCGGTATCAACCACAAAACGGCCCCGGTTTCGCTGCGAGAACGCGTAACGTTTTCGCCAGACACGCTCGACCTGGCGCTGGACAGCCTGCTTGCACAGCCGATGGTGCAGGGTGGCGTGGTGCTCTCGACGTGCAACCGTACCGAGCTCTATTTAAGCGTGGAAGAGCAGGACAACCTGCACGAAGCGCTGATCCGCTGGTTATGCGACTACCACAATCTCAATGAAGACGAGCTGCGCAACAGCCTGTACTGGCATCAGGACAACGATGCCGTCAGCCATCTGATGCGCGTGGCCAGCGGGCTGGATTCGCTGGTGCTCGGTGAGCCGCAGATTCTGGGGCAGGTGAAAAAAGCCTTTGCGGATTCGCAAAAAGGGCATCTGAAGGCCAGCGAGCTGGAGCGCATGTTCCAGAAGTCATTCTCCGTGGCGAAGCGTGTGCGAACCGAAACCGACATTGGTGCCAGTGCGGTTTCTGTTGCTTTCGCGGCCTGCACCCTTGCACGCCAAATCTTTGAATCCCTCTCCACCGTCACCGTGATGCTGGTGGGCGCGGGCGAAACCATCGAACTTGTGGCGCGCCATCTGCGCGAGCATAAAGTGAAAAAGATGATTATCGCTAACCGCACCCGCGAACGCGCGCAGGTGCTGGCGGATGAAGTGGGGGCAGAGGTGGTTGCCCTGAGCGACATCGATGAACGCCTGAAAGAGGCGGACATTATTATCAGTTCGACCGCCAGCCCGCTGCCGATTATCGGCAAAGGGATGGTGGAGCGCGCGCTGAAGTCCCGCCGTAATCAGCCGATGCTGCTGGTGGATATCGCCGTCCCGCGCGACGTGGAGCCAGAAGTCGGCAAGCTGGCTAACGCCTATCTTTACAGCGTAGATGACCTGCAAAGCATCATTTCGCACAACCTCGCGCAGCGTAAAGCGGCGGCGGTGCAGGCGGAAACCATTGTCGAGCAGGAAACCAGTGAGTTTATGGCCTGGCTGCGCGCGCAAAGCGTCAGCGAGACCATCCGCGAGTACCGCGGGCAGGCGGAGCAGGTGCGTGATGACCTGACTGCCAAAGCGTTAGCGGCCCTGGAGCAGGGCGGCGACGCGCAGGCTATTATGCAGGATCTGGCGTGGAAACTGACCAACCGCCTGATCCATGCCCCAACCAAATCTCTTCAGCAGGCTGCCCGTGACGGGGATGATGAACGCCTGACTATTCTGCGCAACAGCCTCGGGCTGGAATAGCGCCCTATACCCATTTTCTAAGACAAGGTGCACTTACGCCTATGAAGCCTTCTATCGTCGCTAAACTGGAAGCTCTGCACGAGCGCCATGAAGAAGTCCAGGCGCTGCTCGGGGATGCCGGGACCATTGCGGACCAGGAACGTTTTCGCGCACTTTCACGTGAATACGCGCAGTTAAGTGATGTTTCTAAATGCTTTACCGACTGGCGACAGGTTCAGGAAGATATCGAAACCGCGCAGATGATGCTCGACGATCCTGAAATGCGCGAGATGGCGCAGGAAGAGTTGCAGGATGCGAAAGCGCGTTCTGAGGAGATGGAGCAGCAGCTTCAGGTGCTGTTGCTGCCAAAAGATCCGGACGACGAACGCAACGCGTTCGTGGAAGTCCGCGCCGGGACCGGCGGGGACGAAGCGGCGCTGTTTGCCGGGGATCTGTTCCGCATGTACAGCCGCTACGCCGAATCGCGTCGCTGGCGCGTGGAGATCATGAGCGCCAACGAAGGTGAACACGGTGGCTACAAAGAGGTTATCGCCAAGATCAGCGGCGACGGCGTGTATGGTCGTCTCAAGTTTGAATCCGGCGGTCACCGCGTGCAGCGCGTACCGGCTACCGAATCTCAGGGCCGAATCCACACCTCCGCCTGTACGGTGGCGGTGATGCCGGAGCTGCCGGAAGCTGAACTGCCGGACATCAACCCGGCGGACCTGCGTATTGATACCTTCCGCTCCTCTGGCGCGGGCGGTCAGCACGTTAACACCACCGACTCCGCCATCCGTATTACCCACCTGCCGACCGGCATCGTGGTGGAGTGTCAGGACGAGCGTTCCCAGCACAAAAACAAAGCCAAAGCGCTCTCCGTGCTGGGCGCACGTATCCACGCGGCCGAAATGGCGAAACGCCAGCAGGCGGAAGCGTCTACGCGTCGTAACCTGCTGGGCAGCGGCGATCGCAGCGACCGTAACCGCACCTACAACTTCCCGCAGGGGCGCGTGACCGACCACCGCATCAACCTGACGCTGTACCGTCTGGACGAAGTAATGGAAGGCAAGCTGGATATGCTGATTGAGCCTATCGTGCAGGAATACCAGGCCGACCAGCTGGCGGCACTGTCCGAGCAGGAATAATGGATTTTCAGCGCTGGTTACGTGAGGCTGCCGGTGAGCTTTCCGAAAGCGAAAGCCCGAAACGCGATGCCGAAATTTTGCTTGAGCATGTGACGGGTAAAGCCCGCACGTACCTGCTGGCCTTCGGCGAAACCAAACTGACTGCTGAACAGGAAGCCCGGCTCGCCGCGCTGCTTGCCCGCCGTAAAACCGGCGAGCCGGTGGCGCACCTTGTCGGCGAGCGCGAGTTCTGGTCGTTACCGCTTTACGTCTCGGCGGCGACGCTGATCCCGCGTCCCGACACCGAGTGTCTTGTTGAACAGGCGCTGGCGCGCTTACCCGCATCGTCCTGCCGCATTCTCGATCTCGGAACGGGGACCGGGGCCATCGCCCTGGCGCTCGCTACTGAACGGCCCGACTGCGCGGTCACGGCGGTGGATGTGATGCCCGACGCGGTGGCGCTGGCGCAGCGTAACGTGGAACGTCTTGGCCTGACCAACGTGACGGTGCTGCAAAGCAGCTGGTTCAGCGCGCTGGAGAAGCAGACGTTCGGAGTGATTGTCAGTAACCCGCCCTATATTGACGAGCGTGACCCGCACCTTGCGCAGGGGGATGTGCGCTTCGAACCGCTGACGGCGCTGGTCGCCGCCAGGGAGGGTTTAGCCGACCTTGATCACATTGTGACAACGTCACGACAACATTTGCTTTCCGGCGGCTGGCTGCTGGTGGAGCATGGCTGGACGCAGGGGGAAGCCGTGCGGGCGCTCTTTACCCAGGCGGGCTACGCCGATGTCAAAACCTGCCGCGACTACGGCGGCAACGAACGCCTGACGCTGGGGCAGTGGTTATGAGCGCAGGTACTGATAAAGGCGTAAGGCTGACTGAAAGGCGGTTTGGCGTTATCATCTACATCGTTTTGAGTTTTATCTCGCCCGGGCGTCGCTGTACGCTCGGTCGTTACTGGGGTAAGTCATGAAGTCCTTAGCCGATTTCGAATTTAATAAAGTGCCGCTTTGCGATGGCATGATCCTGATTTCTGAGATGATCCGCGACGATTTTACGTCGCAGTACGTCTACGATGAGCTGGAGAATCTGGTCTGCCTGGCGCGTGAAGAGATCAATCAGGCGCGCCCGCAGGACTGGCAATTAGAGAAGCTGCTTGAGCTTTTCTACGGCGAATGGGGTTTCTGCGACACGCGGGGCGTGTATCGCCTGTCTGACGCATTATGGCTGGACCAGGTCTTAAAAAATCGTCAGGGGAGCGCCGTTGCGCTGGGTTCTATTTTGCTTTGGGTTGCGCATCGCCTGGATATTCCACTGGTGCCGGTCATTTTTCCGACGCAGATGATCCTGCGTGCGGAGTGGCTGGACGGTGAGATGTGGCTCATTAATCCCTTCAACGGCGATACGCTGGATGAACATACGCTGGACGTGTGGCTGAAAGGCAATATCAGCCCGGTGGCTGAGCTCTTCAACGAAGATCTCGACGAGGCGGATAACGCAGAAGTGATCCGCAAGCTGCTGGATACGCTGAAGTCTGCGTTAATGGAAGAGCGTCAGATGGAGCTGGCCCTGCGCGCCAGCGAAGTGCTGCTGCAGTTTAATCCGGAAGACCCGTACGAAATTCGCGACCGTGGGTTGATCTATGCCCAGCTCGATTGTGAGCACGTGGCGCTGAACGATCTGAGCTATTTCGTCGAGCAGTGTCCGGAAGATCCTATTAGCGAAATGATTCGTGCGCAGATCAACGCGATCTCGCACAAGCAAATTACACTGCATTAATCTTAATTCCGATTCACACCTGAATAAGGCGATCCTATGAAACAAAAAGTGGTTAGCATTGGTGATATCAAGGTAGCAAACGACCTGCCGTTCGTGCTGTTTGGCGGCATGAACGTGCTGGAATCCCGCGACCTCGCCATGCGTATCTGCGAGCACTACGTGACCGTGACCCAGAAGCTGGGCATCCCGTACGTGTTTAAAGCCTCTTTTGACAAAGCCAACCGCTCCTCCATCAACTCTTACCGTGGCCCGGGCCTGGAAGAAGGGATGAAGATTTTCCAGGAGCTGAAGCAGACCTTTGGCGTGAAAGTGATCACCGACGTGCATGAAGCCGCTCAGGCGCAGCCGGTGGCAGACGTGGTTGACGTGATTCAGCTCCCGGCGTTCCTGGCTCGCCAGACCGACCTGGTTGCCGCGATGGCGAAAACCGGTGCCGTGATCAACGTGAAAAAACCACAGTTCGTGAGCCCGGGCCAGATGGGGAACATCGTCGATAAATTTATCGAAGGTGGCAACGACAAGGTTATCCTGTGCGACCGTGGTTCCAACTTCGGTTATGACAATCTGGTTGTGGATATGCTGGGCTTCAGCGTGATGAAAAACGTCTCTAATCAGTCTCCGGTGATTTTCGACGTGACCCACGCGCTGCAGTGCCGCGACCCGTTTGGCGCTGCGTCCGGTGGCCGTCGTGCTCAGGTGACCGAACTGGCGCGCGCCGGTATGGCAACCGGCCTGGCTGGCCTGTTCATTGAAGCGCACCCGGATCCGGATAACGCAAAATGCGACGGCCCATCTGCGCTGCCGCTGGATAAGCTGGAGCCGTTCCTGAAACAGATCAAAGCGATTGACGATCTGGTCAAGAGCTTCGATGAGCTGGATACCAGCAAATAACAAAAAACCCGCTTCGGCGGGTTTTTTTATGGGGCATATTGCCGGGTGGCGCTTTGCTTACCCGGCCTACAAAACCCGTAGGTCCTGCAAGCGAAGCGCCGCTGGGCAAAAAGGCTACGCAAAAATTGTCATCAAGTAAGCCACAAACAGCGCCATATGCGCCGCGCCGTTCAGCACGTTGGTGCGTCCGGTTGAGAATGAAATCTGGCACAGCAGCAATGAGGCCACCATCACAATCATCTCTGGCGCGCCCAGCGCGAACTGCAGTTCGTTACCGGTCATAAAGGCAATCAGGGTCACCACCGGCACGGTGAGTGAAATGGTCGCCAGCACGGAGCCGAAGAACAGGTTCATGGCGCGCTGCACCTGATTGTTTAAGACGGCTTTCAGCGCCCCCAGCCCTTCCGGGGACAGGATCAGCAGCGCCACCAGGAAACCGGTAAACGCGACCGGCGCGTTCAGTTCGGTTAACAGCGTTTCCAGCGGATTGGCGTTCATCTTGGTGACGGCAATCACCGCAATCAGATGCACGATCAGCCAAACCGTATGCCACGCGCTGCTGTGGGCCGACGGCTTACCGTGGTGCGGGTCATCGTCGTCGCTGTCGTCTTCATGCTCATACACAAACAGGCTCTGGTGTGTTTTGGTCTGAATCAACAGAAACACGCCGTACATGGCTGCGGAAATCAGCGCAACCAGCAGCGCCTGACCGGTGGAGAAGTTGGCACCCGGCAGCGCCATCGGGAAGACCAGCACGATAATCGCCAGCGGGAAGAGGGCAATCAGATACTGTTTTATGCCGAACAGGTTCATATACTGGGTCGCGAATTTACGCCCGCCCAGCAGCAGAGAGAAGCCCACCAGGCCACCCGTCACAATCATAATGATCGAATAGAGCGTGTCGCGCATCAGCGTCGGCGCGGCATCGCCGGTCGCCATGAGCGCGGAAATCAGGCTGACTTCGAGAATAACGACGGAAAGGCTGAGAATTAACGATCCGTAGGGTTCGCCCAGACGGTGGGCCAATACGTCCGCATGGCGAACGACGCTAAAGGCGCTGGTTAAGATACCGACCAGGGCAAGAATATTGATACCAACCACCACTGGCAGTGACTGACTGCTTCCCCAGAAGAGCAGCACAGCCAGCGCCAGAACCGGGAAAATGAGAGACGTCTCCTTGTGGCGGGTCTTTACCGCCTCGTGTGTTGCTGTCATGTGCTTCTCCATCAATGCAGGTGCTTGTAATTATAGATAGATTTTTGAGGTCATTAAATTAACAGATCTCTGTTAAATGCCCTTTATTTTTTACTTAATTTTACCTTTTTTAATAATTATCACGCCTGATTCATGTAATTCACCATATTCTCCGAATATTTGTTAAATAACAATGATTTAATGTTTTCGTTCATTCATAAATGAAGTGTGGGTGGCACGCTGCCATATCGTCGTCCACACTTATCTCTTTAACCAAAAGAGAGGTGAGTGATGCCTTATAAAACGAAACGCGAATTACCCGATAATGTGCAAAACGTGCTGCCCGCTCACGCGCAGGATATCTACAAAGAGGCGTTTAACAGTGCCTGGGAACAGTACAAAGATAAGGACGATCGCCGGGATGATGCCAGCCGTGAAGAGACGGCACACAAAGTCGCCTGGGCCGCTGTAAAACATGAATATGAAAAAGGAGACGACGATAAATGGCATAAAAAGAAATAGCCCTGAAATAATTCGCTGCCTTCATTTTGACTTTTCAGGCGGTTGAACTGCCGTTGTATTGCAACTGGTCCGCTAATTGCTTATCGTTATTCAACTGCTGGCAAAATGACCAGCACCTAAGGCCGGGAAGGCGAATTACAGATGTCGCAAGGAAGCATGCAGTGGCGGAGGTGGAAAGTGTTAACGCGTGATTTCTTAATGAAGGCAGATTGTAAGACGGCATTTGGTGCTATTGAGGAATCGCTTCTCTGGTCAGCTGAACAACGTGCGGCGTCGCTCGCTGCCACGCTTGCCTGCCGCCCGGATGATGGCCCGGTATGGATTTTTGGCTATGGTTCACTGATGTGGAACCCGGCGCTCGAATTTGTCGAATCGGCAACGGGCACGTTGCCCGGCTGGCACCGCGCATTTTGCCTGCGCCTGACGGCCGGACGCGGCAGCGCGTGCCAGCCCGGGCGTATGCTTGCACTGAAAGAGGGCGGACGCACCACGGGCGTGGCGTATCGCCTCCCGGATGCCACGCTGGAAGAGGAGCTTACGCTGCTCTGGAAGCGTGAGATGATCACCGGCTGCTACATGCCAACCTGGTGTAAGCTGGAGCTGGACGACGGACGCACCGTCAATGCGCTGGTGTTTATTATGGACCCGCGCCATCCGCTGTATGAAGCGGACACCCGCACGCAGGTGATTGCCCCGTTAATTGCCGCCGCCAGCGGGCCGCTGGGTACCAACGCGCAGTATCTCTTCTCTCTCGATCAGGAGCTGACCCGCCTCGGCATGAAGGACGATTGTCTGAATGAGCTGGTGGTGAAGGTGAAGGCGCTGCTGGAAGGAAACCCGCTCAACGGCACGCTGCGACCGGGTTTTGCCTGATAATACGCCCGGCTCGCCGGGCGCATAATTTAAGCTGCTACGTAACTGACAGAATGCTCCAGAGACTGGCTGTGGCTGTCGATCAGCACATCCCAGGTGCCGGTATACGGCACGGTAAGCCAGGCGTTATCATCCTGCACGGTGAGAATATCCGCCTGGGATTGTTTTTGTGCTTTCGCACTCATCAGATGAATACGGCAGCGCTCTGAGCAACGCACCACTACCGTATCCCCGCCAAACAGTTTCAAACTTGTTTTTACCAGTGCCATTTTTTACCCCGTAGTCTTAAACAACGCTCTCCCTGCAGCCATATCCGAGCGTGATGTTGTTCACAATTCACTCATGGCATAACACCAAAGGGGAGGGGGAGGGATGCTGATTTTGATCAAAAAATGGCATAACGATTAAACAAAAATGACAAAATTCCTCAAAATTTCAGCTAACGCGCGTTTTACCCGCTAAACGCACGCCAGTAGAAAATTAAATGCGGAAATGGCCGGCGGTTTCAGCAAGGTCGCCCGCCTGGCTCTGCAGGGCGCCCGCAGCGGCGGCGGATTGCACGACCAGCTCGGCGTTCTGCTGGACCATTCTGTCGAGGTGGGTCACCGCGTGGTTAATTTCGTGAATGCCTTTCATCTGCTCGCTGGTGGCGATAGAGATTTCGCGCATGATGCCGGAGACGCTGCCGATGCTGGAGCGGATCTCGTCCATGCTTTCCCCGGCCAGATGCACGTAGCGGGAGCCGGTGGCCACGCTGTCGGTGGTGGAATCAATCAGCGATTTAATCTCTTTCGCCGCCTGGGCGCTGCGGCTCGCCAGGTTACGCACTTCGCCCGCCACCACGGCAAACCCGCGCCCCTGCTCGCCGGCACGGGCCGCCTCGACGGAGGCGTTCAGCGCCAGAATGTTGGTCTGGAACGCGATGCCGTCAATCACGCTGGTGATGTCGCCAATTTTAGCCGACGCGACTTCGATGGACTGCATGGTGCTGATCGCCTGGGATACCACCTCGCCGCCGCGCGCCGCGGCCGCGGAGGCCTTGCTCGCCTGGTCGTTCGCTTCCGCCGCCGATTCGTTCGACTGGGTCACGGAGGCGGTGATCTGCTCCACGGCGCTTGCCGTCTCGCGCAGGCTGGACGCCGCCTGCTCGGTACGTCCTGAGAGATCCTGGTTACCCGCCGCAATCTCCTGGGCGGCGTTTTTCACCGACTCGCTGGCATCACGGAGCTGCACCATCACCACCGACAGCTTATCGCTGAAGGCGTTAAAGGCCTGGGCAATCTGCGCCACCTCGTCCTCGCCGCTGTCCGGCAGACGCTGCGACAGGTCGTTAGTCCCGTTGGCAATGTTGTGCATCGCGTCGCGAATGTCCGACAGGCGCTTCAGCAGACGGGCAATCAGGAGGTGAACAATGGCCGCGCTCAGCAGCGCCAGGATCACCAGCGAAATCGCCGAGGCTTTAAGCAGGGAACGCATGCCGGAAGTGGCATCACCGTTGTCGAGGGCGACGACCAGCAGCCAGTTTGTGCCCGGCACGGCTGTCGCCACGAAGGTTTTTTCGACGTCGTTCAGCGTACCGTCGGCAAGGTTACCGCTTTTCAGCGCAGCAAAATCGATGCCTTTGATGGTCTCAGCAAACGGTTTAAGCGTCAGAGCCGGATCGTTAGCCGCAATCACGCTGCCGTCACTGTTCAGAAGCAAGCCGCTGCTGGACGGAGTTGGATGGATCCCGCGCACGTTCGCCACCACGCTGTCCATGGCCACATCGCCCGCCACCACCGCTTTCAGGGCGCCATTCTCTTTCACCGGCACGGCGAAGGTCACCACCAGTTTACCGGTACCGGCATCAACGTAAGGCGCGGTGACGACCGGGCCGTCCGTGCTGACCACCTGCTGATACCACGGGCGAATGGTCGGGTCATAATCCGCAGGTACGCCCGCGGGCTCAGAGAATTTCGCCGTTTTGCTGGCGTAGCCGACATAAACGTTGGTGAATCCACCCGCCTGCGCAAGCTGTTTAAACACCGGAACCGGGTCGTCACTCAGCGCAACGGTCTGGGCAGAGGCGATAACCGTCATCTTGCTTTTTACCCAGTCGGCAATCGCCATGTTATGGCTGGCGCTGGTGCTGGTCAGGATATCGCGCTGTGACTGCTGGTTATCCTGGCGTGTGACCTGGAAGTTAATAACGGTGTTGAGGAGAAGGGCGACGACCAGACAGCCTGCCGTCGCCGCGATGATGCGTGCACGAATCGATCTGAACATAAGTGAAATACCTGCTGTGTTGTTTCCATGCCTATCGGCAACCCCGCAGGTAAACTTGATGCTGAAACCGCGTCCATAAGAAAATAATATTTTTACGGGTTTATTATTAAAAAGTTAATACTTTATCAGCGGACAGCGTCCACTCGGCCAGTTCAACCAGCGTACCAATTTCTACGCCATCAATCAGCGGCAGTCCGGTGATACCGCGCCCGTCGGTGCAGGTTTTGCACAGCTTCACCGGCACGTTTTGCGCGGTCAGGATCTCCAGCATCTGCTGAATGTTATAGCCCTCGGCCGGCTTTTGTCCCTTCAGCCCGGCGGTGACGGCGTCCGACATTAAAAAAAGGCGTAACGCCAGGTCGCTCTCTTTTTCACGTAGCGCGATCGCCAGGCGCAGGCTGTTGAAAAGGGATTCGCTGCCGTAGGCCGCACCGTTGGCGACGATCACAATCTTCTGCATGTTGACTCCTGTTCTTATAAAGGCACGAATATTGCTTAATTTCCCGGAGTTTCGCTGTCCGGGAGAGTAAGCATGACATTAATGGCAGGCATTTCGCCAGGCGCTGCCGAATGGCTCACGCGCGCAAAAATGATGCGCCAGGAGCAGTTCAGCAAGCTGGCACAGCTGGGCGTGCTTGTGCACGGCATTAGCCAACTGGTGCACATGTTACAGTGCGAGCGCGGGGCGTCCAACGTCTGGCTCTGCTCACAGGGCAAGCTGTACGCTCCCGAATGCAAAGCCAGCCGGGCGCTGGTGGATGAGAACCTCGCTGCCCTTTACGGCATTCTTGAAACACAGTCGCCGATCCCGGGAAGTGCCGTCTGTGAACGCATCGGCGGCGCGCTCCTGAGCCTGGATACGCTTCCCGCGCTGCGTGACGGTGTGATTCAGCAGACGGTAACGGCACCCCAGGCGATGGAACACTACTCCCGCATGCTTCGCCATCTGCTCAGTATCGTGCCGCAGCTTAATGACAGCATTGACGATCCGCAAATCGCAGGACGTTTTGTCGCGCTTTATAGCCTGATGCAGGGCAAGGAGCTGGCGGGACAGGAGCGGGCGCTGGGGGCGATTGGCTTCACGCAGGGTTTTTTCGATGATGTGACTCGTCAGAGGCTGGTTGACCGCATTGACGGGCAGCAGGCCTGCTTTGAGATCTTTCTCTCACACAGCTCCGCTGACGTTCAGACCACCTTTTCAATGCACTGTCAGCCCGATCGTGAAACGGAGCAGCTCCGGCGCGTGGCCTGTACCCGCCAGCCCGCCGCCGATAACGGCCTTACCGCGCTGGCCTGGTTTGCTCTGCAAACCGCGCGCCTTGAGCATCTGCGCACGCTGGAGGAGACGATCATCGCCGATCTGATGGTCGCGGTGGACGAATGCATTCACCGTGACGATGAGTACGCGCCCCCCGGCGATGAACAGGATGACCCGCCGATCCGCTATCCGGAAAAACCGTTGCTTACCCTGGTTCGCCAGCAGGCGCGCGAGATAGAGAAGCTCTCACGTCAGCTTGCGTCGCTGCGCGATACGCTAGAAGAGCGCAAAATCATTGATAAAGCGAAGAGCGTGCTGATGACCCACCAGAATATGAGTGAGGAACAGGCCTGGACGGCGCTGCGCAAAATGGCGATGGACAAGAACCAAAGGATGGTGGATATCGCCCGCGCGCTGCTCATGGTGAAGAGTGTATGGCAGGTAACACCAAAGGAGTAGCTGCACGGTCAGTGGGCATTTTATGCCTGTTTGCGGTGCGTAAAGGCGAGGGAATAACGGTAAGCGCCGCAAGAAACGGTGTGTTAAAACCTGGCATTCACTTTGCATTATCAGATTAACCATTTTTGACGATGCGCCAACGGCGGTGCATCCGTCTTCGGGATAAAGGCGTCCACTGGTGCTTCGGCACCGTGGGCGCTTTTTTTTGGTTTTTTTTCAGGAGTGGTCATGGCGGATTTGTCGAGACGGCGTTTTTTGCAGGCCAGCATGCTGGCGAGTGGTGCAATGCTGTTGCCGGGTGTCATGCAGGCCGCATGGGCGGCAGGCTCGGATAAACCGGAGCAGGAAACAGTGCGCATCGGGTTTATCCCGCTGACCGACTGTGCCCCGGTGGTTATCGCGGCGCTGAAAGGGTTTGATAAAAAATATGGTATTACCATCGTGCCCACCAAAGAGGCGAGCTGGGCGGCGGTGCGCGACAAGCTGGTGGCGGGCGAACTCGATGCCGCGCACATTCTTTACGGCCTGCTGTACGGACTGGAGCTGGGCATCGCCGGCAAGCCACAGCAGATGGCTAACCTGATGACCCTCAACCAGAACGGTCAGGCGATTACGCTCTCCAGCGATCTGGCAGAGAAGGGCGTTCATGACCTTGACGGGCTGAAAAAGCGGATTGGGCAGCAGGCGCCTGGCACCTATACCTTCGCGCACACCTTCCCGACCGGGACGCACGCCATGTGGCTCTACTACTGGCTGGCCAGCGCGGGCATTCACCCCTTTGACGACGTGCGCACGGTGGTGGTGCCGCCGCCGCAGATGGTGATGAACATGCGCATTGGCAACATGGTCGGCTTTTGCGTCGGCGAGCCGTGGAACGCGCGTGCCATCAACGACCGCATCGGTTTTACCGCCGCCACGTCGCAGTCTGTCTGGGCCGACCATCCGGAAAAAATCCTCGGCACCCGTCGCGAGTGGGTGGAGAAAAACCCGCACACCGCCCGGGCGCTGGTGAGCGCAGTGCTGGAGGCGGCGCGCTGGATTGAGGCCTCTCCGGAAAACAAACGCGAAACCGCGCAGATCCTCTCCCGCCGGGCGTGGCTCAACTGCAAAGAGCAGTATCTCACCGGACGCATGCTCGGCGAGTACGACAACGGCCTGGGCCAGCGCTGGCAGGACGCGCACCCGATCCGCTTCTTCAACGAGGGGGCCGTCAGCTACCCGTATCTCTCCGACGGCATGTGGTTCTTAACCCAGTTCCGCCGCTGGGGCTTGCTCAAAGCCGCCCCGGACTATGCGGGCATCGCACAACGCATTAACCAGACGGCGGTCTGGCAGGATGCCGCCACGGCGGTGGGGGGCATTACCACACCGACTTCACCACTACGCAGCAGCACCTTGATGGACGGCACCGTCTGGAACGGTACCGACCCGGAAGGATACGCCAGCCGTTTCGCCATTCACCGTAAAGGGGCCTGATTATGCAGCATCTGCAAAAGACAAAATCACACGAGACGCCGGAGAGTGGAGAGGTGATTGTCCTGCCTCCGGTGCAGGTTCGCCGCCGTACGCCGACGTTTGCGCGTCGGATTAACGCGATCCTTCAGCGCATCATTCCGGCTTTTCTGGGGCTGGGACTGCTGGTGGTGCTCTGGCAGCTGGCGGCGATTAACAGCAAAGGTTTCCCGACGCCGCTCAGCACGCTCGATTCCGCTATTACCCTGTTTGCCGATCCGTTTTATCGCGACGGGCCAAACGACATGGGCATCGGCTGGAACGTGCTCGCCTCATTACAGCGCGTGGCGGTGGGCTTTGGCCTGGCCGCGTTCGCCGGGATCCCGCTCGGTTTCCTGATTGGCCGCTTCACCTTTTTTTCGCGCATGTTCGGCCCGCTGATCGCGCTGTTACGCCCGGTTAGCCCGCTGGCCTGGCTGCCCATCGGCCTGCTGCTGTTCCAGAAAGCGGAGCCCGCGTCGAGCTGGACCATTTTTATCTGCTCCATCTGGCCGATGGTGATCAACACCGCCGAAGGCGTGCGCCGTATTCCGCAGGACTACCTCAACGTGGCCCGGGTGCTGCAGCTTTCCGAGTGGACCATCATGCGCCGCATTCTCTTCCCGGCGGTGTTGCCCGCGGTGCTGACCGGGGTGCGCCTCTCCATCGGCATCGCCTGGCTGGTGATTGTCGCCGCCGAGATGCTGACCGGCGGTTTAGGGATCGGTTTCTGGATCTGGAACGAGTGGAACAACCTCAACGTCGAAAACATTCTCATCGCCATCGTCATCATTGGCGTGGTCGGGCTGCTGCTGGAGCAGGGGCTGATGCTGATCGCCCGTCGCTTTAGCTGGCAGGAAAAATAAGGAGCGAACATGAAACCATTAATCCAGGTCCAGGCCGTGAGCCAGCGTTTTTCCACCGCCAGCGGCGAATTTCTGGCGCTGCAGAACGTCTCCTTTGATATCCATGAGGGCGAAACCGTCAGCCTGATTGGGCACTCCGGCTGCGGTAAATCGACGCTGCTTAACCTTATCGCTGGGATCACGCTGCCGACGGAAGGCGGGCTGATTTGCGACAACCGCGAAATTGCCGGGCCGGGTCCGGAGCGCGCGGTGGTATTCCAGAACCATTCGCTACTGCCGTGGCTCACCTGCTTCGACAACGTGGCCCTGGCAGTAGATCACGTGTTTCGCCACAGCATGAGCAAGGCGGAGCGCCGGGAGTGGATTGAGCACAACCTCGACCGCGTGCAGATGGGGCACGCCCTGCACAAGCGCCCGGGGGAGATCTCCGGCGGCATGAAGCAGCGCGTCGGGATTGCCCGCGCGCTGGCGATGAAGCCGAAAGTCCTGCTGATGGATGAACCCTTCGGCGCGCTGGATGCGCTGACGCGCGCCCATCTGCAGGACTCGGTGATGCAGATCCAGCAGGCGCTGAACACCACCATCGTGCTGATTACCCACGACGTGGACGAGGCGGTGCTGCTCTCCGATCGCGTGCTGATGATGACCAACGGCCCGGCGGCGACCGTCGGGGAGATCCTGCACGTTGACCTGCCGCGCCCGCGTAACCGGGTGCAGCTGGCCGACGACAGCCGCTATCACCACATGCGTCAGCAGATCCTGCATTTCCTCTATGAAAAGCAGCCGAAAGCGGCGTAGCGAGGGGGCGTTGATGCGACTGGTCATTATCGGAAATGGCATGGCGGCCACGCGGCTGATTGCCTCGCTCACCGGGCGTGCTGCCGATCGTTTCGCCATTACCGTCATCGGTGACGAGCCGGAGCATGCCTATAACCGCATCCAGCTTTCGCCGGTGCTGGGCGGTGAAAAAACGGCTGGGGGCATCTGTCTTCAGAATGACGACTGGTACCAGGAACGGGGCGTGACGGTGCTGCGGGGCGAAAAGGCGCTCGCCGTGAATGTGGACACGCGGGAAGTGCAAACCACCGCCCGCACGCTGGGCTGGGATGCGCTGGTGTTTGCCACCGGATCAACGCCCTTTGTTCCGCCGATCCCCGGCTGCGATGCGCCGCATGTCTTCACGTTCCGTACCCTGGAGGATATCCGGGCCATTCGGGCGATCGCCGGTCCGGCGGTAGTGCTGGGCGGCGGCGTGCTCGGGGTTGAGACGGCGGCAGCGCTGGCGCGCTCAGGGGACAACGTCACGCTTGTTCATCGCGGTCCGTGGCTGATGGAGCAGCAGCTGGATGAGCAGGCGGGCGTGCTGCTGGAAGAGGCGCTGGCGGCGCGGGGCGTGCGCTGTGAGCTCGCCTCTGGCATCGCGGCGATTGATGGGAATAGCGTGACGCTGCTGAACGGACGCAGCGTCGCCGCGGCGCGCGTGGTGTTGGCGACCGGCGTGCAGCCCAACGTCGTGCTGGCGCAGGCCAGCGGCATTCGCTGCGCGCGCGGCATCGTGGTGGATCACCAGATGCAAACCTCCGTGCCGGACGTCTACGCCATTGGCGAATGCTGTGAAATTGACGGCCAGACGTTTGGCCTGGTCGCCCCCTGTCTGGCGCAGGCGGATATCCTCGCCGCACGGCTGGCCGGAGACGTCACCGCGCCGTTTGTTCTGACCGACAACGGCATGCGCCTCAAGGTGACCGGCGTGGAGCTGTTCAGCCTCGGTCGCGCGGCAGAGCAGGAGGGCGATGTGGTCTGGAGCGCATGGGATCCGCTGACTCGTCACTATCGTCGCTTACTGATCCATCAGGGGGCGCTGGCTGGCGTGCTGCTGATGGGGGACTGCCGCAGCGCGGCAACATTTACCGATTTACTGGCAACGGCTGCGCCCGCGCACGCGGACTGGCTGTTCGATCGTTTCACTACGCAACCGCAGGTTGCAGGACAGAACGCTATGACAAAACCTACTCTGGTGGTGGTTGGGCACGGTATGGTCGGCCATCATTTTCTCGAAGACTGCGTTAACCGCAATCTGCATCAGCAGTATCAGATCATTGTCTTTGGCGAGGAGCGCTATGCTGCCTACGACCGCGTGCATCTGTCGGAATATTTTGGCGGCCGCAGCGCGGCGTCGCTTTCGCTGGTGGAGGGGGATTTCTTTGCCGACAACGGCATTGAGCTGCGCCTGTCGCAGCAGATTGTCGCTATCGATCGCGACGCGCGCGTGGTGCGTAGCGCCAGCGGGCATGAGACCCACTGGGATAAACTGGTGCTGGCGACCGGCTCATACCCGTTCGTGCCGCCCGTGCCGGGCAACGATTTGCCGGGCTGTTTTGTCTACCGCACCCTTGACGATCTGGACAAGATTGCGGCGCATGCGGCGGGCTCACGCCGCGGTGTCGTGATTGGCGGCGGGCTGCTGGGGCTGGAGGCGGCGAATGCCCTGAAGCAGCTCGGGCTGGAAACTCACGTGGTGGAGTTTGCGCCTAACCTGATGGCGGTCCAGCTCGACAACGACGGCGCGGCGATGCTGCGCAAGAAAATCGAGGCGCTGGGCGTCGGTGTGCATACCAGTAAAGCAACGACGGAGATCGCCGCCGCGGACGGCGGGCTGGTGCTGCGCTTTGCCGATGGCGAACAGCTTGAAACAGACATGGTGGTCTTTTCTGCCGGCATTCGTCCGCAGGACGCGCTGGCGCGCAGCAGCGGGCTGGCTATCGGCGAACGCGGCGGGATCGGCATTGACGACCGCTGTCAGACCTCCGATCCGGACGTGCTGGCCATTGGTGAATGCGCCCTTTGGGAAGGGAAAATCTTCGGGCTGGTTGCGCCCGGCTACCAGATGGCGAGGGTGGCCGCCGCCGCGCTGGCGGGAGAGGAGAAAACCTTCGCCGGCGCGGATATGAGCACCAAACTCAAGCTGCTGGGCGTGGACGTGGCCTCGTTCGGCGATGCTCACGGCCGCACCCCAGGGGCGCTGAGCTACCAGTGGACGCACGGCCCGCAGCAAATCTACAAGAAAATCGTGGTCAGCCACGACGGCAAAACGCTGCTCGGCGGCGTGCTGGTGGGTGATGCCAGCGAATACGCCACGCTGGTACAGATGATGCTCAACGGGATAGCCCTGCCAAAAGAGCCGGAAACGCTGATATTACCCGCGTCGTCAGGCAGTGCGCCAAAAGCGCTCGGCGTGGCAGCGCTGCCGGAAAGCGCACAAATCTGTTCGTGTCATAACGTCAGCAAAGGCGATATCTGTCAGGCGGTAAGTGCGGGCGCAACGGATATCGGCGCGATTAAGCAGTGCACCAAAGCGGCGACCGGCTGCGGAGGATGTAGCGCACTGGTGAAGCAGGTGATGGAGTTCCAGCTGGCGGCGCAGGGCGTGGAGGTGAAAAAGGACATCTGCGAACACTTCCCGTACTCGCGTCAGGAGATTTACCACCTCGTGCGCGTCAACCATATCCGCACCTTTGACCAGCTCATTAGCCGCTACGGTCAGGGACACGGGTGCGAAATCTGTAAGCCACTGGTGGGGTCAGTGCTCGCCTCCTGCTGGAACGAGTATCTGCTGAAACCGGCACACCTGCCGCTGCAGGACACCAACGACCGCTACTTCGCCAATATCCAGAAGGACGGTACTTACTCCATCGTGCCGCGCATGCCTGCGGGGGAAGTGACCGCAGACGGGCTGATCGCCATCGGCCAGATTGCGAAACGCTACAGCCTGTACAGCAAAATCACCGGCGGCCAGCGTATCGACCTGTTTGGCGCCACGCTCGAACAGCTGCCGGAGATCTGGCAGGCGCTGGTGGAAGCCGGATTTGAAACCGGGCACGCCTACGGCAAATCCCTCCGCACGGTGAAATCCTGCGTCGGGTCGACCTGGTGTCGCTACGGCGTGCAGGACTCCACCGGCCTCGCGGTCAGGCTCGAGCACCGTTACAAAGGCCTGCGCGCCCCGCACAAAATCAAAATGGCGGTCTCAGGGTGTACCCGCGAATGCGCCGAGGCGCAGAGTAAAGACGTGGGGGTGATTGCCACCGATAAGGGGTGGAACCTCTACCTGTGCGGCAACGGCGGCATGAAGCCGCGCCATGCGGATCTCTTCGCCAGCGATCTTGATGATGACACGCTGATCCGCACCGTAGACCGTTTCCTGATGTTCTACATCCGCACGGCGGATCGCCTGCAGCGCACCAGCACCTGGATGGACAACCTGGAAGGCGGCCTCGACTACCTGCGTGAGGTGATCCTCAACGACAGCCTGGGCATCGCCCACGAGCTGGAGCAGGAGATGGCCCGGGTGGTGGAAACCTACCAGTGCGAATGGCAAACCACGCTTAACGATCCGAACCGTCTGGCGCTGTTCCGCACCGCGGTGAACGTCGCGCCGTCTGATGAAAGCAAGCGCTGGCAGGAAATCTGCGGCATCGACGATATCCCCGAGCAGGCGGGAATCGGCGCGCGGCTTGGGCGTAAGCCGATCGCGCTGTTCCGCTTTGGCAAAACCGTTTACGCCCTCGACGATCGGGAGCCTGGCAGCAGCGCGAACGTGCTTTCCCGCGGCATTCTTGGCGATGCGGCGGGGGAGCCGGTGGTGATCTCCCCGCTCTACAAGCAGCGTATCCGCCTGCGCGACGGCTGTCAGGTGGAGAACGGCGAACCCGCGGTGCGCGCCTGGCCGGTCAAAATTGAGAACGGCAAGGTGTGGGTCGGTAATGATGCCCTGGTAATGCGTGCGGAGGCCTCATGACGGAAACCCGGACAACGTGTCCCTACTGCGGGGTCGGCTGCGGCGTGGTCGCCCGCGTGGACGGTGAAACGGTCAGCGTTCGGGGGATGAAACCCATCCTGCGAACTTTGGCCGCTTGTGCGTGAAAGGATCGGCCCTGGGGGAAACAATGGGGTTACAGGGGCGATTGCTGCGCCCCGTTGTTGACGGTGCTGAGGTGGCCTGGGCGCAGGCGCTGGGAGCGGCAGGCGAGCGCCTCCAGGACATTATCGACAAATGGGGGCCGCAGGCGGTGGCGTTTTACGCGTCCGGGCAATTGCTTACCGAGGATTATTACGCCGCCAATAAGCTGATGAAAGGGTTTATCGGCGCGGCGAACATTGATACCAACTCCCGGCTCTGCATGTCATCGGCGGTCGTTGGCTACAAGCGCGCCTTTGGTGAAGACGTCGTGCCGTGCAGCTACAAGGATGTGGAAAACAGCGATCTGGTGGTGCTGGTGGGCTCAAACGCGGCCTGGACGCATCCGGTGCTGTATCAGCGCCTGGTACAGGCAAAGCACAACAATCCGCAGATGAAAGTGGTGGTCATCGATCCGCGCAGAACCGCCACCTGTGATATTGCTGACCTGCATCTGGCGCTCACTCCCGGCAGCGACGCCGGGCTGTTCGTCGGTCTGCTTAATGTCATTCAGGGAACGGACGCGTGGCCGATATCCCGCGTGGCGGCGTTTTGCGGCCTCTCGCCGCAGGATATTGGTACGTTTTACGACTGGTTTATGACGGTGCCCCGGGCCATCACGCTCTACACCATGGGAATCAACCAGTCCTCCAGCGGCAGCGACAAATGCAGCGCCATCATTAACGTGCACCTTGCCAGCGGAAAATTTAACCGTCCGGGCTGCGGCCCGTTTTCGCTGACCGGACAGCCAAACGCGATGGGCGGAAGAGAGGTGGGCGGGCTGGCAAATCAGCTGGCGGCGCACATGAACTTTGAGCCGGACGATCTCTCGCGGGTGGCGCGTTTCTGGGGAACGGAACGGCTTGCGCAGACGCCGGGCTTGATGGCGGTGGAGCTGTTTGACGCCATTGCCCGCGGCGAGGTGAAGGCAGTGTGGATCATGGGCACCAATCCTGCTGTCTCGCTGCCGGACAGCCACGCGGTGTGTCAGGCGCTGGCGAACTGCCCGCTGGTGATTGTCTCTGAGGTGATGAACGATACCGACACCAGCCGGTTTGCCCATATTCGCTTTCCGGCGCTGGCCTGGGGAGAGAAGGACGGGACGGTGACCAATTCCGAGCGACGCATTTCGCGCCAGCGCGCGTTTCTGCCCGCACCGGGTGAGGCAAAGCCGGACTGGTGGATCGTCGCGCAGGTGGCAAAGCAGCTGGACTACGGCGAGGCCTTTGCCTGGCAACATCCGCACGAGATTTTTTGCGAGCATGCGGCGCTGACGGCCTTTGAAAATGACGGTGCGCGGGCGTTAAACCTTCATGACCTGGCTACGCTTACCCGTGAGGAGTGGGAGCGGCTTGAACCCTGGCAGTGGCCTGGGGGGGATTTCCCGTGCCGAAACATTGTTCCCGTTGACCCACAGTCGCACGGTGCGACGGTCAGCGCGTTGTACCCGCTGATTCTCAACTCGGGGCGCATCCGCGATCAGTGGCATACCATGACGCGAACAGGATATGTGGCCAGACTGATGCAGCATATCGCCGAACCCTTTGTTGAGGTTTGCCCCGCAGACGCCGTTCGGTTTTCCCTGTGCGACGGCCAGCTGGCGCGCATCAGTTCGCCGCGCGGCGTCATGGTAGCAAGAGTGCGCATCAGCGACGCCCAGCGTGAAGGGAACGCTTTTGCCCCGATGCACTGGAACGCTGCGTTTGCCCGCCAGGGAAAGGTGAATGCGCTGGTGGAAGGGCGCTGCGATCCGGTTTCGGGCCAGCCGGAGAGTAAACAAACCGCCGTCAGAATCCAGCCCTGGCAGCCCGTCTGGCAGGGAGAACTCTATGCCCGCGAAGGGCTGGAAATGCCGTCTTCGGTTTACTGGTGGCGTAAAGCTTCACGCCTGACGGTGGCGTGCGATAAACCGCTGCTGTCGTGGGTAATGGAATACGCCAGCGGCCGGGGCTGGCAGCTGCAGGTTGCGCAGACCGGTGAACGCAGCAGCGTGCTGGCCTGGCATGAAGGCCAGCTTATGCTGGGTTTCTGGGAAGGTACCGCGTTACCGGCGCTGGCGCATACGGTGATTGAAGCCGCTTTTCATTCACCCCCCGTGCTGCCCGCAGAACGCCACGCCCTGTTGAACGGGCAGAGCGTCGGGAAGGCGATGGATCCGGGACGCATTATCTGCAGCTGTTTCAGCGTCGGGGAAGAGGTGATACGGGAGGCGATTGCCGGAGGGTGTGATTCCGTCACCGCGCTGGGGGCGAAGCTGCGCTGTGGTACGAACTGTGGTTCCTGCGTGCCGGAGCTGAAAGGGCTGTTTCAGGATAATCCTGAAATGTCCGCCAGAACTGCATTTCAGGGCTTATCGCGTTAACATAATAAGAGTTTATTCATAAACACAGGTTCTTATTGACGACGTTGATGGCTGTATCGTCCCGCATTCGTTTGCTGTTTTTACTCCCCCTTCTTACGGCCGGAGCCGTTCACGGTGCGCCGAATTCCTTTATGCATCAGGCGCAGCACCCCTTTGATAATAACGGGGATAGTCTGCCCGATCTCGGCCTGGCGGCGCCAACGGGCGAAGGGGAGAAACACCTCGCCGAAATGGCGAAAGCCTTCGGTGAAGCCAGCATGACCGACAACGGGCTGACGACCGGCGAGCAGGCGCGTCAGTTTGCCTTTGGTCAGGTGCGCGACGCGGTAAGCGGGGAAGTGAACCAGCAGATTGAGTCCTGGCTGTCGCCCTGGGGAAACGCCAGCGTGAACGTGCTGGTGGATAATGACGGCAAATTTAACGGCAGCAGCGGGAGCTGGTTTATCCCGTGGAATGATACTAACCGTTACCTCAGCTGGAGCCAGCTTGGCCTGACGCAGCAGACGGATGGCCTGGTCAGTAACGCCGGAATCGGTCAGCGCTGGGTCGCCGGGAAATGGCTGCTGGGCTACAACACCTTTTACGATAATCTTCTGGATGAAAACCTGCAGCGTGCCGGGCTGGGCGCGGAAGCGTGGGGGGAAAATCTGCGCCTCTCAGCGAACTACTATCAGCCCTTTGCCGGATGGCGCGCGCGATCTGACGTTCAGGAGCAGCGCATGGCGCGCGGATATGACGTGACCGCTAAAGCCTGGTTGCCGTGGTTTCATCACCTGAACACCAGCGTCAGCGTTGAGCAGTACTTTGGCGATAACGTTGACCTGTTCAACAGTGGAACCGGGTACCACAACCCGGTTGCGGTCAATCTGGGGCTTAACTATACCCCCGTTCCGCTGGTCACGTTGACCGCCGGGCACAAGCAGGGCGAAAGCGGCGAGAGCCAGAATAACCTTGGGCTGAAGCTCAACTACCGCTTTGGCGTGCCGCTGGCTAAGCAGCTTTCCGCCGATGAGGTCGCCGCGACGCGATCCCTGCGCGGCAGCCGCTACGATTCACCGGAGCGCACTAGCCTGCCGGTGATGGAGTTCCGCCAGCGTAAAACGCTGTCCGTCTGGCTGGCCACGCCGCCGTGGGATCTGAAAGGGGGCGAGACCGTTATGCTGAAGCTGCAGGTTCGCAGCACGCACGGCATCCGTCAGATCCACTGGCAGGGGGATACGCAGGCATTGAGCCTGACGTCGCCGGCCAAAAGTAACAGCGCAGACGGCTGGAGCGTGATTATACCTGCCTGGAATGAACAGGAAGGTGCGACAAACCGCTGGCACCTCTCGGCGGTGGTAGAAGATGAGAAAGGCCAGCGCGTCTCGTCCAATGAGATCACGCTTGCTGTGGTGCAGCCGCTGGTCGCATTGCCCGATGACGACCCGCGCTGGAAGCTGCTGCCGGAGGAGTAATCCTTAGAAAATGCGTTCCTGATGCACCCACACGGCGGCTTCAACGCGAGATTTTAACTTCATTTTCTTCAGCATATGCTTCACGTGCACTTTGACCGTGCTTTCGGTGATGTCCAGGCGGCGAGCGATCATTTTGTTCGGCAGGCCCTGGGCAATGAGCTTGAGAATGTCGCGCTCGCGCGGCGTGAGCTGGCTGACGTCACGGTCAGAGGTGGCGCGGTTGGCGCGCAGGCTGGCGGCCAGCACCGGCGTTAAGGCTTCGCTCAATACCATCTCGCCCGCCGCCGCCTGCTGCAGCGCCTTAAGCAGATCTTCCGGCTCCATGTCTTTCAGCAGATAGCCATCCGCCCCGCGTTTCAGCGCCGTGACCACATCCTCTTCATGGTTCGACACGCTAAAGACGACGATGCGTCCGGAAAGCGATTTTTCCCGCAGCTTGTCGAGGGTCTCCAGTCCGTTCATGCCCGGCATATTCAGATCGAGCAGGATCAGATCGGGATCGAGGGATTCGGCAAGCTCAATGCCCTGTTCGCCGTTGCTGGCTTCGCCCACCACGGTGATATCGGGGGCCATGCTGACCAGCTGTTTCACGCCAGTACGCAGCATCGGATGGTCGTCGATCAACAGGATGGATGCCGGTTCCTGATTAGTCATGGGTATCTCCTTGAGCAGTTGTAAGCGGTTTCTCGGGAATAAAGGTGACGACAACTTCCGTGCCGCCCGTCTCTCTCCGGCGAACCTGGCAATCACCGCGCAGGCTTTGGGCGCGGTCTCGCATAATGATTAAACCATAGTGGTTAGTGCGTTCGGCATTTTCCGGCACGCCGCGGCCGTTATCGTGAACCGTCAGTTTCACCTGATTGTCGTGCTGGCTGACGGTGACCGTGACCGCCGTTGCTTCAGCGTGTTTAAGCACGTTGCTCAGCGCTTCGCGGGCGATCTGCAGTAAATGTATGGCCTGATGGGAGGGGACAAAGCGCGGCGGCAGCTGGTAATCCAGCTTCACCGGGAACCCCAGCCGGGCGCTAAATTCGTGACAGCTGGATTCCAGCGCCGGGCGCAGGCCCGGCTCGGTCAGCTGCAGACGGAAGGTGGTCAGCAGCTCGCGCAGCTGCACCCAGGAGGTGTTCAGCTCGTTGCGGATCTGGCTGAGCAGCTGCTTGTTGCTGTCGGGCATCTCCGCATCCTGCATCTGCAGGCAGCTCACCTGCATTTTCATACAGGAAAGCGACTGGGCGATGGAGTCGTGCAGCTCGCGGGCGATGGTCGCGCGCTCTTCCATGACGATCAGCTGCTGCTGTTTTTCCTGATGCCTGTCGAGCGCCAGCGTGGCCGTCAGCTGTTCAACCAGCGTATCCACCAGCTGCTGCTGGTCGTGGCTCAGGTGGCGTCCGGTTGGCAGGGTGGCCAGCAGAATGCCGTACTGAGTGTGGCTGTCCGTCAGGCGCCACTTCAGGGTCGTGCCGCCGGAGGTCAGCGGCGGCAGGCCGCGAGGGCAAAGATGGCAGCCTTTGTCATCGCAGGACATATCGGACTGACAGGTAAATTCCTGGTGGTTCTCTTCGTCTTCCACATCGTAGACCCGCAGCTCCAGATCGCGCAGCAGGGTCAGCTTTTGCAGGCCATTCAGCACCGGAGAGAGGCGCTCACATAGCGGCACCTGCATGTGCAAGCGACGGTTGGCCTGCCAGAGGAAAGAGAGGATCTCGTTTTTCTGCTCCAGCCCGGCCGTTTTTTCCTGTACGCGCTGCTCCAGCACCGCGTAGCTCTCGGAGAGCTCTGCCGACATGGTATTGAGTGCCTGGCCGAGCATGGCCATCTCGTTGCGCCCGCTAATGTGCGTGCGCTGGGTAAAATCGCGTGCGGTGACCGCGCGGGCCATCGCCAGCAGCTGTTTCCAGGGATTCAGCAGACGCGCGCGGAGCCAGACGATGGTGAAGATCAACAGCAGCCCCATAAACAGCGCCATGGCCCGGTGCACCATCACCACCCGGTCGATGCGTAATTCGGTCGTCTGGTCGAACGCGGAGACCAGCGCGTCAATGCGGGAGACAAACCCCGCCACGTCCTGGGCAACGGCTTCTGTACTGCGCGCCTGTTTCAGGCCCGGCTGCAGCTGGGTGTGCCAGTACCCCTGAAGGGCGTTCAACTGGGATTGCTGACCGGCACGGATGGCGGCATTTTCCAGCTCGGGGCTGAACGCCGTGCGCTCCATTTCATCGATTAAAGGCCGATCGTCCTGCGTCAGCGGAACCGCCGCCAGCAGACGGTAACTCTGCATGCGTAGCGAGCCTGCCTCGTTGATGGCATGCGCATTACCCTGTACCCCTTGTACCAGCCAGCCGGAGATCGCCATGCCGGTCACGCCGATGGCGGTGGACAGCAAAACAATCAGGGCGAGCTGATTCACGAGCGTTAGCGGAGATAAGCATCTTTTTAACATAGAGTGGGCGTGCTCCTGACGTGGCCTGCTTGCAGGAATGGCGCTATTCTGGTGCATACCCTGGAGTATACCCATACCAATAAAGGATTACCCCTAAATTGCCAACGGAGTAGGGGGAAAGAGGTGGGCGCTGCAGGGAACCGTCAGTGCCGTGAAAAACCACGTCTTTTTTACCGAATTAGCCTACTCACTAAGGATGAGGCCTTATTTTACACCGCAAATCCTCCCACTTTTCCTTTGATTTATATCAACTTACCGCCGCCCTAAAACCCTAATGTTTGCAGCATCATTCGAGAATCAGAGGTGTCTATGAGTCACTCATCCGCTCCCGAAAGGGAAAATGGTGCCGTTATTACTGACTGGCGTCCAGAGGATCCGGCGTTCTGGCAACAGCGCGGCCATCGTGTAGCAAGCCGGAATCTGTGGATTTCCGTGCCGTGCTTGTTGTTAGCGTTTTGCGTCTGGATGTTGTTTAGCGCGGTGGCGGTAAACCTGCCCAAAGTCGGGTTTACGTTTACAACCGATCAGCTGTTTATGCTGACCGCGCTGCCGTCGCTGTCAGGCGCGCTGCTGCGCGTCCCTTACGCGTTTATGGTGCCGGTCTTCGGCGGCCGTCGCTGGACGGCGTTCAGTACGGGCATCATGATCGTCCCTTGCGTGTGGCTCGGCTTCGCGGTGCAGGATACCTCCACGCCGTTCAGCGTGTTCGTGATTATCTCCCTGCTGTGCGGCTTTGCCGGGGCGAACTTCGCCTCCAGCATGGCGAACATCAGCTTCTTCTTCCCGAAAGCGAAGCAGGGCGGCGCGCTGGGGATTAACGGCGGTCTGGGCAATATGGGCGTGAGCGTGATGCAGCTGATCGCTCCCCTGGCGATCTCGGTCTCCATTTTTGCAGCCTTTGGCGGCGGTGGCGTTGAGCAGGCGGATGGTTCTTCCCTCTATCTGCAAAACGCAGCCTGGATCTGGGTGCCGTTCCTCGTGGTCTTCACCCTTGCAGCCTGGTTCTTTATGAATGACCTGTCTGCGTCGAAGGCGTCGCTGAGCGAACAGCTGCCGGTGCTGAAGCGTGGACACCTCTGGGTGATGGCGCTGCTGTATCTGGCGACCTTCGGTTCGTTTATCGGCTTCTCGGCGGGCTTCGCGATGCTGTCGAAAACGCAGTTCCCGGACGTGCAGATCCTGCAATTCGCCTTCTTCGGCCCGTTTATTGGCGCCCTGGCGCGTTCGCTGGGCGGGATGGTATCCGACCGTCTGGGCGGGACCCGCGTGACGCTGGTTAACTTCGTCGTGATGGCAGTCTTCTGTGCGCTGCTGTTCCTGACGCTGCCTGCTGACGGACAGGGCGGGAGCTTCATCGCCTTCTTCGGCGTGTTTATGGTGCTGTTCCTGACGGCCGGGCTGGGGAGTGCGTCTACCTTCCAGATGATCTCCGTGATCTTCCGCAAGCTGACGATGGACCGCGTGAAGGCGCAGGGCGGAAGCGAAGAGCAGGCGATGCGTGAAGCGGCAACGGATACGGCTGCAGCACTGGGCTTTATCTCTGCGATTGGCGCAATTGGCGGCTTCTTTATTCCGAAAGCGTTCGGCATCTCGCTGGATCTGACCGGCTCTCCGGCGGGTGCAATGAAGGTCTTCCTCATCTTCTATATCGCCTGCGTTGTGATTACGTGGCTGGTATATGGCCGTAATACCAAAAAAAATAAGTAAGTGTGATTATCCGTTTACGCGGCCTTCGGGCCGCGTTTTTTTTGGGTCAAAATAGTTACAACATACTGAAAGCCCTGCTGAGGAAATCCGCAGGCAACACTGTGATCGCCATCGCTTTCCAGGGCGCTCTACCCCTTAATACCTGAGATGTTAAATTTTGCCTGGTCTTTTGTAGGATGAAATTGAAATAACCTTATATTTCATATAGATATGAAATTTATAAAGATACCGCTTTGGTGGTATTCGGTGTAATCCCTCGCCTGAAAGTCCCTCGTCGTCTTGATCGTTATCAATTCTCCCTCTCTTTCAGGGCGTTACCTTCGCTGCAAATCAGCAATGTCGATTTAGAGAGCCACAGGCTCCATACAGGAGATACCCGATGAGCAAGTTTTTGGACCGGTTTCGCTACTTCAAGCAGAAGGGCGAAACGTTTGCCGATGGGCACGGCCAGGTTCTGGATACCAACCGGGACTGGGAGGACGGTTACCGCCAGCGCTGGCAGCATGACAAAGTCGTCCGTTCTACCCATGGCGTAAACTGCACTGGCTCATGTAGCTGGAAGATTTTCGTTAAAAACGGTCTGGTGACGTGGGAAATGCAGCAGACCGACTACCCGCGCACCCGTCCGGATATGCCGAACCATGAACCGCGCGGCTGCCCGCGCGGCGCCAGCTACTCCTGGTATCTCTACAGCGCCAACCGTCTCAAATACCCGCTGATGCGTAAACGCCTGATGAAAATGTGGCGTGAAGCGAAAGTGCAGCACAGCGATCCGGTTGATGCGTGGGCATCCATCATCGAGGACGCCGACAAAGCGAAAAGCTTCAAACAGGCGCGCGGTCGCGGTGGTTTCGTTCGCTCTTCCTGGAAAGAGGTGAACGAGCTGATTGCGGCCTCCAACGTCTACACCGTGAAAACCTACGGTCCTGACCGCGTGGCAGGCTTCTCGCCAATCCCGGCGATGTCGATGGTCTCTTACGCTTCCGGCGCGCGCTATCTCTCCTTAATCGGCGGTACCTGCCTGAGCTTCTACGACTGGTACTGCGACCTGCCGCCGGCGTCTCCACAGACCTGGGGCGAACAGACCGACGTACCGGAGTCCGCCGACTGGTACAACTCCAGCTACATCATCGCCTGGGGCTCAAACGTGCCGCAGACCCGTACGCCGGACGCGCACTTCTTTACCGAGGTGCGTTACAAAGGCACCAAAACCGTGGCGGTGACCCCGGACTACGCCGAAATCGCCAAGCTGTGCGACCTGTGGCTGGCACCGAAACAGGGTACCGATGCCGCGATGGCGATGGCGATGGGCCACGTCATGTTGCGCGAGTTCCACCTGGATAAACCAAGCCAGTACTTCACCGACTACGTCCGTCGCTACACCGACATGCCGATGCTGGTGATGCTCGAAGAGCGTGACGGCTACTACGCCGCAGGCCGTACGCTGCGCGCCGCCGATCTGGTGGACGCGCTGGGCCAGGAAAATAACCCAGAGTGGAAAACCGTCGCCTATAACAGCAACGGTGAGCTGGTGGCGCCAAACGGCTCTATCGGCTTCCGCTGGGGCGAGAAGGGCAAGTGGAACCTTGAGCAGCGTAACGGCACGACCGGTGAAGAGACGGAACTGCGTCTGAGCATGCTGGGTAGCCAGGACGAGATTGCGGATGTGGGCTTCCCGTACTTTGGCGGCGAAGGTTCCGAGCACTTCAACAAGGTTGAGCTGAAAAACGTGCTGATGCACAAGCTGCCGGTGAAACGCCTGCAGCTGGCCGACGGGACTACCGCGCTGGTCACCACCGTCTATGACCTGACCATGGCGAACTACGGCCTGGAACGCGGTCTGGGTGATGAAAACTGCGCCACCGGCTATGACGACGTGAAGGCTTATACCCCGGCATGGGCGGAGCAGATCACCGGCGTGCCACGCGCGCAGATCGTGCGTATCGCCCGCGAGTTTGCGGAAAACGCCGATAAGACCCACGGTCGCTCGATGATCATCGTCGGTGCGGGTCTTAACCACTGGTATCACCTCGATATGAACTACCGTGGTCTGATCAACATGCTGATCTTCTGCGGCTGCGTCGGCCAGAGCGGCGGCGGCTGGGCGCACTACGTGGGTCAGGAAAAACTGCGTCCGCAGACCGGCTGGCAGCCGCTGGCGTTTGCCCTTGACTGGCAGCGTCCGGCACGCCACATGAACAGCACCTCCTACTTCTATAACCACTCCAGCCAGTGGCGTTACGAGACGGTCACCGCGCAGGAGCTGCTGTCGCCGATGGCGGATAAATCCCGCTACAGCGGCCATCTGATTGACTTCAACGTCCGCGCCGAGCGCATGGGCTGGCTGCCGTCGGCGCCGCAGCTGGGCACGAACCCGCTGCGCATTGCGGAAGCGGCGAAGAAAGCGGGCATGTCACCGGTGGATTACACCGTGCAATCCCTGAAGGATGGCTCAATCCGCTTCGCGGCGGAACAGCCGGAAAACGGTAAAAACCACCCGCGTAATCTGTTCATCTGGCGCTCCAACCTGCTGGGCTCGTCCGGTAAAGGCCACGAGTACATGCTGAAGTACCTGCTCGGTACCGAAAACGGTATCCAGGGGAAAGATCTCGGCAAGCAGGGCGGCGTGAAGCCGGAAGAGGTGGAGTGGAAAGACAACGGTCTCGACGGCAAGCTGGATCTGGTGGTGACCCTCGACTTCCGTCTGTCCAGCACCTGCCTGTACTCCGACATCGTGCTGCCTACCGCCACCTGGTACGAAAAAGACGACATGAATACCTCGGATATGCATCCGTTTATTCATCCGCTGTCTGCGGCCGTTGACCCGGCGTGGGAATCAAAAAGCGACTGGGAAATCTACAAAGACATCGCGAAGACCTTCTCCGAAGTCTGCGTGGGGCACCTCGGCAAAGAGACCGACGTGGTAACGCTGCCCATCCAGCACGACTCCGCTGCCGAACTGGCGCAGCCGCTGGACGTGAAGGACTGGAAAAAAGGCGAATGTGACCTGATCCCGGGCGTGACCGCACCGCACATCATTCCGGTTGAACGTGACTACCCGGCAACCTACGAGCGCTTTACCTCTATCGGCCCGCTGATGGAGAAAATCGGCAACGGCGGGAAAGGGATCGCCTGGAACACCCAGAGCGAAATGGATCTGCTGCGCAAGCTCAACTACACCAAAGCGGACGGCCCGGCGAAAGGCCAGCCCATGCTGAACACGGCGATTGATGCGGCAGAGATGATCCTGACCCTGGCACCGGAAACCAACGGTCACGTCGCGGTGAAGGCCTGGGCGGCGCTGAGCGCGTTCACCGGTCGCGACCATACGCACCTGGCGACGAATAAAGAGGAAGAGAAAATCCGCTTCCGCGATATTCAGGCCCAGCCGCGCAAGATTATCTCCAGCCCGACCTGGTCTGGCCTGGAAGACGAGCATGTGTCCTATAACGCGGGCTACACCAACGTTCACGAGCTGATCCCATGGCGCACCCTGTCCGGCCGCCAGTCGCTGTATCAGGACCACCAGTGGATGCGCGACTTCGGTGAAAGCCTGCTGGTGTACCGTCCGCCTATCGACACCCGCTCCGTGAAAGCGGTAATGGGCGCGAAATCGAACGGTAACCCGGAGAAGGCGCTGAACTTCCTGACGCCGCACCAGAAGTGGGGGATCCACTCCACCTACAGCGACAACCTGCTGATGCTGACCCTGTCGCGCGGCGGTCCGATTGTCTGGATGAGCGAAACGGATGCCAAAGATCTGGGTATTGAAGATAACGACTGGATCGAAGTGTTCAACAGCAACGGTGCCCTGACGGCGCGTGCGGTGGTGAGCCAGCGCGTACCGGCCGGGATGACCATGATGTACCACGCGCAGGAACGTATCGTGAACCTGCCGGGGTCAGAGATCACCGAGCAGCGCGGCGGGATCCACAACTCCGTGACCCGCATTACGCCGAAGCCGACCCACATGATTGGTGGCTATGCCCAACTGGCCTACGGCTTTAACTACTACGGCACCGTAGGATCGAACCGCGATGAGTTCGTGGTGGTACGTAAGATGAAGAATATTAACTGGTTAGACGGCGAAGGTAATGACCAGGTACAGGAGAGCGTAAAATGAAAATTCGTTCACAAGTCGGCATGGTGCTGAATCTGGATAAATGCATCGGCTGCCATACCTGCTCGGTCACCTGTAAAAACGTCTGGACCAGCCGCGAAGGTATGGAATACGCCTGGTTCAACAACGTGGAAAGCAAGCCGGGCACCGGCTTCCCGACCGACTGGGAAAATCAGGAGAAGTGGAAGGGCGGCTGGATCCGCAAAATCAACGGCAAGCTGCAGCCGCGCATGGGTAACCGCGCTTGGCTTCTGGGAAAAATCTTTGCTAACCCGCACCTGCCGGGCATCGAGGATTACTACGAGCCGTTTGACTACGACTACCAGAATCTGCACAACGCGCCGGAAGGTAAACACCAGCCGATCGCCCGTCCCCGCTCGCTGATCACCGGTCAGCGCATGGACAAAATTACCAGCGGTCCAAACTGGGAGGAGATTCTGGGCGGCGAGTTCGAAAAACGCGCCAAAGACCAGAACTTCGAGAACATGCAGAAGGCGATGTACGGCCAGTTCGAAAATACCTTCATGATGTATCTGCCGCGCCTGTGCGAGCACTGCCTTAACCCGGCGTGCGTGGCGACCTGCCCGAGCGGCGCCATCTACAAGCGTGAAGAAGACGGCATCGTGCTGATCGACCAGGACAAGTGCCGCGGCTGGCGCATGTGCATCACCGGCTGCCCGTACAAAAAGATCTACTTCAACTGGAAGAGCGGCAAGTCCGAGAAGTGCATCTTCTGCTACCCGCGTATCGAAGCCGGTATGCCGACCGTCTGTTCCGAAAGCTGCGTAGGCCGTATTCGCTACCTCGGCGTGCTGCTGTACGACGCGGACGCGATTGAAAACGCCGCGAGCACCGAGAACGAGAAGGATCTGTATCAGCGTCAGCTGGACGTGTTCCTCGACCCGAACGATCCGAAGGTGATTGAGCAGGCGCTGAAGGACGGCATTCCGCAGAGCGTGATTGACGCCGCGCAGCAGTCTCCGGTGTACAAAATGGCGATGGACTGGAAGCTGGCCCTGCCGCTGCATCCGGAATACCGCACGCTGCCGATGGTCTGGTACGTGCCGCCGCTGTCGCCGATTCAGTCTGCCGCTGACGCGGGTGAGCTGGGCAGCAACGGCATTCTGCCGGACGTGGAGAGCCTGCGTATCCCGGTGCAGTACCTGGCCAACCTGCTGACCGCAGGGGATACCCAGCCCGTACTGCTGGCGCTGAAGCGTATGCTGGCGATGCGCCACTTCAAGCGTGCCGAAACCGTGGACGGCGTAACCGACACCCGCGCGCTGGAAGAGGTCGGTCTGACCGAAGCGCAGGCGCAGGAAATGTACCGCTATCTGGCGATTGCCAACTACGAAGACCGTTTCGTGGTGCCGAGCAGCCACCGTGAGCTGGCCCGCGAGGCCTTCCCGGAGAAAAACGGCTGTGGCTTTACCTTTGGCGACGGCTGCCACGGGTCAGACAGCAAATTCAACCTGTTCAACAGCCGTCGCATCGACGCCATGGATGTGACCAGTAAAACGGAGCCGCACTCATGATTGAACTCGTCATTGTTTCGCGTCTGCTCGAGTACCCGGATGCTGCGCTGGCGCAGCATCAACAGGAGCTCTTTGATGCGCTTGCGGCATCTGAAAACCTGGATAAAGAAGATGCCCAGCGGCTTGGCGTTTTCCTCCGTGACCTGCTGGCGCGCGATCTTCTTGATGCGCAGGCGGACTACAGTCAGCTGTTTGATCGGGGGCGTGCGACCTCGCTGCTGCTGTTCGAACACGTTCACGGTGAATCCCGCGACCGCGGTCAGGCGATGGTTGACCTGATGGCACAGTACGAGCAGCACGGCCTGCAGCTCGACAGCCGCGAGCTGCCGGATCACCTGCCGCTCTATCTGGAATATCTGGCGCAGCTGCCAAAAGAAGAGGCGCTGGGCGGTCTGCAGGACATCGCGCCGATCCTGGCGCTGCTCGGCGCGCGTCTTCAGCAGCGTGAGAGCCGCTACGCGGTGCTGTTCGATCTGCTGGTGAAGCTCGCCAACGCCTCTGTCGACAGTGAAAAAGTGGCGGAGAAAATCGCCGATGAGGCCCGTGACGATACGCCACAGGCGCTGGATGCGGTCTGGGAAGAAGAGCAGGTCAAATTCTTTGCTGACCAGAACTGCGGCGAGTCTGAAATCGCTGCTCACCAGCGCCGCTTTGCCGGCGCGGTTGCCCCGCAATATTTGAATATCTCTAACGGAGGACGGCACTAATGCACTTCCTGAATATGTTCTTCTTTGACATTTACCCGTATATCGCGGGCACCGTGTTCCTGGTGGGAAGCTGGCTGCGTTACGATTATGGCCAGTACACCTGGCGTGCCGCCTCCAGCCAGATGCTGGACCGCAAGGGGATGCACGTGGCGTCTAACCTGTTCCACATCGGGATTCTGGGCATTTTTGCCGGTCACTTCCTCGGGATGCTGACGCCGCACTGGATGTATGAAGCGTGGCTGCCGATTGAGGTGAAGCAGAAGATGGCGATGATCGCGGGCGGTGCCTGCGGCGTGATGACCCTTGTTGGCGGCCTGCTGCTGCTCAAGCGTCGTCTGTTCAGCCCGCGCGTGCGTGCGACCACAACCGCAGCGGATATCCTGATCCTCTCCCTGCTGATGGTACAGTGCGCGCTGGGTCTGCTGACCATTCCGTTCTCGGCGCAGCATATGGACGGAAGCGAAATGATGAAGCTGGTCGGCTGGGCGCAGTCCGTGGTGACCTTCCACGGCGGAGCATCTGAGCACCTGGACGGCGTGGCGTTTATCTTCCGCGTTCACCTGGTGCTGGGGATGACGCTGTTTGTGCTGTTCCCGTTCTCCCGCCTGGTCCACATCTGGAGCGCGCCGGTGGAGTACCTGACGCGCAAATACCAGATTGTTCGCGCCCGTCGCTAATTCGCCGTTTTGATACTAACCCCGCGCTCGCGGGGTTTTTTTTCGCCCCAGCCCAGGTTGTTGCCCGCGGCAGCAAACAGGATCAGCGCGCCGCCCGCCAGCTGCGTCAGGTTAAGCGCGTGTCCGAACACCAGATTATCGACAACAATTGCCACCACCGGATAGATAAACGACAGGGAGCCGGTGATGGGCGTAGGCAGCTTCTGAATTGCGCTGTAGAGCAGCTGGTACATAATGCCGGTATGGACAATGCCGAGCGTCAGCAGCATCGGCCAGGGGAAATCACCGGAAAATGACGGCAGGCTGGCAAACGGCAAAAGCATCACGACGCCGGTCAGCACCTGGATAAAGGCAATATGCTGCGGTGCGATTGTTTTCAGTTTGCGCGCAATGATTGCCGTCAGCGCGTAGAAGAAGGCCGCGGCCATGGCCAAACCTATTCCGGTGAGCCATTCGCTGCCATGCGCGCCGGTGAGCTCGCTGGAGAGCAGGATCACCACGCCGCCAAAGGCGAGGAATAGCCAGCCCCATTTCACCAGGCTGACGCGTTCGCCCAGAAACATCCCCATCAAGACCAGCATAAAAGGCTGGGTGTTATAGACCACGGTTGAAAGACCAATTGAGATACGCTCATAGGCCGCGAAGAGCAGCAGCCAGTTCACCACGAGCGCCACGCCGCCGAAAATAGCCAGCAGCAGCGTGGTGCGGGTGAGGGGGCTGAAGGGCTTTTGACTTGCCCGGATAAAAATAAAAAGCGCCATAGCCCCGATAAGACAGCGCCAGAACACCACTTCCGTCACCGGCAGACCGGAGAGCAAAACAAACGCGCCGATAGAGCCGGAAATTAACATCGCCAGGCTCATTTGCCACACGCCTTTATGGAAATCACGCATCATCCACCTCCTGATTAATGACGCTATTGTCGAAAATCGCTGTCGGGTTTTACAGGGGTGAGATAAGGTTGAAAAGGTAAATGGCTTTTTAAAATTAGGTGAAAAGAATGGAATGCCTTATCGATGATATCGACCGACAAATTTTAGCCTGCCTGGTTGAGGATGCGCGCATGTCGTTGAAGGTGCTCAGCGGCCGCATCGGTCTGACGTCCCCCAGTACGGCAGAACGCCTGAAGCGGCTGGAAGAGCGCGGTGTGATTCAGGGGTATGGGGCGCGGGTGAATCTGGCGGCGCTGGGGTATACGCTGCAGGCGCTGGTGCGCGTACGGCCGTTGCCAGGGCTGTTGCATAAGGTGGATAAGTATATTCAGGCGATGCCGGAGTGTATTGAGAGCGACAAAGTCACCGGGGAAGATTGCTTTGTGATTAGGCTGGTGGTGCGATCGATAGAACAACTGGATGCGCTGCTGGACGGTCTGGCAGAGCATGCTCAGTGTAATACGTCGATTGTGAAGAGTTCGCCGGTCAGGCGTCGCTTGCCTCCGATGTAGGTTTCTGTCGCCGGGTGGCGGCTGCGCCTTACCCGGCCTACAAGGGCGGACTTGGTTTTTTTATGTTGGGGAAGGATGACCCGGCGCGTTGCGCCTCGCCCTTCGGGTCGTTGCCTTCGGCAACGCTTTCTCGCTGCGCTCGAATCGAACCTTAGTCGAAGCTTCTCTTCCTTCCCCGTTACGGAAATGCATGATGCCCGGTGCGAACAGAAGATTTGGAGTTATTTGAAAGTGATGGTGGTGGGGGAAGGATTCGAACCTTCGAAGTCGATGACGGCAGATTTACAGTCTGCTCCCTTTGGCCGCTCGGGAACCCCACCAGGGGTAATTCAAATTTTGAGGTCGTGCTGAGAGATGGTGGTGGGGGAAGGATTCGAACCTTCGAAGTCGATGACGGCAGATTTACAGTCTGCTCCCTTTGGCCGCTCGGGAACCCCACCACGGGGTAATGCTTTTTTACTGGCCTGCTTCCTGCTGGAAGCGGGGCGCATCATATCAAATGAGACGCCCCTGTAAAGCTTTCCTTTAGGGAAATGAAGTTGTTTGCCTGCTTTTTATCCGTAAAGGCGCAAAGCTAATCAATTCATTTTCCGAAAGATTAAAGAATGATGGTTCTGTTGCCGTAAACGAAGACACGCTGGGCCAGTACCTGATACAGCGCGCGGCTTAACACATTCTTCTCAACGTCACGCCCTGCACGCATCATGTCCTCAGCGGTGTAAGTGTGATCCACATGAATCACGTCCTGCATGATGATGGGACCTTCGTCCAGATTGTCATTCACGTAGTGGGCTGTCGCGCCGATGATCTTCACGCCGCGCTCGTACGCCTGGTGGTATGGACGCGCACCAATAAAGGCCGGCAGGAACGAGTGGTGGATGTTGATGATCTTGTTCGGGAAACGCGCCACGAAAGACGGCGTTAACACGCGCATGTATTTCGCCAGCACCACGTAGTCCGGGTTATGCGCTTCAATGGCCTGCGCCATCAGGTCGTCGTGTTCTTCACGCGTATGGCCTTCATGGCTAACCAGCTCGAACGGAATATCAAAGCGCTCGACCAGCGAGCGCAACGTCTCATGGTTGCCAATAACTGCCGCAATTTCGACATCCAGACCGCCGTAGTTGGCTTTCATCAGCAGGTCACCCAGGCAATGTGCTTCTTTAGTCACCAGGATCACGATGCGGCGTCGGCCCGCAGGGGTCAGCTCGCGCACGGAGCCTTCCGGAAGCGCGCTGTCCAGATCGGCCAGCAGGGTGGTGTCGTTGAAAATACCTTCCAGTTCGGTACGCATGAAGAAGCGGCCGGTACGGTGGTCAACGAACTCGTTGTTCTGCACGATATTCAGTTCATGCTTGTAGCAAATGTTGGTAATTCGTGCGATCAGCCCTTTTTGATCGGGACAGATGGTGCGCAGAACTTTACGTTGTAATGATTGCATCGCCGGGAAATCCTGTTTGTATTTGCGAAGTCTGGGTTGTCAGGCATTACTGCCCGCAACACTTTTTAAATTTTTTACCTGAACCACACGGGCAGGGATCGTTACGACCAAACTGTGGACGCGTTCCGTCAATATAATACCATTGCCCGCGTTCCTTTAAGAACCGGGAACGCTCGATAATGGCGCCAGGCTTAGCGTTCTCGGTAAAACGGGCAACAAAGCTGACGTAACCTTCATCTTCATGACTGCCTGGAGAGGATTCATAGACGGTGAGGCCGAGCCACTGCGTGTTCGCAAACCCGGCTTCGATGTCCTGTTTGAAATCGGCTGCGTGGCAGGATGGATGCCAGGTTTTAATAAGGTAGTCTGCGTCTTTGATCACAAAAGCAGTGTACCGTGAACGCATAAGGTGTGACGGGTCTGGTGCAACCTGATCGCCAGAAAGATATCGCTGGCAACATAGGCTATACTCCAGAGCGCTACCACAAGGGCAGAGTTGAGACACGATTCTCTTCCTGGAACAAAAAAATAAAGGCGTAAAACGCTTCGGGTAGCACTATGTTAACTGAGGCGTTGCGTTGATGCCATGTCAGGAATCCAGGGGACGTAAAACAGGACTAATGAGAAAGGTTAAAATTGGGCTGGCGCTGGGTTCAGGTGCCGCCCGGGGATGGTCACACATCGGCGTGATTAATGCCTTAAATCAGATGGGCATTACCGTCGATATTGTTGCAGGGTGCTCAATCGGATCGCTTGTCGGCTCCGCTTACGCGTGCGGAAAGCTACCGGAGCTCGAGACGTGGGTGCGCTCCTTCAGCTACTGGGATGTGCTGCGTCTGATGGACCTCTCCTGGCAGCGTGGTGGACTGCTGCGCGGCGAACGCGTCTTTAACCAGTTCCGCCAGGTTATGCCCCTCGAAGACTTCACTGATTGTCAGATGCCTTTCGGCGCCGTCGCGACGAACCTCAGTACAGGTCGCGAACTCTGGCTAACCGAAGGGGATATCCATCTTGCCGTGCGTGCCTCCTGCAGTATGCCGGGACTCATGGCGCCTGTCCCACACAACGGTTACTGGCTTGTCGATGGTGGCGTCGTTAACCCGGTTCCCATCTCTCTGACGCGTGCAATGGGTGCTGACATCGTGATTGCCGTCGACCTGCAGCACGACGCCCACCTGATGCAACAGGATCTCATGCCGGTCAACCTCCAGAGCGAAGATGCTGAGGGCGAGAAACTGGCTTGGCACGCGCGCCTGCGCGGAAGAATCGGGCGTATGACCGCACGTCGTTCGGTTGCTGCGCCGACGGCGATAGAAATCATGACCACGTCAATTCAGGTACTCGAGAATCGCCTTAAACGTAACCGTATGGCAGGCGATCCTCCGGATATTCTTATTCAGCCGTACTGTCCGCAAATCTCTACTCTTGATTTCCATCGGGCTGAGGCCGCCATCGCAGCGGGCTCGTTAGCCGTCGAAAAGAAAATGGACGAATTGTTGCCTTTTGTGCAAACCGCACGTTAAGCACCTTTTTTTGACTACTTCAGCAAAATCTGACAGGCGATAGTGCCGATCGCATGCCACTATTTAGTTACTGTCAGCCAGGGGAGGAACCATGACGCAGCCATTGGCCGGAAAACACATTTTGATTGTTGAAGACGAGCCCGTTTTCCGATCGCTACTGGATTCGTGGTTATCCTCGCTGGGCGCAATGACGTCACTGGCTGAAGATGGCATCGACGCCCTGGAAAAAATGATCAGCATTACGCCCGATTTGATGATTTGCGACATTGCGATGCCGCGCATGAATGGACTGAAGCTGGTTGAGCATCTGCGTAACGAAGGCAATCAGACGCCGATTCTGGTCATCTCTGCCACCGAAAACATGGCGGATATCGCAAAAGCATTACGTCTAGGGGTACAGGATATTCTGCTTAAACCGGTTAAAGATTTGAACCGGCTGCGAGAAACGGTCTTAGCGTGCCTTTATCCGAATATGTTTAATTCCCGGGTAGAGGAAGAGGAACGTCTTTTCCAGGACTGGGACGCTCTGGTGAGTAATCCGCCTGCTGCGGCGAAACTGTTGCAAGAGCTCCAGCCGCCCGTCCAGCAAACTATTTCCCACTGTCGCGTAAATTATCGGCAGCTGGTGGCCGCTGACCAGCTAGGGCTGGTGCTGGATATTGCGCCACTGTCAGATTCCGACCTTGCGTTTTATTCCCTGGATGTCACCCGGGCGGGGGATAACGGTGTATTAGCGGCGTTGCTTCTTCGTGCGCTATTTAATGGTTTGTTGCAGGAACAGTTATCCCATCAGGGACAACGGTTGCCGGAGTTAGGCAGTTTACTCAAACAGGTAAACCAGCTTTTTCGTCAGGCCAATTTGCCTGGACAGTTTCCGCTATTGGTCGGCTATTACCACAGCGGTTTAAAAAATCTGATCCTCGTTTCAGCCGGTCTCAATGCATCACTGAATACCGGTGAACACCATATTCAGGTGAGTAACGGTGTACCGCTTGGGACGTTGGGAACGGCGTATCTTAATCAAATTAGCCACCGCTGTTCCTCCTGGCAGTGCCAAATTTGGGGCGTCGGGGGGCGGCTACGCTTAATGTTGTCCACGGAATAAGCAATTGGATCGTCATTTTAAGATTGCTTTACCTGTGTTTTGCGGGGAGTGCTACTATCGCTGCCCGGTTTCATGCGTATTTATCCTAATTGATCGGCAACGCGTTCTTTTCAGACCCGGACTGCGGGGCGAGGCTGATATACTCAACGCGTTATTTATTGCATAAAAGTTCAAAACTTGAACAGCTCAGGAGAATTTGAATGGCTGCCCTAAATTCGAAAGTCAGAAAGGCCGTTATCCCGGTAGCGGGATTGGGGACCAGGATGTTACCAGCAACCAAGGCGATTCCTAAAGAGATGCTGCCTCTGGTTGATAAGCCATTAATCCAGTATGTCGTGAATGAATGTATCGCAGCCGGCATCACTGAAATTGTGCTGGTTACGCATTCATCTAAAAACTCTATCGAAAACCATTTCGATACAAGCTTTGAACTTGAAGCCATGCTGGAAAAGCGCGTTAAGCGTCAGCTGTTAGAAGAAGTTCAGTCTATTTGCCCTCCACACGTCACCATTATGCAGGTTCGTCAGGGGCTGGCGAAAGGTCTGGGCCACGCTGTTATGTGCGCACACCCGGTCGTGGGTGATGAGCCTGTAGCGGTAATTCTGCCTGACGTTATTCTGGACGAATACGAATCCGATCTTTCTCAGGATAACCTGGCTGAAATGATCAAGCGTTTCGACGAAACCGGCAGCAGCCAGATTATGGTTGAGCCTGTTGAAGACGTAACGGCATACGGTGTAGTTGACTGCAAAGGCGTTAACCTTGAGCCGGGTGAGAGTGTGCCAATGGTTGGCGTCGTAGAGAAGCCTAAAGCCGACGTAGCGCCTTCAAACCTTGCTGTTGTAGGTCGCTATGTCCTGAGTGCTGAAATCTGGCCTCTGCTGGCGAAAACGCCTCCAGGAGCGGGTGATGAGATCCAGCTGACGGATGCCATCGATATGCTGATCGAGAAAGAGACCGTTGAGGCCTACCATATGAAAGGTAAGAGCCATGACTGCGGTAATAAGCTCGGTTATATGCAGGCGTTTGTTGAATATGGTATCCGCCACAATACCCTCGGCGAAGAATTTAAAACCTGGCTCAAAGAGAGCGTAGGTATTAAGAAATAAGCCACCGCTGCAAATGTTCAAACCGGTGAGGCGTTGCCCACCGGTTTTTTTATGCCCGTAACACTCCCGAAAACCTGTCTTAAAGTACAGTCGATGAAATTGCTAAATAATGCTTTATGACAGAGTGTAAGAGGATGTTTGCGACAAATTTAGGTTAAAAAAAATCCCGCAATAAGCGGGATTTTTCTGAATAAGGCTCGATTAATCCTTGATCAGGAAGTCGTCCAGCTGTTTACCTTGCTCATCCATCGCTTTCTTGATAACAGCAGGAGTACGACCCTGGCCAGTCCAGGTTTTAGTTTCGCCGTTCTCATCAACGTAGCTATATTTAGCAGGACGGGCAGCACGCTTTGCTTTAGTACCGGTTTTAGCGGCAGCCATGCTGTTCAGCAATTCATTTGGATCGATACCATCAGCAATCAGCATTTCACGATATTGCTGCAGTTTACGAGTACGTTCTTCGATTTCAGCCGCAGCAGCGCTTTCTTCTTCACGGCGTTCATTAACTACAACTTCTAATTTTTCCAGCATTTCTTCAAGCGTTTCGAGGGTGCATTCTCTTGCCTGCGCACGAAGAGTACGGATGTTGTTCAGAATTTTAAGTGCTTCGCTCATTGTAGTAATCTCAAACTTATAATGGGGGGTGGTTTGTTGACCTAATAATAGAGCCATAAATTCAGTTGTGCAATAGCCAGGAATGTAAGGAATTCAAAAAATACTAAATATTGCCGCTATTATTAATTACGCTAACTTAAATTCCGCCACCCAGCAGTCTCGGTTGTTATCATCTGAGCATGCTAAAACAGGCCGCCTGCATCTTTTTTTTGTGACATTTCCCGCAGGAATTATAGTTGCGGCGGAGAAATATCAGCCTTTTGTATTAGTTCTCACCCCTGGTGCTAAGCCTGAAATAGTTAATAAATAGTGAATCTTAAAGGACACGGATTCCACTATAAAAAGAAGTGTTATGTTTGGCTTAACTTATAACTTCGTCGCCTGGCTGAATGCGTTTACTTCATGTTTTAACGGGTTATTTTGTTAAACAGACGGTACTGAACGCCGTACTGAACTGCATCCTCTGTGCGCTGCATCGCTGATGACCAGACAAAATATGGTACAATGACTCATCGGGAATATTACACATTGATTAGGGTTTTACGGCCAATGGCACAACTTTATTTCTACTATTCGGCAATGAATGCCGGGAAATCCACCGCGCTGCTGCAATCCTCGTACAATTATCAGGAGCGAGGGATGCGTACCGTTGTTTATACGGCGGAAATTGACGATCGCTTTGGCGCGGGGAAGGTGAGCTCCAGAATAGGGCTCTCGTCGCCTGCAAGGCTGTTTAACCCGAAAACCGATCTGTTTGAAGACATTCGTGCAGAACATGCTGCGCAGCCCATTCATTGTGTCCTGGTCGATGAGAGCCAGTTTCTGACGCGTGAACAGGTCCATGCCCTGTCAGAGGTAGTCGATGAGCTTGATATCCCCGTGCTGTGTTATGGCCTGCGCACGGATTTCCGCGGCGAGCTTTTTGAAGGGAGCCAGTATTTGCTCGCCTGGTCGGATAAACTTGTCGAACTGAAAACGATCTGCTTCTGCGGTCGTAAAGCCAGTATGGTACTTCGTCTTGACCAGGCCGGAAAACCTTATGCAGATGGTGAGCAGGTGGTGATAGGCGGCAATGAACGCTATGTTTCGGTCTGCCGTAAGCATTATAAAGAAGCGCTGTCTATAGGCTCGCTGACGGCGATTCAGCACGACAACAGAAAATAACGTCTGGCTTATTATTCAGACATAAAAAAACCCGCCATAAAGGCGGGTTTTTCATCTGCTGATGTCAATTAAGCGCTTTTCTTCGCTTTCTTGTCAGCTTTGATGACAGAGGCTTCTGTTTTCACAGCGGCAACGTCACCTTCTTTGAACTCACGACCGTAGTAGGTATCCAGCAGAATCTGTTTCAGCTCGGAGATCAGTGGGTAGCGCGGGTTAGCACCAGTACACTGGTCATCGAATGCATCTTCAGACAGCTTATCTACGTGAGCAAGGAAGTCAGCTTCCTGTACGCCCGCTTCACGGATTGACTTAGGAATACCCAGTTCAGCTTTCAGGCTTTCCAGCCATGCCAGCAGTTTCTCAATCTTGGCAGCAGTACGGTCACCCGGTGCGCTCAGACCAAGGTGGTCAGCGATTTCAGCATAGCGACGACGTGCTTGTGGGCGGTCGTACTGGCTGAAAGCAGTCTGCTTGGTTGGGTTGTCGTTAGCGTTATAACGGATAACGTTGCTGATCAACAGGGCGTTCGCCAGACCGTGAGGAATGTGGAACTGTGAGCCCAGTTTGTGCGCCATTGAGTGGCAAACACCCAGGAAGGCGTTGGCAAACGCGATACCGGCGATGGTTGCGGCACTGTGGACACGTTCACGTGCTACAGGGTTTTTAGACCCTTCGTTGTAGGACGCTGGCAGGTTTTCTTTCAGCAGTTTCAGAGCCTGCAGAGCCTGACCGTCAGAGAACTCAGATGCCAGTACAGAAACGTAGGCTTCCAGGGCGTGAGTTACCGCATCCAGACCACCGAATGCACACAGTGACTTCGGCATCTCCATAACCAGGTTCGCATCAACGATAGCCATGTCTGGCGTCAGCGCATAGTCAGCCAGTGGGTATTTCTGACCGGTTGCATCGTCTGTTACTACCGCGAATGGCGTGACTTCTGAACCGGTACCGGAAGTGGTGGTGACCGCGATCATTTTCGCTTTTACGCCCATTTTCGGGAACTTGTAGATACGTTTACGGATATCCATAAAGCGCAGCGCCAGTTCTTCGAAGTGAGTTTCTGGATGCTCGTACATCACCCACATGATTTTCGCGGCGTCCATTGGGGAACCACCACCCAGTGCGATAATCACATCTGGTTTGAAGGAGTTAGCCAGTTCAGCACCTTTACGTACCACGCTCAGGGTTGGGTCAGCTTCAACTTCGAAGAACACTTCAGTTTCGACGCCAGCCGCTTTCAGCACAGAGGTGATCTGGTCAGCGTAGCCGTTGTTGAACAGGAAACGGTCAGTCACGATGAGCGCACGTTTGTGGCCATCAGTAATCACTTCATCCAGCGCGATTGGCAGAGAGCCACGGCGGAAGTAGATAGATTTCGGAAGTTTGTGCCACAACATGTTTTCAGCTCGCTTAGCAACGGTTTTCTTGTTGATCAGGTGTTTTGGACCAACGTTTTCAGAGATGGAGTTACCACCCCAGGAACCACAACCCAGAGTCAGGGAAGGTGCGAGTTTAAAGTTGTACAGGTCACCGATACCACCCTGAGAAGCAGGGGTGTTGATCAGGATACGTGCGGTTTTCATCATCTGACCGAAGTGAGCAACACGCTCTGGCTGGTTATCCTGGTCAGTGTACAGACAAGAGGTGTGACCGATACCGCCCATGGCAACCAGCTTCTCCGCTTTCTCTACCGCCTCTTCGAAATCTTTCGCACGGTACATGGCAAGCGTAGGAGACAGTTTTTCGTGTGCGAACGGCTCGCTTTCGTCAACAACTTTCACTTCACCGATCAGGATTTTGGTGGTTGCCGGAACGGTAAAGCCTGCGAGTTCAGCAATTTTGTAGGCTGGCTGACCCACGATAGCGGCGTTCAGCGCGCCATTTTTCAGGATGATGTCCTGAACCGCTTTCAGCTCTTTGCCCTGCAGCAGGTAGCCGCCGTGGCTGGCGAAACGTTCGCGAACCGCGTCATATACGGAATCCACAACTACAACAGACTGTTCAGATGCACAGATTACACCGTTATCGAAGGTTTTAGACATCAGTACAGACGCGACAGCACGTTTGATGTCAGCAGTTTCGTCGATAACAACAGGGGTGTTACCCGCGCCCACACCGATAGCCGGTTTACCGGAGCTGTATGCAGCTTTAACCATGCCTGGACCACCGGTCGCCAGAATCAGGTTAATGTCCGGGTGATGCATCAGCGCGTTGGACAGCTCAACAGAAGGTTGGTCGATCCAGCCAATCAGGTCTTTTGGTGCACCCGCAGCGATAGCGGCCTGCAGGACGATATCTGCAGCTTTGTTGGTCGCGTCTTTCGCACGTGGGTGTGGAGAGAAGATGATTGCGTTACGGGTCTTCAGGCTAATCAGTGATTTGAAGATAGCGGTAGACGTTGGGTTAGTGGTCGGAACGATACCGCAGATAATGCCGATAGGTTCAGCGATGGTGATAGTACCGAAGGTGTCGTCTTCAGACAGCACGCCACAGGTTTTCTCATCTTTATAGGCGTTGTAGATATACTCTGAAGCAAAGTGGTTTTTGATCACTTTATCTTCAACGATACCCATGCCGGATTCGGCAACGGCCATTTTAGCGAGAGGGATTCGAGCATCTGCAGCAGCCAGTGCGGCCGCGCGGAAGATTTTATCAACCTGTTCTTGGGTGAAATTGGCATATTCACGCTGGGCTTTTTTCACGCGCTCGACGAGGGCGTTCAGTTCAGCGATATTAGTAACAGCCATAATGCTCTCCTGATAATGTTTAAACTCTTTTAGTAAACCAGCGCTCGATACGTCACACAGTATAGACAGAGCCGATAGCACTTGCGTAACACAAAATAAAACAAAGAGTTACTTTGTACACCAGCACACTAATTTACTAAAAGAGCCTTACCTTAGCATCATCCCTTTTTGGCAGGTGGCCTCCCTGGGGATGTAACCAAGATTACTCACTTCTGAGTACGAAAATCATGATCTGCGTCAATTTTCCCCTAAGCTGATACCTTTCAGCAGGGTTATTTCGTGCTGATTTTTCCAGTGTTAAATAATTACGTAAGTATTGGAAGCGGCGCTATCATTGATTATACAAATGTTTAACATCCTGAAATGATAACGTTTTGGTACAGATTTCAAGTGAAGTATGCTGATAAAAAGGGTATCTTCAGCGCGATTTCTCACGACAAATTGTCAGTCCAGGGCATGTGTATAAGCGGAGCAAAACGTGATCCAAACGCTCTTTGATTTTCCAACGTATTTTAAATTTTTTATTGGTTTGTTTGCCCTGGTCAACCCGGTGGGGATCATTCCTGTCTTCATTAGTATGACGAGTTACCAGACAGCGGCGGCCAGGAATAAGACCAACCTCACCGCTAACCTGTCGGTGGCGATCATATTGCTCACCTCTCTTTTTCTCGGCGACACGATTCTCCAGCTTTTCGGGATTTCGATAGATTCTTTCCGCATTGCAGGTGGGATCCTGGTGGTGACCATCGCCATGTCCATGATCAGCGGTAAGCTTGGCGAGGATAAGCAGAATAAACAAGAGAAGTCAGAAACCGCCATCCGCGAAAGCATTGGCGTGGTGCCGCTGGCCTTACCGCTCATGGCCGGTCCTGGGGCCATCAGTTCAACCATTGTCTGGGGCACGCGTTATCATAGCCTGATGCACCTGATTGGTTTTTCCGTGGCTATTGCCATTTTTGCGCTCTGCTGTTGGGGCGTGTTCCGCATGGCACCCTGGCTGGTGCGCTTGCTGGGTCAGACGGGCATCAACGTCATTACGCGTATCATGGGCCTGTTGCTGATGGCGTTAGGGATCGAATTCATCGTCACGGGTATTAAAAGCATTTTCCCCGGATTATTGCATTAATACTTCATATGAAAGAACGGAGCGACGGCTCCGTTTTTTTTACGTGATTATCAGCAAATCATATAACTAAAGTTGAAATGCTCACATATCATAATAAATTCTACTAATAATGTTCATTTCTTGTATTTCAATAGGTTATTAATTCCGCCTTACCCCGCCTGCGCAGAAAATCTTCGATCGCTCTGTTATTTTACTCACATGATACTCTGGGGCTTGCTGAGAGATAACCGAAATGATATTAGTAATTTCAACATTCCCCTAGATGAATGTGCTAAATAATAACCAGTTGTTAAATTTTTGTACAAAATCACACGATGATAGCGCAGCGACGCGCTTGTAGAGAAAATTTTCTCTATCCTATTGAATATCATGTCTTTATAGTGATGTTCGATGTCCGGCAGGGCTGCCCTCAACGATACGGTACTCACCGTAAAAGAGAATTGCTTAACAAATTTGCAAAATGTATTGGCGCACGATTACGCCATTTGATACTTTCCGGCCTAATATTTTGCAGCATAAAACAATCAGATGAGAATTATTTTCATATGGTTCTCATCTCGGATATCCAGAACAGGTCTCAAACAGGGGAGGCCTGTAAAGAATCGACGCAAGACTGCCATACGAGCGGTCAGTAATAAAAAAGTCGGTGATAGCAAGCAGTAAAAGAAGAACCTGACAGCAGCAAAAAAAACTCCTGCGCTGTACAGGCCCCAACAGGGGATTACACAGCTGGCGAAGGCCAGTCATTATAATGAGTGGAGTATCAACACAATGTCCATCATCACAAAAAAAAATCTGGTAGCGGCGGGGATTTTAACTGCGCTAATCGCGGGAAACGCTGCAATGGCTGCGGACGTTCCTGCAGGTGTTCAGCTGGCGGAGAAGCAGACGCTGGTGCGTAACAACGGTGCGGAAGTTCAGTCTCTTGACCCGCACAAAATTGAAGGTGTTCCTGAGTCTAACGTTAACCGCGACCTGTTCGAAGGCCTGCTGGTCACTGACGTAGACGGCCACCCGGCACCGGGCGTGGCAGAAAAATGGGAAAACAAAGATTTCAAAGTCTGGACCTTCCATCTGCGTAAAGATGCGAAATGGTCCGACGGTACGCCGGTCACGGCTGAAGATTTCGTTTATAGCTGGCAGCGTCTGGCGAATCCAACGACCGCCTCTCCGTATGCGAGCTACCTGCAATATGGCCATATTGCCAATATTGATGACATCATCGCGGGCAAAAAACCGATCACCGATCTGGGCGTTAAAGCGATCGATGCCAATACCTTCGAAGTCACGTTGAGCGAACCTGTTCCGTACTTCTATAAGCTGCTGGTTCACCCGTCCGTCTCCCCGGTACCAAAATCCGCCGTGGAAAAATTTGGTGAAAAATGGACCCAGCCTGCCAATATCGTGACCAACGGCGCCTATAAGCTGAAAGACTGGGTGGTCAACGAGCGTATGGTGCTTGAGCGTAACCCGCAATACTGGGACAACGCTAAAACCGTGATTAATCAGGTGACCTACCTGCCAATTTCTTCCGAAGTGACTGACGTCAACCGCTACCGCAGCGGAGAAATCGACATGACCTATAACAACATGCCGATTGAACTGTTCCAGAAGCTGAAGAAAGAGATCCCGAAAGAAGTTCACGTCGACCCGTACCTGTGCACCTACTACTATGAAATCAACAACCAGAAAGCACCGTTCACCGACGTACGTGTTCGTACTGCGCTGAAGCTGGCACTGGATCGCGATATCATCGTGAACAAAGTGAAAAACCAGGGCGATCTGCCGGCATACAGCTATACCCCTCCTTACACCGATGGCGCAAAACTGACCGAGCCAGACTGGTTCAAACAGACGCAGGAACAGCGTAACGCAGAAGCGAAGAAACTGCTGGCCGAAGCGGGCTATACCGCCGATAAGCCGCTGACCTTCAGCCTGTTGTACAACACGTCCGATCTGCACAAAAAACTGGCTATCGCCGTCGCCTCGATCTGGAAAAAGAACCTGGGCGCGAACGTGAAGCTGGAGAACCAGGAGTGGAAGACCTTCCTCGACAGCCGTCATCAGGGCACCTTTGACGTGGCGCGTGCCGGCTGGTGTGCGGACTATAACGAACCGACCTCCTTCCTGAACACCATGCTGAGCGACAGCTCAAACAACACCGCGCACTATAAGAGCCCGGCGTTTGACAAGCTGATTGCCGACACGCTGAAAACCACTGACGAAGCACAGCGTACTGAACTGTACTCTAAAGCTGAGCAGCAGCTGGATAAAGATTCCGCGATCGTTCCGGTTTACTACTACGTTAACGCCCGTCTGGTGAAACCGTGGGTAGGTGGGTACACCGGTAAAGACCCGATGGATAATATCTACGTTAAAAACTTGTATATTATCAAGCATTAATGGCAATGAGTGGGGCGGGCGTGCTCGCCCCACGGTGTCTAACCAACGTCACATTATATAGGCACACGCCAGAAGGTACGGGCAATGTTGAAATTTATCCTACGTCGCTGTCTTGAAGCGATTCCAACGCTATTTATTCTCATCACGATTTCCTTCTTCATGATGCGCCTTGCGCCGGGAAGTCCATTTACCGGTGAGCGTACGCTGCCGCCAGAAGTGATGGCGAATATCGAAGCGAAATACCACTTAAACGATCCTATCTCTACCCAGTACTTCAATTACCTGAAGCAGCTGGCCCACGGTGATTTTGGACCGTCATTTAAATATAAAGACTATTCCGTTAACGACCTGGTGGCGTCCAGCTTCCCGGTTTCGGCGAAATTGGGTGCAGCGGCATTCATTCTGGCCATTGTTTTCGGGGTCACCGCAGGCGTCATCGCCGCGCTCAGACAAAATACCAAATGGGATTATGCCGTAATGGGGGTGGCAATGACCGGGGTAGTCATACCCAGCTTCGTTGTCGCGCCATTACTGGTGATGATATTTGCCATTACGCTGAAGTGGCTGCCTGGCGGCGGCTGGAACGGCGGGGCATTTAAGTTCATGATTTTGCCGATGGTGGCATTATCCCTGGCGTACATCGCCAGTATCGCGCGTATCACCCGTGGTTCAATGATCGAAGTGCTGCACTCGAACTTCATTCGTACCGCGCGCGCGAAAGGGCTGCCGATGCGTCGGATTATCTTCCGCCACGCGCTCAAACCGGCGCTGTTGCCCGTACTCTCCTACATGGGACCAGCATTCGTCGGGATCATCACCGGCTCGATGGTTATCGAAACCATTTACGGCCTGCCGGGCATTGGCCAGCTGTTTGTTAACGGCGCGCTTAACCGCGACTATTCGCTGGTACTGAGCCTGACCATTCTCGTCGGTGCGCTGACCATTCTCTTTAACGCTATCGTCGATGTGCTGTATGCCGTCATCGACCCGAAAATCCGTTACTAACTGGAGCACGCCATGATGTTGAGTAAGAAAAACAGCGAGGCGCTGGAAAACTTCAGTGAAAAACTGGAAGTGGAAGGTCGTAGCCTCTGGCAGGACGCGCGTCGTCGCTTTATGCACAACCGCGCGGCGGTGGCGAGTCTTGTGGTTCTGGTAATCATCGCGCTGTTTGTGACCCTTGCACCGATGCTGTCGCAATTTACCTATTTCGACACCGACTGGGGCATGATGTCCAGCGCGCCGGATATGGAGTCTGGCCACTATTTTGGTACGGACTCCTCCGGACGTGACCTGCTGGTGCGCGTCGCTATCGGTGGGCGTATCTCGCTGATGGTCGGGATTGCTGCCGCGCTGGTGGCGGTGATCGTGGGGACGCTCTACGGCTCACTGTCCGGCTATCTTGGCGGCAAAGTGGACTCGGTGATGATGCGTCTGCTGGAAATCCTGAACTCCTTCCCGTTTATGTTCTTCGTCATCCTGCTGGTGACCTTCTTTGGTCAGAATATCCTGCTGATCTTCGTGGCCATCGGGATGGTGTCCTGGCTGGATATGGCGCGTATTGTTCGCGGCCAGACGCTGAGCCTCAAACGCAAAGAGTTTATCGAAGCCGCGCAGGTCGGCGGTGTCTCTACCGGGAATATCGTGGTTCGCCATATCGTTCCTAACGTGCTGGGCGTGGTGGTGGTCTATGCCTCACTGCTGGTGCCAAGCATGATCCTGTTTGAATCCTTCCTGAGCTTCCTCGGTCTGGGTACGCAAGAGCCGCTGAGCAGCTGGGGCGCGCTGCTGAGTGATGGTGCAAACTCAATGGAAGTATCACCGTGGCTGCTGTTATACCCGGCGGGTTTCCTGGTCGTTACCCTGTTTTGTTTTAACTTTATCGGCGATGGCCTGCGTGATGCCCTCGACCCGAAAGACCGTTAAGGAGCGCCGTCATGACAATGATTGAAACGGCAACCGCGCCACAGGCGCAGCAGCGGAGCGACCTTCTGCTGGACGTAAAAGATCTTCGCGTCACCTTTAAGACCCCGGACGGGGATGTGACCGCCGTGAACGATCTCAACTTCAACCTGCGCGCGGGTGAAACGCTCGGTATCGTGGGGGAATCCGGTTCCGGTAAATCCCAGACCGCCTTTGCGTTAATGGGCCTGCTGGCCGCTAACGGTGTGATTGGCGGTTCCGCGAAATTCAACGGTCGTGAAATCCTCAACCTGCCGGAGCACGAGCTGAACAAGCTGCGCGCAGAGCAGATCTCGATGATTTTCCAGGATCCGATGACCTCGCTGAACCCGTACATGCGCGTCGGTGAGCAGCTGATGGAAGTGCTGATGCTGCATAAAGGTCTGGGCAAAGCCGAAGCCTTTGAAGAGTCGGTCAAAATGCTCGATGCGGTGAAAATGCCGGAAGCGCGCAAGCGTATGCGCATGTTCCCGCACGAGTTCTCCGGCGGTATGCGTCAGCGCGTGATGATTGCGATGGCGCTGCTGTGCCGGCCAAAACTGCTGATTGCCGACGAACCGACCACCGCGCTGGACGTTACCGTTCAGGCGCAAATCATGACCCTGCTGAACGAGCTGAAGCGTGAGTTCAACACGGCGATTATCATGATCACCCACGACCTGGGCGTGGTGGCGGGCATCTGTGACAAAGTGCTGGTGATGTATGCCGGTCGTACCATGGAATACGGCAAAGCGCGTGAGGTGTTCTATCAGCCAGCCCATCCTTACTCGATCGGCCTGCTGAACGCGGTGCCGCGTCTCGATGCGGAAGGGGAATCCCTGCTGACCATTCCGGGCAACCCGCCAAACCTGCTGCGCCTGCCGAAAGGCTGTCCGTTCCAGCCGCGCTGTCCGCACGCGATGGAAATCTGCAATAGCGCACCGCCGCTGGAAGAGTTTGCACCAGGCCGTCTGCGCGCCTGCTTTAAGCCGCAGGAGGAGCTGGTATGAACGCATTAGATGAAAAACGCAATGTACTGCTCGAAATTGCTGACCTTAAAGTGCATTTCGACATCAAGGACGGCAAACAGTGGTTCTGGCAGCCGTCGAAGACCCTGAAAGCGGTGGACGGCGTCACGCTGCGCCTGTATGAAGGGGAAACCCTGGGCGTGGTGGGCGAGTCCGGCTGCGGTAAATCGACCTTTGCGCGCGCCATTATCGGTCTGGTAAAAGCCACCGACGGCAAAGTGGCCTGGCTGGGTAAAGATCTGCTGGGCATGAAGCCCGACGAGTGGCGCGACGTGCGCAGCGATATCCAGATGATTTTCCAGGATCCGCTGGCGTCATTAAACCCGCGTATGACCATCGGTGAGATTATTGCCGAGCCGCTGCGGACCTATCATCCGAAGATGTCTCGCCAGGAAGTGCGCGATCGCGTTAAGGCGATGATGCTGAAAGTCGGGCTGTTGCCTAACCTCATCAACCGCTATCCTCACGAGTTCTCCGGCGGTCAGTGTCAGCGTATTGGTATTGCACGCGCCCTGATCCTCGAACCGAAGCTGATTATCTGTGATGAGCCGGTTTCCGCGCTCGACGTCTCCATTCAGGCGCAGGTGGTTAACCTGCTGCAGAAGCTGCAGCGCGAAATGGGGCTGTCGCTGATCTTCATCGCGCATGACCTGGCCGTGGTGAAACACATCTCTGACCGCGTGCTGGTGATGTATCTGGGGCACGCCGTGGAGCTGGGCACCTATGACGAGGTGTACCACAATCCGCTGCACCCTTACACCAAAGCGCTGATGTCGGCAGTGCCGATCCCCGATCCCGATCTGGAAAAGAATAAGACCATCCAGCTTCTGGAAGGGGAATTGCCTTCACCGATTAACCCGCCGTCGGGCTGTGTCTTCCGCACGCGCTGCCCTATGGCCGGGCCGGAATGTGCGAAAACGCGGCCGGTTCTAGAAGGCAGTTTCCGACATGCGGTTTCCTGCCTGAAAGTAGACCCGTTATAATCGCAAGGGCTGACATGATGTCAGCCCTTATTTTTTGCGAGGTCACTGTGTCGCGTTTATTCACGTCAGCCCGTCGGCGGCTTTATCATGTTTTATTCGATCCTGAAACGGTATCCGGACGGCGCTTCGAGGGTCTTTGTGGTTTATTTGCGCTCCTCAGCGTGGTTATCATCTTTATTGAATCGGGTGCCGGGACGCAATACCACCTGACGTTTGACGAATGGCATGTCTTTGTCTGGCTTGAGCTGGCGATTACCCTGGTGTTTACCGCTGAATATCTCCTCCGAGTGATTGCCTGGCCTAACCCGGCCCGATATGTTTTCAGCTTCTGGGGATTTATCGATTTAGCCACCATTCTGCCGCTCTACGTCATGTGGCTGTGGCCGGAAATCAGCCTGAGCTATGTCTTTGCCTGGCGAGCGATGCGCGTTATTCGCGTATTACGTATTCTGAAATTACTGCGCTTTATGCCCTCACTGCGCATATTCTGGAGCGCAATCGTCAGCGCCCGTCATCAGCTTATTCTGTTCTATTCGTTTATTGCCATTGTCATGATTGTTTTTGGCGCACTGATGTATCTGATTGAGGGGCCGAAATATGGCTTTACGACGCTCAATGCGTCCGTCTACTGGGCGATCGTGACCGTAACGACCGTGGGGTACGGGGATATCACGCCCCATACGCCGCTGGGGCGAATTGTGGCCTCAGTGCTTATTTTGATTGGCTATTCGGTCATTGCCATTCCGACCGGGCTGATTACCACGCACATGAGTAGCGCATTTCAGAGCCGGAAGCAGCAGCGCAAATGTCCGCGATGTCATCAGGGGGAACATGAACTCAACGCGCGTTATTGTCACCGCTGTGGGAATCCGTTGCCGGAGTAAATAAAAAAGGCTGCAATCGCAGCCTTTTTTATTATTCGCGCCAGAGAATATGGCACAGCTTGTGGTCTTTCTCACGGCAGAGCAGGACGCGAGCGAAGATATCATTAATTTCGCCACCGTCTTCATCGGCCAGCCCGATCACCACTTCGGCGAAGAAGTCAGGGTTCAGGTCGAAATCCACATGCTCAGCCCAGTCTTCTGAAGGGTCGAACAGTTCGGCACCGCCGCGCTCTTCGAACTGCAGATTAAAGAGGATCACGTCTGCGGGATCGAGGTTATCAACCGCCAGTTCGAGAAAAATGTCATAGGCCTGCTCGAGCGTTTCGTCTTCGGTCAGGCGATTGTTCAGATCCATTTCCATGATGACTACCTGTTTAACATCGTTGGGCACGTTTTACAGCAACGGACTAAAGAAGTAAAACAGTCGTTCGGCAATTCTCTGCCACAGCGGACGTTTTACCCACAGTCTGGCATCCAGCAGGCGGGAGCGAGAGATATAATCATCCTGCACCGCCGCGAGATCGCCGCCAAAGCCGGCATCATCAATAACCAGCGTGATTTCAAAGTTAAGCCACAGGCTGCGCATATCCAGGTTCACCGTTCCCACCAGGCTTAACTCGCCGTCGACAAGCACGCTCTTGGTATGGAGCAGTCCGCCTTCGAACTGGTAGATCTTCACCCCTGCGGCCAGCAGTTCGCTAAAGAATGCCCGGCTGGCCCAGCCCACCAGAAGGGAGTCATTTTTGCGCGGCAAAATAATGCTCACATCCACGCCGCGCTGCGCCGCGGTACAGATCGCGTGCAGGAGGTCATCGCTGGGAACAAAGTAGGGCGTCGTCATGATCAGATATTCACGCGCCGAGTAGGTCGCCGTCAGCAGCGCCTGATGAATCAAATCCTCCGGGAAGCCCGGGCCGGAAGCAATGGTATGAATAGTGTGACCGCTGGCCTCTTCAAACGGCATAATATTGCCGTCCGGCGGTGGCGGCAGGATGCGTTTGCCGGTCTCTATCTCCCAGTCGCAGGAGTAGACGATGCCCATCGAGGTGGCAATCGGCCCCTCCATGCGCGCCATCAAATCCACCCACTGACCCACGCCCGAGTCCTGTTTAAAGAAGCGCGGGTCAACCATGTTCATGCTGCCGGTGTAGGCAATATAGTTATCGATCATGATCATTTTACGGTGCTGACGAAGGTCCATCCGGCGCAGAAACACGCGCAGGAGGTTAACCTTCAGCGCCTCGACCACTTCGATACCGGCATTGCGCATCATCCCTGCCCAGGGACTGCGGAAAAATGCCACGCTGCCCGCAGAGTCAAGCATCAGACGGCAGTGAATGCCGCGTCGCGCCGCGGCCATCAGAGATTCCGCGACCTGGTCAGCCATCCCGCCGGGCTGCCAGATATAGAAAACCATCTCGATATTATGACGCGCCAGCTGGATATCGCGGATTAACGCCTGCATAACGTCGTCGGACGAGGTTAGCAGCTGGAGCTGATTACCCTTAACGCCGCCAATCCCCTGACGGCGCTCGCACAGCTTAAACAGTGACGAGGCGACGCTGCTGTTCTCCTCGGCAAAGATATGCTTGCAGGCTTTAAGGTCGTTTAGCCACTTCGCGGTGGAGGGCCACATGGCGCGGGCCCGCTCGGCGCGGCGTTTACCGAGATGAAGCTCACCGAAAGAGAGATAGGCGATAATTCCCACCAGCGGCAGGATGTAGATGATCAGAAGCCAGGCCATGGCAGAGGGTACGGCTCTGCGCTTCATCAGGATGCGTAACGTCACACCCGCGATTAACAGCCAGTATCCCAAAATGACCAGCCAACTCACCACGGTGTAGAAGGTTGTCATAGGTAAAAAAATCCTTTTGAAAGCGTATTGTTATGAGTGTACGCATCAGGATTCATCTGGCAAATAAAAACGCCAGGTAAAAGCGCTGGTTTGCAGCCGGGTTGGGTTTATAATGGCGTCTCTGTTTGAGAAAGAGTTGTAGACATGAAGCGCAGTAGAACAGAAGTAGGGCGCTGGCGCATGTTGCGACAGGTGAGTCGTCGCAAGGCTCGTTGGCTGGAAGCACAATCCCGCCGCAATATGCGTATTCACGCCATCAGAAAATGTGGAATGACCCGGCACCGCAACGCGTTGCTGTTCGCCGTCCAGGATATCTGAGTACCATGAGGGCACCGTAATGGTGCCCGCTGATTTTATAAGGTCTGATTTTTGGGAGTAGCGTTGTTGCAGCGCTATTCCTGTTGTGTTGAGCAAAAGGAGGGAGAAGAAGTGTTTGCGGAGTTTGGCGTACTGAATTTCTGGACGTATGTTGTTGGCGCGTTTTTTATCGTGCTGGTACCGGGGCCAAATACCCTGTTTGTGCTTAAAACTGGAATTGGACACGGCGTTAAAAAAGGGTACCTGGCCGCCACGGGTGTATTTATCGGCGATGCGGTGCTGATGTTTCTTGCCTGGGCGGGCGTCGCGGCATTAATCCAGACCACGCCGGTACTGTTTAATATCGTGCGTTATCTCGGCGCCTTCTACCTGCTGTGGCTGGGCGGCAAAATGCTCTGGTCGGTCATTACCCGCCAGAATCACGCTCAGGAAAGCGGCACCGAGCCTGCCAGCACGATCATGAAACGTTCGCTGGTGCTGAGCCTGACGAATCCAAAAGCGATTCTGTTCTACGTATCGTTCTTTGTTCAGTTCATCGACGTGAATGCGCAGAACACCGGTACCTCTTTCCTTATCCTCGCGACGACGCTTGAGTTGATAAGCTTCATGTACATGAGCTTCCTGATCTTCTCCGGTGCATTTGTCACGCGCTATCTCAAAACGAAAAAGAAACTGGCAAAGCTGGGGAACGGGCTGATAGGGCTGCTGTTTGTCGGGTTTGCGGCGAGGTTGGCGTCGCTGCACTGATGTATGAAAGGCTCCTGCGGGAGCCTTTTTATTGTCTGGCGTAACTTGAAAGCCGCGCAAGACAAGGCTTCACGTTTTACTACTAGCAGTCAAAAGCCATAAAAAGCGGCTAGGGTGTGGACACATTGTGGACACTCTGACCACCATTAGCACCCTTCAACGGGTTAAGCGAAATCGCATCCTGAAGGTACTGAGGAGCGAAGTGCGCATAGACCATTGTCTGCGCAATTTTCGTATGACCTAAGATCCTCTGCAGTGTAATGATGTTGCCCCCGTTAATCATAAAGTGCGTGGCGAAAGAGTGTCGTAGCGCATGTGTTGCTTGTCCGGCCGGTAAATCGGGCTTAACCTCTTTGAGGGTTCGCCTGAAGTCAGCATAACTGGCTTCAGGAAAAAGAAAGCCTCGTGTTTTGCCGACTACGTAAGCCGCAACGTCATCAGAGATCGGGACCGTGCGCGGTGTGTTGGTTTTCGTCTTAACGAAAGACACCCGGTTATGAATCACGTTCTCCGCCTTTAACCGTGCCGCTTCTCCCCATCTTGCCCCGGTGCTCAAACATAAAACCGCAATTTTACGATTATCACCTGAGAGCGCAGCTAGTAAGGCGTCAATTTCCTCAAGAGTGAGATAGCCCGTTTCGGCTGTCTGCTCTTTCAGTTTTTTGAATCCCCTGAATGGATGTTCACCGTTATAGAGCTCTGACTCAATCAGGGTAGTGAACATCCCACCTAGTGTGATCAGGTCGCGGTTGATGGTTGTTGGCTTAATACCTTCACCCCGGCGTTGAGCACAATATTGCGTTATCAGGCTCTTGGTAATCTGGAAAGCGCACGGGTTTCCGGTCATCGTTTCGAAACGCTCAATTTTCCTGAGATACGATTGACCGTGCTCCTCATGTTTACCTTTCAGCTTCCACCATAACTCTTTCAGTTCCGACAATTGGCGTTTGTCCGTTGGTTTTGAAAGCCATTCCTTTGAGTGATGGTTATATTGAGTATGCTTTTCAAATGCCATCGCCTCGCTTTTCTTGTCGAACTTCCGACGGATGCGTTTTCCGTTACGCCCAGCCGGTCTAATGTCCACTTCATATCGACCATCATCGAGCTTTTTAACAGACATAAAGCCTCCCGATGATGTTACTGCGTACTTCAATTTCCTGATTTAGATAGCAAAAACTCACTGTGCATTTATTGCACAAAAAAGCGCCGTAAATGGTTAGCCAGTTTTCTGGTCTGAGTGGGGTGACGTTGTTGTCTGCTGCCCAAAGTGCGCGAGAGCCGGTGCAATCTGCCCAGCTTCAGGTGCTATTTGGTCAGTCATAAACCATAAGGTGTACTTGGTGAAACGAGGATGTTGAAGGATTCTCATTATGGGCTCGACACCCGGTTTTTTATCCCCAGCTTCGTATCCACAAAATGAACCATATGCTATTCCAGTTAACTCACTGATTTCCTTTCTATTTAATCGTTCTGACTCCCTGATGAGTTTGATTTTTTCATTTATCGGGGTTGACATAAATCCTCCATACGATGATTATTCCCTTATAAGGAAATAAATTCCTTTTTAGGGGTTTTGGCTATAGGCAATTAAAGCCCTTTATGAGCAATTAAATGCACTAAAGGAGAATCGTAACAGATGAACAACCAGCTTGTAAGTAGCACGGATGCGGTCCCGTATCAGGAGTTTGCCCGTCTTATTGGTAAAACACCCGCAGCCGTTAAAGGCATGATTGAGAAGGGCAAGCTGCCTGTAGTCGAGATGACTGATCCGCAGTCAACGAGTGGGCGCGCAGGGGAATATTGGGTCTACCTGCCAGCATGGAACAAAGGAATGAAGATGGCTTATGACAGCCGTCCTAAAGAGATTCGCGATGGTTGGCTGATGTGGCTCGGCTTAGGGCAACCTTCACGGTGATTAAATTCATCTAATCCATTCAAATTCAATCGAGAAATTGCATGTCAAAACCAATAAAGCATGGCTGCATTCGTCATATCACTAATGGTATGCGGGTGCTGATCGACTTAAAAAGCGTGGCCGCTATCCGTGAGCGCACTGAAACAGCCGACAAAGTTGAGGTGCATCTGACGTCGGGAGAAGTTTTTGAACTTGATGTTGCCTATGAGGAGATTGCAGGTCTGTATCTAGAATTTTTAGCAAAAGAACGTGGGGTTATGGCAAACCCCACCAGTATTTGAGCTTAGTTGATATCTAAAAAGCTTTTATGCGTGACAGGCATTTTAGATTGAACTGCCTCTCTCAACTGGATTGACAGTTTGTTGATTTCCTCAGCCTTCTCACGATTAGAGATCGCATCAGAGGAAGAATTAACCAATGCAATGGCTGATTTTAGAGTGGCAATTAATTCATCATTTTGTTGATTAGTCATGAAATACCTCAGGTGATTGGCTTGTTTTTGGCGATTCGATCCTATCACAAGGCCATGTGTCGGGCATGGTTAAAACCCGACTCCCTAAGGAGAATTTATGAAAGAGCCTCGCTGTATTGCACAGTTGCTTCGAAGAGAAAACCCTAATCCGATCAACTTCACCATCACTCACGGTCGCGGCCGCAAGGGCATAATCATCCGAACCGGTAAGCCGGGCGTTATCGAGAAGGTTCGCCGTCTGGTCAAAAAGAGAGGACTGTGGTTATGACGGTAATGACACTGGACGTGATCCAGAAACAACCAACAGCGCTTCGCGGTCTGGTCTGCAAGTATCTGGCTCAGCCTCGCTGGCAGGACACTTGCGATTTTTACAATCAGATGATGGAGCGGGAGCGTCTTACGGTTTGTTTCCACGCTCAATTAAAACAGCGCCACTCTGTCATGCGCTTAGAGGAAATGACCGAAGCCGATCGTGAGCGTCTTGTTTGCGCGCTTGATGAATTGAGAAATGCATTCGCCCGGCACCGCCAACTTGGCGTGTCGAAAGCAACTTTCATCAGCCGCCTGACCGTTAGCCAAAGGCGATCACTGTTTCTTCATGCTGGGCTGACAGAGCAGGAATTTATGATGCCGTACTGGCGTTTGAACGAAGAGGGCTGTTATTGGCGCGACAAACTTTTCCGCGCGCTGCGAGAGCTGTTTAGCCTTTTTGAGTACGCACCAACCATTTTAACCTCGGTAAAACCTGAGCAGTATTTACATTAATTAATCTGGATTCGGTTTATTACGCGCCTTACAGCGTGGGGACTCCTTTTGTCCGGAGATAGGCAAATGCAAAAACAAAATACAGCTCCAGGTGGCATGTTTTCCGCTCTTCTGGAGCAGGCAGTAAACGAAGCACAGCGCGACCTCGCGACACGATTCTCATCTCGATTTGACGGGCTTATCGCGCATATCAGCAAGTCTGAGCTCAATCGTACCGAGATTATCGAGTTATTAGGTCAAGAATCGGCAAATTTGCACAACTCAATTTTCGATTGAGCAGGCTAACCACTTTTAAAAGGAAGCCAGATTGAGCATACGCATCGAGATTAATAACCAATACGTCATCACCAGTGACCGCTATCAATTCATTTTGCAGGAAAAAAAGACCGCTACATCCGGGAAGAATGAAGGTAAGGAATGGCTGGACGTTGTGGGTTACTACCCAAATATCCCTAAGCTTATCTCAGGCTTGGTATTGCATGATCTTTTGACCAGCGATCTTACCAGCTTCTCAGCTTTGGAAGCTCGGATTGAACGCATGGGGAAGCAATGTCTGGACGCTTTTAAATAATATGTCCAACGAACCTCGGGGGCGTGTTGTCCCCTCGCCACCACCACCATTTTTGAAGGGCACCAGTGATTCATTCGTTGGTGCTTATCCCTGGAATAACGTCACCAAAGAGGCCATTGGCCGCGACAGACCCCTTACACGTGCCGAACTCCGTCAGGTGCAAGGTGTTTTAAACCGGATTGACCGTCTGCCGTTTTTCCTGCAAACACTGTTTACATCGCGTTATAACTTCATCCGCCGTAAAAAGAGCCCTTTAGGTGGGCTGTATTTCCTTAAAAACACGTTTGAGCGCAAGCTGCTGCCGCGTCTTGAGCGTGTTAATGAGCTGTGCGGGATGAATGAATCCGCCTCGATTGGTTTTCTGTCCGAGCGCGACCAGTATGCGCGCTTACCAGATATGAATGACAAAGAACTCAGGAAATTTGCGGCCAGAATTGCCTCTCAGCTCTGGAGCAAATACGAGGAGTTAAGCGACGCCTGGGCGGATGCTCACGGCGGGAAAGAGACGCTTTTCACCGATGAAGCTCAGTCGCACCTATACGGGCAAGTGGCCGGTGTTGCTCGCGCATTAAACATCACCCCGATGTACTGGAAAAAATACCGTAAGGGTCAGATGACGATCCGCATGGCATTTTCCGTTATTTCACGACTGATTAAAGACGAGTGGTGGGTCAACCAGCTCAAGGTGCAGCGGATGCGCTGGCGCGAGGCGCTGCTCATCGCAGCAGGCGAGGTCAACAAAGACCGTTCACCTTACGCAAGCAAAATAGCGATCCGCGATGTTCAAGCGCGCCGCCTGGCTAATCTCGAATACCTGAAATCCTGCGAACTGGAAAACAAAATCACCGGCGAACGTATTGACCTCATAAGCAAGGTCATGGGGAGTATTTCGAACCCTGAAATACGTCGTATGGAGCTGATGAATACTATCGCCGGGATTGAACGCTACGCGACCAGCGTTGGTGACGTGGGGATGTTTATCACGCTGACCACTCCATCGAAGTATCACCCGACCCGTCAGGTTGGCAAAGGTGAAAGCAAAACTGTACAGCTCAATCACGGCTGGAACGAAACAGTATTCACACCCAAAGACGGCCAGCGCTATCTATGCCGAATCTGGAGCCTGATGCGTACAGCTTTCAAAGATAACGATTTAGATGTTTACGGGATGCGCGTTGTCGAACCGCACCACGACGGCACGCCACACTGGCACATGATGCTGTTTTGCAAACCCGGTCAGCGTAAAGCCATTAACGAAATTATGCGTCGTTATGCCCTCAAAGAGGACGGACACGAAAAGGGCGCGGCAAAACAGCGCTTTGAGTCACGCCATCTTAATCAGGGCGGGGCGGCGGGTTATATCGCCAAATACATTGCAAAAAATATCGACGGTTACGCGCTTGACGGCCAGCTCGATCACGACACCGGCAAGCCTCTGAAAGATACGGCCGCAGCCGTCACCGCATGGGCGTCAACATGGCGTATCCCTCAGTTTAAACCGATTGGTCTCCCGACGATGGGCGCTTACCGCGAACTGCGCAAACTGCCGCGCGGGGTGAGTATTGCCTGCGAGTTTGACGACAGGGTCGAGGCCGCGCGAGCAGCTGCAGATGAGGGGGATTTTGAGCGGTACATCATCGCGCAGGGTGGGGCAAACATGCCGCGTGATGCTCAGGCCGTCAGGGTCGCCCGTAAGGTGACGGATGAGGTCAACGAATACGAGGAAGATGTTGAGAGGGTTGTCGGGATTTATGCCCCTCACCTCGGGGCTCACCGTGTCCATGTAACCCGTACAGCCGAATGGCGAATCGTACCAAAGGTTTTGGCCGTTGAGCCTTTGACCTTAAAAAGCGGCTCTGCCGCGCCTCGGAGTCCTGTCAATAACTGTGGAAAGCTCACCGGCGGCGGCGATCCTGTTATGACCACCACACCGTCTGAGCAAGCCGCAGCGGTGTTAAATCTGATTGAGCGCGGGGTTATCGGCTGGAATGAGCCGGACGTCGTGAAGGTGCTTAACGGAGCGTTAAAAGCTGGCGTACCGCGTAAGAATCGCCAGCAAAGAAGGAATGCGCAGCTCAAAACGAGCGAGCTAGCGCCATCAGCCAGGATGACAAAAGCCGAAAGGGATCGCGTCGCAAAAATTCGTTTCGATTTAGCTCTGGAAGGGATTAACCCGGAACGGTGGGAACTTAACGCGCTGACGCGTGGTGCAACAGTAGTTTATGGCAAGAAGTCTTTTAGCTACTCGTGTGCTCAGGAGTGGGATGAAATCAAGTTAAATTTTGACTTCTGAAAAAAATTTAATAGAATGTCCGTGCTACCGCTTGGGATATCTGCATTGCATTACTCTTCGTATTAGCTTTATACAGAGGGTATAAAGGCTGCTATTGGCAACAATGGCGCTTGCATGGAGATAAACTCATGTTAAAGCTAGTGAATGTACGCCAGTACAACCGCTACCGCTTCGGGCGTTGGGAGACGGTGCGCAAGCACCGTCGTTCATACCCGAATCGATAATATGCGGCCTAAGCGGTAGCGGTTTCCTCATCGATTTCCTCATCGATTTCATCCATCATTTTAGCATAATGTTTTTCATCTCCTGTTGCTGAGAATATACTTTTTAGCTGTTTGAGGTACTTGTCTGGGTCAATGTCACCCATATCGGTGATATTCACAGAGTCAGAATGAGAACCTCGGTTTATGTATCGATAAAACGCCCTAAAATCGCTATTGTTCTCATCTTTTTCGAGTTTAGTTAGTTCATCTTGTAAGGAGTCTGTTCTGTGAACAAAGCCAAAATAGTATTCTAAAATGTTTCTCATTATGTTTGGTATTATGATTTTATTGACCTTTTCTTCTTTAGCGTCTTTTAATATTTGCCAAAGTGATTGATACTCATTTTGTATACTATTTTTTTGTATTTCGGTGATGGTGCTAAATTCATTCTTAGTGATTCTAAAAAGACGGTAATCACGCTTGAAGTTTTTGTCATTTTTACTTTTAGGAGATAATTTTATCAACTCATGGAAAAAATAGAGATTGTGAGTGAGTATTAGTATTTTTTTTGTGGTTTCATTTTTGATTAGTTCATGATGAATGATTGATGCTATATCATAAACATAATTTTGTGAAAGGCTAGATATTGGGTCATCAATGATTATTAAATTATCTCTGTTATCTTCGTCGTCTTTATCCGTTTTCCCTTTGCAACATTCCAAGAAATAGAGAAAAGTGATTAATGTTTTCTCTCCTTCACTAAGGGATTTGTATACATCATCATTTTCATCTTTGTCTGAACGGGAAATGATGTACATATCCTTATTTTCTTCGTGTTTTTTTACACTAAAGCCATATATGCCTAAACTTTTCAGTCTCAAGTTGATAGACTCGATTGTTTCATCGATGTTCGAAATCTGTTCTCTCAGTTCTTTAATGTTTTTAGTATTATCCTTTCCTTGATTTTCAATTTCTTTCATTTCATCAAGAATCTTTTTGTGGTTATCTTGAAAGGTCTTTTCGTGAGCAGCTAAGGCATTTAATTCTGGATTGCAAAAGTTTCTAAGAGCTGGCCATATTTTACTTTTAACTGCGTTTTCGGTTTCCTTGAACTTTGCAACTTTAAGATTAATATCTTTAATTATTGTATTATAATCTGCAATGCACTTAATTATCTTTTGTTCGATTGACTCATCACTCTCAAGTATGATGATAGATGAAGGGTTATGAAGTTTGCTGATTATTAGATCTATATTCCTACTTGCAATTTCATCTAAAATTTTGATGTGAGAAGTGGTGATTTCTCTATCCTCTTCAGTTATCAGTTCACAAGTAGATATTTCTTGAGTTAATTTTTGATAAATTGGTTTCGTCGCTAACTCATAAGCTGATTTAATTGCGCTTATTTGATTTGTTTTATTAGCGTAACTTTCATCAAAGATAGACTCAATTGCCTCTATGAATTTAGCATTGATTGTGCTTTCTTGGCAGAATGGGCATAAATTATCTTTAAGATAAAGTTCTTTCCCTTTTTTTACCCAGTCAAGATTTTGAAGTCGTTTTATTGTTTCTGATAAATAACTGTTACTTGAGTCTATAATAGGTGTGGCTAATAGTTTCTTATCTTCTTCTGAAAGTGCAAATGATAACAAAGCAGTGATGAGAGGTATTTCTTTATTTTTGTACTTTATCAGTTCGCTGTACTCTTTAGATAGTTGCTCCAAGTTTGCGATTGGTAATGCAAGTGTTTTTTGTAATTGAGCGAAAAAAGCCTTTTTGCTCCCTAGTGGACCTCGCATGACGTTTTTTAGATCAGACGATCTTATCGATTCTGTTTTTACCCAAATGGCCTCGATGCAGTCATTTTCTTTGGTGTTTTGTTCTTCTTTTAATTTTGTTGCTGCATCTCTTTTATTCCGGTATTGTTCTTTTAAATCTTGTCTTAAGCCTTCTTTTATTGCTAGATCCTTTTCTATATCTGCATTTTTCTTGCTTAGAGTGAATACACCTTTTTGTTCTTTTGCATGATAGAAGTTATCTTCGATAAATTTTGAATTATAAACGATTGGGCGATAGTCATTTAGTAATGGACATTCGCATTCTGCAAAATCTTTGTGGGTCGTATTGTAAAAGAAATTTGAGATTGTAGATTTCCCACAACCGTTTTGACCATATAGAATATTTATTTTCTTTGAGAGGTCTACATTCGTGAAAATGTTTTTATTGTAACTTGTGACATTTTTTAGCCTAAGTTCCATGTTTACGCCTCATTTGTCATATATGATTTGTGTGTAGTGTTAGGTTGCTAACTAGCCCCCTAAAGCATAAAGATCTATCTTAAGTCTGAGGGGGTTTCAAGCGCAAAAATAGTAGGGCTCATAACTACTTATAATTTTAGTGATATAGCGCAACCTTGAGTTGAAAATCATTCAAATTCAGCAGCTTTAGCAGTGCATGACATCGGTGCGTGAATTTGCATACATTTTTTATTAAGGAGTTTACCTGCCAGCGCCAGCACTGACGTGGTTCGGCACTTCAGATGCAAGTGCATTAAATCCGCCACATTAAGCGGGCAGGCGAGGCGGGGATAGCACTGCGCGCCAGACGTGGTGACAGGATTTATTTTGCGCGTCTGTGCGTGTCGTGGCGGCGCGCTGAGTGGTGAGGTTGAATCGTGAGGCGTTGGCGGGGTTGCGTGGCGTGTGCGGCGTCTGGTGAGCTCTGAGGATATGCCGCCCGGAGGCGGCATTCTATGCGGGTTTACTCGGTCTCGATGTTGTAATCCTTAAAGCGGATCACCTCCATCCCGAGCCAGTCGTTTATCTCTTTGAAACGCTCCTGCAGCGGCGTCAGCTCGTTACGCACAAACACCCGCGCCACCTTCTCGATATCGCCCATCGAGCCGATATTTTCAGGCTTGCCGCCCATGAGCTGGAACGGCACGCGGTGCGCATCGAGCAGGTCAGCGGCGCTCACCTTCTTGATGTTAAAAAAATCATCCTTCGTGGCGACTTCACTCAGCGGCACGATCTTAATACCATCCGGTTTCCCGTTCGGGGCGTAGAAAAACAGGTTTTTGAAATTCCCGAGTCCTTTCGAGTCGCGCATGGCAGAGCGCAGCGCCTCGACGTCGGTGCTGCTCTGCGCCGCGTCGGTCACGTACATAATGTAACCCGCGTGCGCGCCGTTCTGGTAATACTTGCGACGAAACAGCGTGGCGGATTCATTCAGCCAGGCGGAATTGAGCGCGCTAAGGTATTCCGGCATCCCGTAGAGCTCCTGATTGATATCAGGCTCAAGCAGATGGCACACCGAACCGGGCGCGAACTGGTGCGGGTGGGTATAGTCCGACACGTACCAGTAAACGCCATCCTCGACACCACGGCGGGTATATTTGGCCGGGGAGGTTTCCAGTTTAAAGAGCTGGCCGGTCACGCTCATGCGCTTTTCAAGATAGCCGTTGGCAAACACCAGATAATCGAGCACAAGGCGGCTGAAGTCCTGACGGGACAGCAACGGGTGCGGGATAAAGGTGCTGGTCAGAATGTTGCGCTTCACGTAAATCGGGGAGCTGTGGTGTACGGCTGCGCGCAGGCTTTTTGCCAGCCCCGAGAAATTGACCGGCGGCTCATACCATTTGCCGTTATTGATGCATTCGACATAGTCGAGGATGTCGCGGCGATCCAGAACGGGTGACGGCTCACCAAAGGTGAACGCCTCCATTTTCTGCGGAGCGCTGGCGGTCATGCTGGTATGTTTTGGCTGTTTGTTTTGGCGTTTTTTCATCTTAGTTAATATCCAGAATGGAGCTTGATTGCATACCGCTACCGGCGGAAAGCGGAGGGCGTGCATGGTCGCCCACGCGATATCCGCGTGGCTGGCTTCCTCGCTGCGGCTGGCTTCATAGGTGGCGCTGCGGCCGCTGCTGGTCATGGTTTTGCGGATAGCCATAAATGACTGCGTGATGTCGGTTGCCCCGGCGTCGTATTCCAGACACCCGCGGCGAATGGTGTCTTTTGCTTTCAGCACCATTGCGGTTTTCATTTCCGGCGTGTAGCGGATGGCGCGCGCCGCCGGGAAGAATGAGCGCACGAGCTGGTAAACACCCTGGCCGATGCCGGTCGCATCGATGCCGATATAGTCAACGGTGTATTTCTCGGTCAGCGCCCGGATGGCCTCGGCCTGCGCGGCAAAGTCCATCCCTTTCCACTGGTGACGCTCAAGGATGCGGAACTTGCCACCGGCAACCAGCGGCGGAGCCAGTACCGCGCACCCGGCGCTGTCGCCGGTGTGTGACGGGTCATAGCCAATCCAGACAGGACGCCAGTTAAACGGACGGTCGGCGAACGGCTCGAAGTCCTCCCATTCTTCCATCGCATCGACCATGCAGCGCTGCAGCTCCTCGAACGGGAATACCGACGCCTTATCGTCGACGAACTCGCACATAAACAGGTTACGGAAGTCATCCGCGCTGTTTTCCTGCTTGAGCTGTTCGAGGTTAAACAGAGTGCAGCCACCGGCGAGCGCGTCCTCAATGGTAACAATCTGCCGCCACTGGCCATCCGCGCACAGCACGCCACCGGCAAGCGCCTGATGACTGATATCGATATCGACACGCTCGGCGGCGCTGCTGCGGCCACGGTTAAACAGCTCGCCTGACCAGAACGGGTAAGCGCCATGCGCCAGTGTCGACGGGGTCGAAAAATAGGTTGTGCGCAGGTGCGACTGCGAGGCCATGCCCGAGGCGACTTTGCGCAGCTTCTGAAAATTGGGGATCCAGAAAATTTCATCGACGTACAGGTCGCCGTTGTGGCTCTGCGCGGTGTTGGAATTGGTCCCGAGAAATATCAGCTCAGCACCATTGTTGCCGATGACAATCGGGTCGCCTGACAGGTCGACGTCAACCAGACGGGCAAAGGCGATAATGTACTTACGGAACACGTAAGCCTGCGTTTTACTGGCCGACAAAAATATCTGGTTCTGCCCGGTCTTAAGCGCGCGCAGGAGGGACTCGCGCGCAAAGTAGAACGTCGCGCCAATCTGTCGCGATTTCAGGATGTGGCGGATGCGGTGCTCTAACCCCGCTTTATGCCAGCGGAGCTGATAGTCAAACGACTGGTCGAAGAAAATCTCCTCCAGTTTTTCTATGGCCTCCTCGCTGAAATAGTTTCGTTTCGGCTTTTTGCGATCCCCTTTGTTACGGCTGGCGATATTGGGGTTTAAATCCACCTCGTTTCCGGTCTGGCCGTAGCGGTTTACGCGCGCGAGCCGCTCCATCTGGCGCGACAGAAAATCCGCGACTTTGAAGTCATGCGCGGTCAGGTCTGGCTTTGCATAGAGCTGAATAAGCCGCGCCTCTAACGTCGATTCCACGCGGTTAATCGGGGCGGTTTCCTCCCATCCATCGCGCTGTTTCCAGCTCTGCACGGTCGGGCGCTTGAGCTGCAGCATGTCGCAGATTTGCGGCACGGCGAACCCCTGCCAGTACAACAGGCGCGCCTGTCGTCGCGGGTCATTGAGCAGTGAAAGGTCAGTTGAAATGGTCATGCTTGCCTCGTTTTTGGTGTGACGTGGCAAGGCTAAGGAAATGGGAGGGTATTCGCGCTAAGTGCCTGTTGTGTCAGATCTAATCAGATCGTAAGCGGTGGCTGATATGGGGCAGAGTCGGGAAACTAAACCCGACCCGAAAACCCAACATCAGGACACCTGAACAATGGCAAAGAAAGTTTCTAAATGGTTTCGCATCGGCGTCGAGGGTGACACCTGCGATGGCCGCGTCATCAGCGGCGATGATATTCAGGATATGGCCGACACGTTCGACCCGCGCGTCTACGGCTGCCGCATTAACCTCGAACATATCCGGGGGCTGATGCCTGACAGCCCGTTTAAACGTTATGGCGATGTGACCGAGCTCAAGGCTGAGATTATCAGCGATGGCTCTGCGCTCGATGGCAAAAAAGCGCTGTTTGGCAAAATCGCCCCGCTCGACGAGCTGGTCAGCATGGTTAAGGCCGGGCAGAAGGTTTACACCTCCATGGAGATCCGCCCGAACTTTGCCAACAGCGGCAAATGTTACCTCGTTGGCCTGGCCGTCACCGATGACCCTGCAAGTCTCGGCACCGAATACCTCGAATTCTGCAGCCGCGCCGCGCAGAACCCGCTCGCCGGTAAAAAAGACCAGCCGGACGACGTTTTCTCTGTCGCCTCACTGGCTGAACTGGAGTTTGAGGACGTTCCCGACACCATGCTTAACAGCCTTACCGATATGGTTAAAGCCATTTTCAGCCGGAAGCAGGTCAGCGATGACGCGCGTCTCGCGGATATGCATGAGGCGGTGACCACCGTCACCGAGCAGGTGCAAACCAATCTCAACGCCACCGACAAGCGCATCACCGAGCTGGAGACCGCTTTTGCGCAGCTTAAGCAGAACGTGACCAGCAAGGCGGAAGAAAGCGCGCAGGCGTTTAACGCCCTCAAAAGCTCCCTCGATAACACCGAAAGCCAGAGCCAGCCGCGCCGCGAACTTTCAAAAGGCGGTACGGGCGACGAGCTGCTGACCAACTGCTGATAACACGCCGGGCGTGCTGCCCGGCCTGAACCCTTTTACCCGAACAGGAAAAACCATGCGTAAAGATACCCGCTTCAAATTTAATGCCTACCTGTCCCGCGTCGCGGAGCTGAACGGCGTTTCCACCGATGACGTGGCGAAGAAATTCTCCGTCGAGCCGTCGGTCACGCAAACCCTGATGACGACTCTGCAGATGTCATCCGCGTTTCTGACCAAAATCAACATCGTGCCGGTCGACGAGCTGAAAGGCGAAAAGGTCGGGGTCGGTGTTAACGGCACAATTGCGAGCACTGCCGACACCGCCGGTGATGATGAGCGTAAGACCGCTGACTTTACCGCGCTGGAGTCCAACAAATACGAGTGCGCGCAGATTAACTTTGACTTCCATATCCGCTACAAACAGCTCGACCTGTGGGCGCGATTCCAGGACTTCCAGACCCGTATCCGTGACGCCATTATCAAGCGCCAGTCCCTCGATTTCATCATGGCCGGTTTCAACGGTATTAAGCGCGCCGACACGTCAGACCGTGTAAAAAACCCGATGCTGCAGGACGTGGCGATCGGCTGGCTGCAGAAGTACCGCAATGAAGCGCCAGCGCGTGTGATGTCCAAAATCACCGACGAGGACGGAGCGGTTATTTCCGACGTGATCCGCGTGGGTAAAAACGGCGACTATGCGAACCTCGACGCGCTGGTCATGGATGCCACCAGTAACCTGATTGACGAGATTTATCAGGATGACCCGGAGCTCGTCGTCATCACCGGGCGTAAGCTGATGGCGGATAAGTATTTCCCTATCGTCAATCAGGAGCAGGCAAACACCGAATCGCTGGCCGCTGACATCATCATCAGCCAGAAGCGAATCGGCAACCTGCCAGCCGTGCGCGTGCCTTACTTCCCGGCAGATGGACTGATGGTCACGCGTCTCGACAACCTGTCTATCTACTTCATGGATGACGCGCACCGCCGCGCCATCATCGAAGAACCGAAAAAAGACCGCGTGGAAAACTACGAGTCAATGAATATCGACTACGTGGTCGAGGCTTACGCCGCCGGTTGCCTGATTGAAAACATCAAGCTCGGTGACTTCACACCACCGGCAGCGCCGGAAAGCGCTTCCGCGCCTGCAGCACAGGAAGGTGGAGAGTAAACCATGAAGAGTCCCGCAGCACGTCACATGATGCGGGTCTCGGCCTCTGAAACAGCGCAGCGGGCTGCTAAGCCGCTGCGCAATGCAACTGCCTATGAGCAGATGCTGGTTAAGCTGGCCGCAGACAACCGCACGCTGAAACAAATCCGATCCAATGAGCGAAAGGCAGACAAAAAGCGTGAGCTGCTGCCGTTCTATCTGCCGTGGGTCGCTGGCGTCCTCGCAAACGGCAAGGGTGCGCAGGATGACATTTTCATGACTGTCATGCTGTGGCGTCTAGATGCTGACGATATCGCCGGGGCGCTGGAGATTGCCCGATATGCCATGACCTACGGCCTGACCATGCCGACCGGGCGACGTCCGACGCCTTACCTGCTGGCCGAAGAGGTCGCGCTCGCCGCGCAGCGCCTGCTCATGGCAAAACAGCCGGTCGAGCTCGAAAACCTGCTCGACACCCTCGCGCTGACTGAGCGCGCGGATATGCCCGATATCGTGCGCGCGAAGCTGCACAAAATTACCGGCTACGTGCTGCGTGATGCAAAGCAACTGCCCGAAGCGCTGGCGCACCTGCAGCGTGCGATCCAGTTAGAAAGCACTATCGGCGTGCGAAAAGACATTGAGCAGTTAGAGCGTCAGCTCAGGCCAAAGCCTGAACCGGCACCGAAAACCAAAACGACTCAACCGCGCACGCGCAAAGTCGCCGCTAAACCGGCGGCACGGCGCGGGCGTCCACCAAAGGCGGCAAAAGCCGCTGGTTAACCGAGCGCTCCCCGAGCCGGGCGGCACGCCGGTCAATGCGGGTATCAATTGCCCTGACTGCGACCGGCGTCCACCGCCCACCCATTACCCGAGGTTGTCATGACGACGCTGATTATTGAGCCAAAAAAAGAGCCGCAGGATGTGCCGGGCGTGGTGATACCGCCACCGGGCGTGAGCGAGCCGGTAATCAAAAACACCCCGTTTTTTCCTGACGTGGATCCGAAGCGCGTGCGGGAAGAAATGCGGCTGGAGCAGACCGTTTCCCCCGTGCGCCTGCGCCGGGCGATTAAGACCGCCATTGCGGAGACTAACGCGGAGCTGAGCGACTGGCGCGAAAGTCAGCTTGATGCCGGTTACGCCACGCTGGCGGATGTCCCGACCGACGAGCTCGACGGCGAGAGCGTGCGCGTTTTCCACTACTTCAACGCCGTGTGCTCGATGACGACGGCCACGCTGTATGAGCGTTTTCGCGGCGTGGATGCGACCGCCAAAGGCGATAAAAAGGCCGACAGCATCGACAGCACTATCGATGAAATGTGGCGGGACATGCGCTGGTCTGTCGCGCGCATCCAGGACAAAGCGCGCTGCATCGTGGGGCAAATCTGATGAAAGCCTATGCGCTGCAGGGTGACACCCTCGACGCGATTTGCGCCCGGTACTACGGGCGCACTGAGGGTGTGGTCGAAACCGTCTTAGAGGCAAATCCAGGCCTGTCTGAGCTCGGCGTGATCCTGCCGCACGGCACGGCAGTAGAGCTGCCCGAGACCGAGAGCGCGGCCAGAACCGAAACGGTGAATCTATGGGACTGAGTATGGAAAAAATCACCACGTTTATTGCCTACTGGCTGGCCGTGGGGCTGGCGTATGTCGGGGCAATGTCGCCCGAAAAGATGGCGCTTTACGTGGGCGGCGGATGCGCCATTTTTACCGCGCTGACGAACTACTGGTTTAAGCGCAAGACGTACCTCTATCTGACATCGCTCGGACTCGATAAAGGGGCTATTCGTGAAATCAATCGTTAAACGTTGCAGTGTGGCCGCCGTGCTGGCGCTGGCAGCGCTGATGCCTGACTTTCGTCTGCTTAACACCTCGCCTGAGGGGCTTGCGCTGATTGCCGACCTCGAAGGTTGTCGCCTGACGCCTTACCAGTGCAGCGCGGGAGTGTGGACGTCGGGCATCGGCCACACTGCAGGCGTCGTGCCGAAAGGGGAAATCACCGAACGTCAGGCGGCGGAGAACCTCGTCGCGGATGTACTGAACGTTGAGAAACGTCTGGCGGTCTGCGCGCCGGTGAAAATGCCGCCGCAGGTTTACGACGCGCTGGTCAGTTTCTCATTCAACGTGGGAACCGGCGCGGCCTGCCGGTCGACGCTGGTCTCGTTTATCAAACGCCAGCAATGGCCGCAGGCGTGCGACCAGCTCACCCGCTGGGTGTATGTGAATGGCGAAATTAACAAAGGGCTGGAAAATCGCCGCGCGCGCGAGCGTGCCTACTGCCTCAGGGGGATTGAATGAAAGTGATGTTGTTTTTACTGGCCGCGCTGATGGCGGTTGTGCTCTGGCAGCGTCATGAAAACGGCAACCTGACGCGCTCTTTTGAACGGGCGAACAGGGTCGCGACCGAACAAAAAACCGCGATCGGAATGCTGAAAAATCAGCTTTCCGTTTCGCAGGGAATAGCCAGGCGAAATGAAACCGCGCAGGTCAGTTTACGCGGCGAAGTGCTGGCCGCCGGTGCGATGGCCGTGCGGCGTGAAGAAACCATTACGAGGCTGATAAATGAGAATGAAACCCTACGCCGCTGGTACAGCGCTGAGCTGCCTGATGTTGTGCGTCGGCTGCACACCCGCACCGCCTGCGCCTCCGCCGGTCATTGTTTACAGCGCCTGCCCGAAGGTGAGCTATTGCCCGATGCCGGGAAGCGACCCGGCCACTAATGGCGACCTGAGCGCCGATATTCGCAGGCTTGAGCACGCGCTCGCCGCGTGCGCGCTGCAGGTTGAAACCGTCAAAGACTGTCAGGATAAACTCGATGAAGAAAGCACGCAGCCTGCGCGAAGCGCTGATTAAAGCCGTCCCGCAGCTTGAAACAAACCCCGAAATGATGCGCATCTTTGCCGATGAGGGGAATATCGATGCGCGGCTCGCGGCCTCGCTCTCACATGAGAAAATTTACACCCTGAATGTGATCGTGTGTGACTTTGTGGGCGACCCTGATTTGATTTTCGTGCCGGTGGCCGCATGGCTCAGGGAAAACCAGCCGGATATCTGCACGCTCGATAATGGCCGTAAAAAGGGCTACCGTTTCCAGATGGATTTAAACGACGGGGACAGTGTCGACATCAGCATCAGCCTGCAGCTCACCGAGCGCACAATCATCAGAGAGGAAAACGGCGCGCTGCACGTAAGCTATGCCCCAGAGCCGCCGTTGCCGGAACCCGTAACACCACCAAAAGAGCTCTATCTTGACGGGGAGCTGGCGAGTAAATGGGATGAGTGAATTTAAGCCTTTTGACGACCGGCTCAATGGTCTGATTGCTGCCCTGTCACCGGCTGCACGCCGTAAGCTGGCCGGAGAGATAGCAAAGGAGCTGCGCAAATCGCAACAGCAACGCATCAAACAGCAAAAAGCCCCGGACGGCTCGCCCTATCAGGCGCGAAAGCGTCAGCCGCTCAGGGCTAAGACCGGGCGGATTAAACGGGCGATGTTCCAGAAGCTGCGCACAAGCCGGTACATGAAAGCCACTGGCCGCGAAAACAGCGCGGTGGTGGAGTTTACCGGCAAGGTGCAGCGCATCGCGCGTGTCCATCAGCTCGGGCTAAAAGACCGCCCTAACCCGCACAGCCGTGACGTGCAGTATGCAGAGCGCCAGTTACTCGGATTCAGCCGGGAAGATAAACAGCTCGTCGAGACGCTGATAATTAAACACCTAACTCTCTGAGCGTTGTCACAACAACCACAAAACACCGTTCCATTGCCGCTGGCCTCCCCCGGCGGCATCCTTTCCCCATGAATAATCTAAATTCTCTGCAGGAAATCGCACGCGCGATCCGCAACCTTATCCGCACCGGCATCGTAACCGACGTCGACCACGACGAGGGGCTTTGTAGTGTCCAGACCGGCGGCATGCAAACCACCTGGCTGAACTGGCTGACCTGTCGCGCCGGTCGCTCGCGCGTATGGTGGGCTCCGTCCGTTGGCGAGCAGGTGCTTTTACTGGCGATCGGCGGCGAGCTCGATACGGCGTTTGTGCTGCCCGGCATATTCTCTGATGACCATCCCGCGCCGTCTGCCTCACCTGATGCGCTTCACGTTTCCTTTCCTGACGGGGCGGTTATCGAGTACGAGCCCGAAAACGGCGCGCTCACCGTGTCAGGCATCAAAACCGCTGATATCACCGCGTCTGAGTCAATTACGGCAACCGTGCCGGTGGTGCTGGTGAAAGCCTCGACCAGTATCACGCTCGATACGCCGGAGGTGGTGTGCACCAACAAACTGACGACCGGCACGCTCGAAGTGAAGAACGGCGGGACTATGTCCGGAAACATCGAGCACACCGGCGGGACACTGAAATCAAACGGCGTGCAGGTGGATAACCACGACCACGGCGGCGTCGAACGGGGCGGAAGCTGGACGGAGGGCATCAAATGACGGTGCGTTATCTGGGAATGAACAGCCAGACCGGCCTCAGTATCTCTGAGGTTGAGCATATCCGGCAAAGCGTGCGCGACATTCTGGTCACGCCGGTTGGCTCGCGCGTTATGCGACGTGAATACGGCTCGCTCCTGTCGCAGATGATTGACCAGCCGCAGACACCGGCGCTGCGCCTGCAGATTATGGCCGCGTGCTGTTCCGCGATCCAAAAGTGGGAACCACGCGTAGACCTCTCGACCATTACCTTTGAACGGTCGGAGACCGACGGCGGGCTGTATGTCGACATCACCGGCACTCGCTCGACCGGCGGCCAGCCATTTTCCATCACCATTCCACTGAGCTAATCACTATGGCAACCGTTGACCTGAATCAGTTACCCGTTCCCGATGTGGTGGAAGAACTGGACTTTGAAACCATTCTTGCCGAACGCATTGCGACGCTAATTTCGCTTTATCCCGAAAATCAGCAGGAGGCTATCGCCCGGACGCTGACGCTTGAGTCAGAGCCGATTGTGAAGCTGCTGCAGGAAAACGCCTACCGTGAAGTTATCTGGCGTCAGCGTGTGAACGAAGCCGCGCAGGCGGTAACGCTGGCCTATTCCGCCGGTAACGACCTTGACGTCCTGGCCGGGAACAACAATACCGCGCGACTGACCATCACCCCGGCGGATGACACCACCATCCCGCCGACGCCTGCCGTTATGGAGTCCGACACCGACCTGCGTCTGCGTACGCAACAAGCTTTTGAAGGATTAAGCGTGGCGGGTCCGGTCGGTGCATACGAGTATCACGGCCGCAGCGCCGACGGGCGGGTCGCTGACGTCTCGGTCGAAAGCCCGTCCCCCGCCTGCGTGACGATATCCGTGTTATCCCGTGAGGGTGACGGCACCGCGAGCCATGAGTTACTGGCAATTGTTGAAAAAGCACTGAACGCCGAAGATGTGCGCCCGGTGGCAGACCGGGTGACCGTCCAGTCAGCCGAGATTGTGCCGTACCAGATTGACGCGACGCTCTACGTTTACCCCGGTCCCGAGTCTGAGCCCATCAGGCAGGCATCAGAGCAGAGGCTTAAGAGCTATATCAGCGCGCAGCACCGCCTCGGGCGTGATATCCGCCTGTCAGCCATTTATGCGGTGCTGCATGTTGAGGGGGTGCAGCGTGTCGAGCTGGCATCACCGCAGGCCGACATTGTGCTGAGTAAGTCGCAGGCGTCGAACTGTACCGAGTACCAGATAACTATCGGGGGCTCGGATGAGTGACCGGCTGTTACCCGTTGGCTCGTCACCGCTGGAGGTCGCCGCCGCTGCCGCGCTCGCTGACATTCAGCGCGTGCCGCTACCGCTGCGCACTCTGTGGAACTGGCGCACCTGCCCGGTAAACCTGCTGCCGTATCTGGCGTGGGCGTTGTCGGTCGACCGGTGGGATGAGAAGTGGCCAGAGAGCACAAAACGCAGCGTCTGCGCGTCCTCGTTTTTCGTCCATCAGCACAAAGGCACCATCAGCGCATTGCGTCGGGTGGTTGAGCCGCTCGGCTTTCTGATTGAGGTGCGCGAATGGTGGCAGCTCGACGAGGAGCCAGGCACTTTCCGGCTCGTTGTCGGCGTGCTCGACAGTGGCATCACTGACGAAATGTATCAGGAGCTCGAGCGCCTGATTGAAGACGCCAAACCGGCAAGCCGCCACCTCACCGGGCTGGCTATCAGCCTGAGTGCGACCGGTGAGCTTTACGTCGGCGCGGGATGCTACGACGGCGACGCGCTCACCGTTTACCCCTACACCCCCGAGGAAATTGTCGTCGGCGGTGAATATTACCCGGCTTCGGCCATCCATCTAATCGATTACCTGAGAGTGAACGCATGACCGCAAAATATTTTGCCATTCTGACCAATCAGGGCGCGGCGCGGCTGGCGAACGCGGCAGCACTTGGTACAAAACTCAACCTGACTCAAATTGCGGTCGGGGATGCGAACGGCACACTGCCGACCCCTGACCCGGCGCAGACAAAGCTCGTTAATCAGAAACGCATCGCGCCGCTGAATATGCTGACCGTTGATCCAAACAACACAAGCCAGATTATCGCGGAGCAGATTATTCCCGAGAATGAGGGCGGATTCTGGATCCGCGAGATTGGTCTCTACGACGATGAGGGGATTCTGATTGCCGTGGCGAACTGCCCGGAAACCTATAAACCGCAACTGCAGGAGGGGAGCGGCCGCACGCAGACCATTCGCATGATTCTGATTGTGTCGAGCACGTCGGCCATCACCCTGAAAATTGACCCGTCGGTGGTGCTGGCAACGCGGCAGTATGTCGACGACAAAGTTATCGAGGTGAAAGCCTATGCCGATAGTCTGCTGGCAGTACACCTCGCCGCCGCTGACCCGCACCCGCAGTACCTGCTAATTGCAGATATTGCGAAATATACGCCAGTAGGTGTGCCACTTCCTTTCCCGTCAGTAACGCCGCCGACAGGCTGGCTGAAATGCAACGGTGCGGCATTTGATAAGGCGAAATATCCGGGGCTGGCTGCAGTGTTTCCTTCGGGTTATTTGCCTGATTTACGTGGTGAGTTTATTCGTGGATGGGATGACGGACGCGGGGTTGATTCGGGGCGTGCGCTACTGAGTGCGCAGGCGGGAATGCTGGAAAAACACCGACACACCATTGTTTCGAATGAAAGTTATGACGATACGGTTGAATGGGATATTGGGGTGATTACTAAATCGACCTATGTGCAGGGGCGAGGGATTGACGCGGCAACGCCCGGAACTTTGATTGCTTCACCGACGTTGCATACAAAAGGCCGAGTTGGTAATACCGGCGGCGCTGAAACACGACCGCGCAGTATCGCATTTAACTACATCGTGAGGGCGGCATAATGGCGAAAGCAACACTGAACAAAAACGGCATTGCCACAAAAGCCGGTGACATGACCGTTTATAACTATGACGGTGAAACCCGCGAATATCTGACGTCCTCTGTCGAGATTCTGGCGCTGGGCGTGGGGATTCCTGCTAATTCCTGCATCGATGCACCGGTCGAAGAAAAAGAAGGTTTCGCGGTGTGCCGCGCGGCCAGTCTTGACGGGTGGGAGTATGTCGCAGACCATCGCGGTGAGACGGTTTATGACACGGAAACCGGTCAGCCGGTCAACATTACCGCGCCCGGTGACTATGCCGTCGGCGTAACTGCGATTGCACCGTCGACCCCCTATGACCGCTGGAACGGTAGCGAATGGGTCACGGATAAGGACGCCCAGAAAAACGGTCAGGTTAAGAGGGCAGAACAGAAAAAATCCGCGCTGCTGAATAAGGCACAAAGCACTATCAGCCTGTGGCAAACCGAGCTGCAGCTCGGCATTATCAGCGACGATGACAAGGCCAGCCTGATTGCGTGGATGAAATACATTCAGGCGCTGAACGCTGTCGACACCTCTGCGGCACCGGATATTGAGTGGCCGGAAAGACCAGAATAAACGAAGCCCTCCACCCGGAGGGCTTTTTTGTCTGTTGTGTTATCCCTCCACCAACGGCATTGCATCGCGCCTGCGCGACGCACAACAGAAAATAGTCGCACCCCTTAACCACGGAGTTAAACAGATGGGCGACTATCATCACGGCGTCGAGGTCATCGAGATTAATGATGGCACGCGCACCATTTCCACCGTCTCGACGGCCATCATCGGCATGGTCTGCACGGCCAGCGATGCTGACGCAAAGACATTCCCCTTAAACGAGCCGGTACTGATTACCAGCGTGCAAACGGCTATCGGTAAAGCCGGGAAAAAAGGCACGCTGTCAAAATCCCTGCAGGCCATCGCAGACCAGTGCAAGCCGGTCATTGTGGTGGTGCGCGTTCCCGAAGGTACCGACGACCCGTCAGACCCGGAAGCGGCGCAGAAAGAAACCATTTCCAACATCATCGGCACGACCGACGAAAACGGCAAATACACCGGTCTGAAAGCGCTGTTAACGGCGAAAACCGTCACTGGCGTTAAGCCGCGCATTCTCGGCGTGCCGGGGCTGGATTCTCAGGAAGTGGCGACCGCGCTCGCGTCGACCTGCCAGAGCCTGCGCGCGTTCGGGTATGTGAGCGCGTGGGGCTGCAAGACCATTTCCGACGCCATCAAATACCGTGAGAACTTCAGCCAGCGTGAGCTCATGGTGATTCACCCGGACTTTCTTGCGTGGGACACCACGGCGAACGAAACCGATATTGCATGGGCGACCGCCCGCGCGCTCGGCCTGCGCGCCAGAATCGACCAGGAGACCGGCTGGCACAAAACGCTGTCCAACGTCGGCGTGAATGGCGTCACCGGCGTCAGCGCCTCGGTATCATGGGATTTGCAGGAGCAGGCCACCGACGCCAACCTGCTTAATCAGGCCGGGGTGACAACGCTCATCCGCAACGACGGCTTTAAGTTCTGGGGCAACCGCACCTGCTCGGACGATCCGTTATTCGTGTTTGAAAACTACACCCGCACGGCGCAGGTGCTGGCCGACACGATGGCGGAGGCGCACGCGTGGGCGATGGACAAGCCCGTTTCCGCAACGCTCATCCGCGACATCGTCGCCGGTATCAACGCCAAATTCCGCGAGCTGAAAAACAACGGCTATATCGTTGACGGGTCATGCTGGTACGACCCGGAGTCAAACACCGTGGAAACCCTGAAAGCCGGGAAGCTGTATATCGATTACGACTACACCCCCGTCCCGCCGCTGGAAAACCTGACCCTGCGCCAGCGCATCACCGATACCTATCTGGCAGACCTGTCAGAGTCGGTCAACAGCTAAGGAGCTCAGAACATGGCGTTACCACGCAAACTTAAATACCTGAATATGTTTAACGACGGCCTCAGCTACATGGGCGTCGTTGAATCCGTCACCCTGCCAAAGCTGACCCGCAAGCTTGAGAAATACCGCGGCGGCGGGATGCCGGGCTCGGTGTCGATTGACCTCGGTCTCGATGACGACGCGCTGTCGCTTGAGTGGACACTGGGCGGCCTGCCTGACGTCCAGCTGTGGGCGCAGTACGCGTCACCGGGTGCCGACAGCGTGCCGCTGCGCTTCACCGGCTCTTTCCAGCGCGACGACACCGGCGCAATTTCCGCCGTTGAGGTGGTCATGCGTGGCCGTCACAAGGAGTACGACGGCGGCGAGAACAAGCAGGGCGAAAGCGGCACGACCAAAATCTCGACCGAGTGCTCTTACTATCAGCTCACGATTGACGGCAAGGAGGTCATCGAGATTGACGTCGTCAACATGGTGATGAAAGTCGACGGCGTCGACCGTCTCGCTGAGCACCGCCGGGCGATTGGCCTGTAACCCGTTTACCGGTCAGCCAGGCTGGCCGGTCACTTACTCACATTCAAAGAGAGCAACATCATGGAAAATATCAACGAAACCGCCACCACCGAAACCGAAAACCCGAACATTGTGATCCTCGATAACCCGGTCATGCGCGGTGAGCAGAAAATCGAACAGGTGACCGTGACCAAACCCAACGCGGGAACCCTGCGCGGTGTGAGTCTGGCCTCGCTGGCTAACTCTGACGTCGATGCGCTGATTAAGGTGCTTCCGCGTATGACGTACCCGGCGCTGACCGAGCATGAGGTCATGCGTCTGGAAGCGTCAGACCTGATTTTGTTCGCCGGTAAGGTGGTCGGTTTTTTGTCGCCATCTTCGGCTCGCTGACCTTCCCGGATAACCTTTCGGTCGATGACCTGATGGCGGATATCGCGGTGATATTTCACTGGCCGCCATCAGAGCTGAATTCCCTGAGCGTGACCGAGCTCATCACATGGCGCGAAAAGGCGCTGCAGCGAAGCGGAAACAACCATGAGCAATAACGTCAGTATTGAGGTACTGCTGAACGCAGTCGACCGGGCAAGCCGACCGCTTAAAGCTATCCAGACTGCCAGCAAGACCCTTGCCGGCGATATCCGTACTTCTCAGAACAGCATGCGCGCTCTGAATGCGCAGGCGTCCCGGATTGATGGATTCAGGAAAGCGAGCGCACAGCTTGCCGTGACCGGGCAGTCGCTTAATAAGGCGAAACAGGAAGCCGCTGCGCTGGCCGTCCAGTTTAAAAACACGCAAAACCCCACAACCGCGCAGGCGCGCGCGATGGAGGCGGCGAAGAAATCCGCCGCTGAACTGCAGCTCAAATACAACAGCCTCAGGCAGTCGGTGCAGCGACAGCGCACCGAGCTCGCGCAGGCCGGTATTAATACCCGCACCCTGTCAGCGGATGAGCGCCGTCTGAAATCCAGCATCAGCGAGACCACCGCGCAGCTTAACCGGCAGCGTGATGCGCTGGCGCGCGTCAGCCAGCAAAAGGCCAGACTCAGCGCGGTAAAAAGCCGCTATGAATCCGGGCAACAGCTCGCCGCCGGTGCGCGTAATGCCGGGATGGTGGGTGTCGGGGTGGCTACCGCCGGGCTTTATGGTGCGTCACGCTTTATTGCGCCGGGCATCGGTTTTGACAAACAAATGTCAGGCACGCAGGCAATCCTCGGGCTCGATAAGGGCGACGACAAGCTCGCGGCCATTCGTCAACAGGCGCGCGATATCGGTGCGACTACGGCCTTTTCACCGGGTGATGTTGCGCGCACGCAGACCACGCTAGCCCGCTCGGGATATAACGCCGATGACGTGCTGGCCGCGACCGGCTCGACCGTAAACCTGAGCCTCGCGGCCGACGTGGATATCGCAGAAGCCGCTGACATTATCACTAACATGCAGTCGGCATTTAACCTGCCGACCACCGAGATTGAGCGCGTCGCGGATGTGATGACGAAAGGTTTCACGTCATCAAATACCGGACTTGTCGAGCTGGGCGAGGCTATGAAGTATGTCGCGCCCATCGCGGAGGCCGCAGGGGCGAGCATTGAAGACACGACAGCCATGCTCGGCATTCTGGCGGATAACGGGATTAAAGGCTCGATGGCCGGTACGGGTGCGAGTGCCATCTTCAACCGCCTGCAAGCACCTATGGGAAAAGCCGTAGAGGCAATTTCTGAGCTGGGCGTGAAAACCCGCGACGGCAAAGGGAACATGCTGCCGGTCGAGAAAATCCTCAAAGATATTCATAAGTCCTTTGCGAAAAACAAGCTCGGCACGGCGGAGCAGGGCGAATATCTGAAAGTGATTTTCGGTGAAGAAGCCATGAAGGGCGCGATTAAACTCGTCGCCGCTGCCGGTGATGGCTCGCTCGATAACAAGCGCCAGCAAATCCGCGACTCAAAAGGCACGACCGAGCGCATTGCGAAAATACAAACGGATAACCTAGACGGCGATCTGAAAAACCTGCAGTCAGCATGGGAAGACCTGCAGATTGAGGTTTTCGAAAAAGAAGACTCAGCACTGCGTCGCCTGACGGTTTCCGCGACAGACTGGCTTGGCAAGGTGGCCGCGTGGGCGAAAGCTAACCCTGAACTGACGCAAACCCTGTTTAACCTTGTCGCCGGTGGGCTTGCGCTGGTCGGCGTGCTGGGTGGGATTGGGCTGATTGCATGGCCGGTCATTGCCGGGATAAACGGGATTATTGCTGCAGCCGGTCTGCTGAGTGTCATTTTCACCACTGCAGGAAGTGCCATTGTTGCTGCAGTCAGCGCAATCAGTCTGCCGGTGTTGGCCGTGGTCGCAGCTGTTGTGGCCGGTGCGCTCCTTATTCGTAAATACTGGGAGCCAATCAGCGCATTCTTTTCCGGCGTGGTGGAAGGGCTTAAAGCGGCGTTTGCGCCAGTGGCGGAAGTCTTTGCACCGCTCGCGCCGGTGTTTGATTTAATCATTGAGAAATTGCGCGGTGTCTGGCAGTGGTTTACAGACCTCATAGCGCCGGTTAAGGCGACGCAGGAGACGCTCGACAGTTGCAAAAATGCGGGTGTGATGTTCGGTAAGATGCTGGCCGACGCGCTGATGTTACCGCTCAAAAGCTTTAATACATTGCGTACCGGCGTTAACTGGTTACTGGAAAAGCTCGGGGTTATCAATAAAGAATCAAGCGACCTTGACCAGAAGGCCGCAAAAGCGAATGCCGCCACCGGCTCGCAAAATGGGTCTTATATTCCGGCAACTTCAACATATGGAGGCTATCAGTATCAGCCAGTAACAGCTCCCACCGGAAAGACTTACGTCGACCAGAGCAAGCCTGAATACAACATTAACCTGAATGGTGGCATCTCGCCGGGCAGCGACCTTGACCGCCAGCTCCGCGAGGCTGTCGATAAACTCGACCGGGAAAACCGTGCGCGTCGGCGCTCAAGTATGCGTCATGACTGAGGGGGATAAAGCATGTTAATGGTTTTAGGTTTATTTGTGTTTGAGCGCCGCACGCTGCCCTATCAGTCCATGCAGTATTCGAAGGATTACCGCTGGGCGTCAAATGACCGTATCGGCAAGCCACCGGCTTACCAGTATCTCGGGGAAGGGGAGACCACGCGCACGCTGTCGGGTGTGTTATACCCCGAAATTACCGGTGGACGCCTGTCACTGACCGCCATAGAGCTGATGGCAGACGAGGGGCGAGCGTGGCCGCTGATAGACGGAACGGGCATAATCCACGGCATGTATGTCATCGACAAAGTGACGCATACCCACACCGAGTTATTCAGCGACGGTGCGGCCAGAAAAATCGAGTTTAGCCTGTCCCTTAAGCGGGTCGATAAATCGCTGGCGTCCATTTATGGCGATCTGCAGACGCAGGCCGACAATCTGGTCACGTTTGCCGGTAACTGGCTGGGAGGGCTGGCGGGATGATTACGGGAATGGATATTCATGCCGGGGCGAAGATTGCCCCGGCGTTTATGCTCAAGCTGGATAACGACGATATCACCCAGGATTTTAGCGACCGCCTTATCAGCCTGACCATGACCGACAATCGCGGATTCGAGGCCGACCAGCTCGATATCGAGCTCGATGACACTGACGGCCAGATAGCTTTGCCACCGCGCGGAGCAACGTTGACGCTGTGGTTAGGCTGGCAGGGATCCGCGCTGATAAAAAAAGGGACGTTCACGGTCGACGAAATCGAACACAGGGGCGCGCCTGATACGCTCACCATCCGGGGGCGCAGCGCCGATTTTCGCGGTACGCTGAACTCGCGCCGGGAGCAGTCATGGCATGACACCACGCTCGTGCAAATTGTCGAGACGATTGCGGCACGCAATAAATTGACGGCCAGCGTGGCCGACACGCTGAAAGCCGTCGCCGTGCCTCACATTGACCAGTCGCAGGAATCCGACGCGGTATTCCTGTCCCGCCTGGCTGAACGGAACGGGGCGTCAGTTTCGGTAAAAACGGGAAAACTGTTATTCCTGAAAGCGGGGAGCGGTAAGACGGCCAGCGGAAAGCCCATTCCGCAGATGACGCTTGAGCGGGGCGACGGCGATCGTCATCAGTTTGCCATTGCTGACCGGGAAGCCTATACCGGCGTTACGGCGAAATGGCTGCACACCAAAGACCCGAAACCGCAAAAGCAAAAGGTTATGCTCAAGCGTAAGCCCAAAGAGAAGCATCTCCGAGCGCTGCAGCACCCGAAAGCGACCAAAGCCCCGGCAAAGACTAAAGCCAAAAAAGAGCAGGAAGCGCGCGAGGGTGAGTATATGGCCGGTGAGGCTGACAACGTGCTTGAGCTGACGACCATCTACGCGACTAAGGCGCAGGCCATGCGCGCCGCGCAGGCGAAGTGGGACCAACTGCAGCGCGGCGTTGCGGAGTTTTCAATCTCGCTGGCAATTGGCCGGGCAGATTTATTTCCTGAAACACCAATCGCGGTGAGAGGGTTTAAGCGCGTCATAGACGAGCAGGCGTGGATAATCAGCCGGGTGGTGCATAACCTCAACGGGAGCGGCTACACGACAGGCTTAGAGCTTGAGGTTAAGGTTTCGGATGTGGAGTACGAAAGCGAAGAGTTAACGCAGTGATTTGTTTTTAAGTGATTGTTATTTAAGGATTATTTGAGTAAAATTAACGCTTCGGAAATTAAATGAGGTGCTCGCCATGTTTCACTGTCCAAAATGCCATTTCGCCGCTCACGCCCGCACAAGTCGCTATTTTACTGACACGACCAAAGAGCGGTATCACCAGTGCACGAACATCAACTGTAGCGCGACGTTTGTGACCACCGAAACGGTAGAGCGCTTTATCGTATCGCCGGGGATAGTAGTACCAGCGGCACCGCACCCGACATCATCCGGCCAGCAGCAAATTCATTGGCAGTAGGCAAGATTGAACGTAGTAATTACGGGATTTTAGGCGTCTGATAATTCATGAGGTAGTCGACAGACTTCCTAAAATGTACGTTACTTGCAGGTGCGCATTCGGCCTGATGATTTTCTTTGGCGTTATCCGTAGGCTTATATAACAAATGCAAAAAATAATGGAGTTGAGTTATGGTGAAGGTACTAGAATCTATCAAAACTCATAGAATGTGATTCAATATGCATTGAATTATCCCCGATTATTTGTTGCTAAGGTGCTGTCATTGCATAAGTCGCGAAGTTTTATGACAGGCAACTCATCATTTCTAAACCTTTACGAAAAAAAACAGCATAATAATAGCTCATTATAGTTGTCCACCTCGAAGTTGTTGAGGCATAATCGTAAAGGTAGGATTATTGATAAATTCAAACAGGTAGATTGATAATGAATATTGAAAATCAGCATTTACAGGACTTATCCCTAGAGGCATTTCTGAAAAGAAATAATCTTTCCGAAGAGGAATTCACAACATCTAAAATGGATTGGAGTGATTTATTAAGCATTGGAGTCAGGCATGCTGAAAAAACTCCTTATTTGAAAGAAACGGCAGCATTACTATCTAATCTTCTGCAGCAGGGTGACAATGTTCATTCTGTACGATGGAGAATAAAAGATCCTGAGCATTTAATGGCTAAGATAATACGAAAGCGCAATGAGAACATTAATGTTGATGACAATAAATACATGGATGTTTCAGTAGAGAATTATCATGAAAAGATTACGGATTTAATCGGTATTCGCGTGCTTCATCTATTTAAAAAGGAATGGATTAGTATACATCAATATATAACCTCTATGTGGAGATTGCTTGAGAAACCTATCGTTTACATTAGGGATGGGGATGATTCAGAGTTAGATGTATATAGAGATGGAGAGTGCGAAGTTAAGATACATAAAGCTGGTTATAGGTCTGTTCATTATGTAATAACAACTCGCCCATTAAAAGAAGAAATAAGTTCAGAGATCCAAGTTAGAACAATATTTGAGGAAGGGTGGAGTGAAATTGATCATCAGGTGAAATATCCTAATTACTCTAACAATGAATTGATAAAGTATTTTTTGATGATCTTTAATAGGTTTGCTGGTAGTGCAGATGAAATGGGGTCCTTTGTGCTTGATTTAAGACAAGCGACAGAGATTATGGATCTATCTAGAGCAGAGTTATTGAAAATGGAGGGTGAAAAGCAAGAAAGTCTTGACAAGATTAATCAACTTGTTGCGCAACTTAGTTTAGAAGAAACTGAAGCTGGCAAAAGAACTGATGAGTTAAAGCAACTCAAATCAGAGTTGGAACGTCTTAAACAAACAGAGAAAACGATACAAGTGCATTCTGATACTACTGTAGGGGGACAGATTACGGGAAATGCTACTTTTGGAAGACTTATAGGAAACCTAAATACCGTTAATGCAATTACTGGATCTGTACAAAATTATGTAAACCCTAATGCTTTAACAACTATGCAAAATATTATTAATTCCTCATCTTTAGCCGCTATGCGGAATATTATTAATTCCTCATCTTTAAATGCTATACAAAACATTGCTAATGTTTCGAACTTGGCTTCCATTGGTCCTTATGAAAATTATCGCTCACTGTTATCTAAACAAAATAATGATTTCATAACAGCGAAAGAAATCAAAAGTAATGATGAGGATATTAAAGAGACGCCCAATGATAATGACGTAAATAAAATAGTCACTAACAATAAAAATCCTTCCTCCGATGAAGAGCCGCTTAATTGATAATCAGAACCTATACTTATACATTACTGCATCAAACTCTGACATATATACAACATTAAGCCCTACCTAGTAGGGCTTCTTACATCGATGTGGTCAACATGTGGACATGATCTGAAATAAATCCATTTATTTCATTCACTTGAAGCGTTTTTAAAAGCTCCTGCGGGAGCCTTTTTCATTCTGTTTGACAATCCCTCACCATTTAGTTGTATAGTACAACTAAATGGTGAGGACATAACATGCACAGCGAAACCCCGGTAGTCAGTGTTATTCGACGTTCCTCGCGCCTGATGGTGCGAGAGTTAGGTTTTATGGGTTCTACCCTGGCCTCAACGAATTATTCGCCTTCGGCCGTCCATACTCTGGTCGAAATTGCCCTACGAAAAGAGATGACGGCGAGTCAGCTGGTACAGCTGCTGGGCCTGGAAAAGTCCAGCGTCAGCCGGATGCTGGCTCGCCTGATTGCCGCAGGCGAACTCGAGGAGGTCATTTCTACCGAGGATGCGAGAGCAAAGAGCCTCAGGCTGACCGCGAAGGGTCACGAGACGGTCAGTAAAATTAATACCTTCAGCAATGAGCGCGTGGTCACAGCAATAAAACGTCTTGCTCCTGCCCAGCAGCAGACCATTTCTGAGGGGCTCTCCCTTTATGCCAACGCGCTGCTGGCGTGTCGGGAGGCGGGCAACGATATGCAGCCCGATGAGCTGAAGATAGTGCAGGGGTATATCCCGGGCATGATTGGCCGTATCGCGGAGATGCATGGCAGTTATTATTCGCGGGAGCATAATTTTGGTCGCTTCTTCGAGGCCAAAGTGGCTTCGGGGCTGGCTGAGTTTAGTGAAAGACTGGAGAAGCCCTGTAACCAGATTTGGCTGGCAGTGCTCAACGACAAAATTGTCGGCTCGGTGGCGATAGATGGCGAGGATCTGGCGCCGGGTGAAGCCCATCTTCGCTGGTTTATTCTTGATGATGGCTGCCGGGGGCACGGCGTGGGGAAAAAACTGCTGAATGAAGCGATGCGGTTCTGCGACAGCGCCGGTTTTTCAGCTGTGCACCTCTGGACGTTCAATAAGCTGACCGCCGCCAGGCGTCTGTACGAGTCGTATGGGTTTACGCTGGTAAAAGAGTGGGAAGGCGATCAGTGGGGAAGCCTTATTACAGAGCAGCAGTTTACCCGGCACAGCGGCGCGTAATCGCCATCCTAAAAAAGGCTCCTTTCGGAGCCGCTTTGGTATCAGAACACTTTTTTATACGGTCTCACCGTCACTTTTGCATACACGCCCGCTGCAACGTACGGGTCTGCGTCAGCCCAGGCCTGAGCGGCTTCCTGGGATTCAAACTCAGCAATGACCGTGGAGCCGGAGAAACCGGCAGCACCCGGATCGTTGCTGTCTACTGCAGGCATGGGGCCAGCGGTCAGTAATCGGCCTTCATCCTGAAGCAACTGCAAACGTGCCAGATGCGCAGGGCGCACAGACTGGCGTTTTTCGAGCGAATCAGCAACATCTTCAGAGTAAATCACGTAAAACACGGCGAAGCTCCTTAACCGGTAAAAGTGTCAGTTACGTTATGTGAAAGGGCAAACGACTGCAATGTAAAATAAAAACAATGTTAATACCCTGATCTGTATGCGCCTTTTTTGGCCTCTCGGGCGCTAAAATTGCGCCAGAGCAAAGTGTCTTATTGAATATGATTGCTATTTGCATTTAAAATCAGGGTTCGGTTTTTTAACGTTGATGACTATGACTTCGATGACCCTTGATTTACCTCGCCGCTTTCCCTGGCCGACGCTGCTTTCTGTCGTGATTCACGGTGCCGTTGTGGCGGGTCTGCTGTATACCTCGGTTCATCAGGTTATTGAAATGCCCGCGCCCGCGCAGCCGATCTCGGTGACGATGGTCTCGCCAGCGGATCTTGAACCGCCGCAGGTTGCCCCTCCGCCGCCACAGCCGGTGGCTGAACCGGAGCCAGAACCCGAGCCCGTTCCGGAGCCACCGAAGGAAGCCCCGGTGGTGATCCACAAACCTGAACCGAAGCCAAAACCTAAGCCGAAGCCAAAGCCGGTGAAGAAGGTCGAGGAGCGTCCGAAACGCGAGGAACGTCCGGTTGAACCGCGCGCGACCCAGCCGGTCGAAAATGCAGCGCCTTCACGTCCGGTGATGAACAATACGGCAACGACGTCAAAGCCAACCGTAACCGCGCCAGCGGGCCCGCGCGCCGTAAGCCGCAATCAGCCTCAGTATCCGGCGCGAGCTCAGGCCTTGCGTATTGAAGGGCGCGTACGGGTGAAATTTGACGTCACTGCGGATGGCCGCGTGGATAACGTGGAAATCTTGTCTGCGCAACCTTCTAATATGTTTGAGCGCGAAGTGAAATCTGCCATGCGCAGATGGCGCTATGAGCCAGGCAAGCCGGGCAGCGGATTGATCGTCAATATTGTTTTCCGCCTGAACGGCGGGGCGCAGATGGAATAAAAAAAGCCTCCGAAAGGAGGCTTTTTTTTGCCTGTCGATCAGGCCTGCGGAAGTTGACGAGGTTTACCCTCGCTGTCCACGGCAACATAAATAAACAGCGCTTCAGTGGCCTTATAGCGTTGCCCAATCGGCTCAGAAGAGACTTTCTTCACCCAGACTTCGATGTTGATGGAAATGGAGGTATTGCCGCGCTTCACGCAACGCGCGTAGCAGCAAACCACATCACCCACCGCAACCGGGCGCAGGAAGGTCATGCCGTCCACTCTCACGGTGACCACGCGCCCGTGGGCAATCTCTTTTGCCAGAATTGCGCCGCCCATATCCATCTGCGACATCAGCCAGCCGCCAAAAATATCGCCATTGGCATTGGTGTCAGCGGGCATTGCCAGTGTGCGTAAAACCAGTTCGCCCTGAGGGGCGTTAGTTGTTGTCATTGTTTTAACTCGTAACGGAAGACTTCAGGCGGGATGCTACTATGATTCGCGTGCGGAGAGAATAGACCAGAACGCCCGTCGTTGACGTTCTGGTCAGTCAGTAATCAGTGGTTGTCGTCCTGGGGCATATGACGATAGATGTATACGCCGCTTAACAGCGTGAAGATAAGCGTCAGCGCGGTCAGGCCAAAGACCTTAAAGTTGACCCAGATATCCTGCGGCAGCCAGAAGGCAATATAGATGTTAGCGAGACCGCATAGAATAAAGAAGATTGCCCAGGCAGTATTCAGACGCGACCAGACCACCTGCGGCAGCGTTAGTTCTTTACCTAACATGCTCTGGATAAGGGGCTTTTTCATGAACCATTGACTGAACAATAGCGCTGCTGCAAACAACGCATAAATAACAGTCACCTTCCACTTAATAAATTCAACATCATGCAAAGCAATGGTCAATCCACCGAACACCGCTACTAAAACGAACGTGATAAGCGCCATTTTTTCGACTTTGCGATAGCGAATCCAGCTGTAGATCAGCACAACGGCGGTCACGACGATTAACGCTTTTGTTGCAGCAAAAATGTCGTACAACTTATAGACAGCGAAAAACACCGCGAGCGGTAAAAAATCAAGAAACTGCTTCATTCTGTGATTCCATCTTCTGAGCGGGGCGGGAGACAGCGATGCCCCCGCCTCGGGATTACTGACGAATTAACATGTACAGGCGGAACAGATAGACGAGCAGTACCGCTGAAATGAGATTGCTCAGCGTATTCGCCACCACGGCGCCGACGTTAGGCGTTAATACCGCAAAATTCGGTGCAAACAATAACAGCAGCGTTTTGGCCAGCAGCCAGCCGATCACGGCGGGCGCCACCAGACGCATATTAGCCCATGCCAGTCTGATGCTGCTGCGCATCGCGGTAAAAATTCCCATCTTATCCTGCACAACCATCACCGGCGCAAATGCGAGCACGATAGCCAGTAAAACGCCCGGCACCACGACCAGCATAATCCCCATTTGCACCAGCATCGTGGTTAAAAAGATCAGGATAAACAGCTTAGGTAAGACCGGTGCACTCGCCCCAATCGCGCGTAAGGCGCTGACGCGGTGACCCGCCGATACCAGCTGAATCATCAGCAAAACGCCGCCCGCCAGAATTGCATTACCAATCAGGCCTGAGAACGTGGACGCGGCAGAGGCGCGCAGCAGGATTTGCTGCTGCTCCGGCGTCATATTTTGCACCAGCTCAAACAACCCCACGCTACCCGCAAGATGGTCGCCCTGGCTCAGGCTGGCAATCTGTTCTTCACTCGGTGAGAAGGCATGGCCCAGCACCACCGTGATAAAGGCGCAAAGCAACGCGATCAGTAAAAAGGTAATGAACTGATTGCGGAAAAAGTTTCCCGTGTCACGGTAGACAGACTTCGCCGTGATAGACATGCACTCTCCTTGAGTATTGCAGGTGTTAATTAGCCGGCAATTGTACACCGGATGCACCTGCTGTGGCAGCATCAAGGCTTGTATGGAAAAGCATATCTTTGTAAAGCGGCGGTAATCCAACCCGCGCGCGGGCGCGGTTACAGGCTTCGTTGACCTGGCCATCTTCCCCCGACATGGCAAATTCCCGGCACGGGCTGGGGCGATCCTCATAGATGGAACATCGGGTCGAGACCCCAGGCTCACCCTGTAGCGCCACACAGCGGGCCTGCTTTTGGTTCGTGCCGCTCATGCAGCGCAAAAAGGGGGTTAACGGCTCGGTAAGATGAACCGGAACGGTACCACCGCCATCGCTGGCTTCGGCCCAGTAGAAAGAGACTCGAAAATACGCACAACAGGCTCCGCACGTCATGCACGGGTTGATATCACTCATGGCACACCTGCAAAAGAAGAACGCATCAAATCAATTTGTGAGAGCGATAAATTATCCAGCCGCCAGAGGAAGAGCAAGAGGGGGAAAAGGGAAAATTTTGTAACCGTGAAATGCCAAAAATTGACATGGAAACAACTTATTGGTTTTGAGTGCGTAACAAAAAATTAATCCAGATCAATGAATGTTAAGTTACTGGTTTTAATGTGATCTGTGGCAGATCACTTATTACTCTTTTGTGAGTATATTCTCATCCGCGATTAAAACCACAACGATGGAGCGGATATGAAAAAATTAGCGGTGGCAGCCCTTGTATTAAGCAGTCTCTCTGGCGGCGCGTATGCGCATGAAGCAGGCGAATTCTTTATTCGTGCCGGTTCGGCTACGGCTCGCCCAACTGAAGGTTCGGATAACGTGCTGGGAATGGGCGGTTTTAACGTCAGTAATAACACCCAGTTAGGTTTAACTTTCACCTATATGGCGACGGATAACGTGGGCGTTGAGCTTCTGGCTGCAACGCCGTTCCGTCATCGCGTGGGCCTCGGGCCTACCGGTGATATCGCCACGGTTCACCATTTACCGCCAACGCTGATGGCGCAGTGGTACTTCGGTGACTCAAGCAGCAAGGTGCGTCCTTATATTGGCGCCGGTGTGAACTACACCACCTTCTTTGATGAGAAATTCAACGATACCGGTAAAGAGGCGGGTCTGACGGATCTCAGCCTGAAAGATTCGTGGGGCATGGCGGGGCAGGTTGGCCTGGATTATCTGATTAACCGCGACTGGCTGATCAACGCCTCGGTCTGGTATATGGATATTGATACGGACGTACGCTTCAAGGCGGGCGGTCAGCAGCAAAGTATCAGCACTCGCCTGGATCCGTGGGTGTTTATGTTCTCTGCGGGTTATCGTTTCTGATCCCCCGTCAAACTGGCCACAGGGTGGCCAGTTTGCTTTGATCACGTCAAAACGACGGATAAACCGGCCGCTCATCGAGCTTTACGCAGTGCCTCAGGATCGTTTCCCCATCATATAAATAGCTGAAAGCGTCGCTGGATACGGAATGGAAGAGAATATCGCCGTTGGCAAACGGGATCATTTCGGTATCACCCGCACGTTTATGCCCCGCACCGGTTTCAAAATGGCCGCGCCACCGTTCCTGAGTATGGTCATAAACGTGCAGAATAACCTCGACAAGTCCTCTTTGCGGACAATTAAGACGCAGGAAAGTAGAAGAGAAATTCAGGGACAGCGCGTGGAAGGGAATCAATAAGGCGAAGACCAGTAAAGCTCGTAAATACATCAAACCGCGAAAACCTCCTTCAAAAGGGAAATGAGATTTTACTTAAGTCAAAAATCGCGTTTTTGCCGTGGATCAAGATGTCTTATAATTCAATACGATAAAGGCCCCTGACGAGGCCCTTAGCGATCATTTTTGAATCAGATAGCGAATGGTTGGGCCATCCTGCTGGATATCCAGCACCGTATAACCGTGGTTTTTCGCATCCAGCGGTATGTTGTTGATGGACTGCGGGCAGTCGCTGACCACCTCCAGAATTTCACCTTTCTTAAGCTGCGGCAGCGCTTCAAGCGTAGCCACCGCCGGATATGGACAGGGCTCGCCAACCATATCCAGACGATAATTAGGCACGATCTCTTTCATGCTGCATTCTCCTGCGTTTCTGTTTTAACGCCCGCACGGCGGAAGAAACGTCTCTCCTGTGCGACGACCAGTAAAAAAGCGACCAACAGCAGGGCGTAGGTGACGAGCAGGCCGCCGAGAGGCCCGAAGGTATTCAGCAGGTTGACCTTGTCCCAGCGGGTGGCCAGGACGGGAGACACGTCATCCCAGCAGTACGCCAGGATCGTCGAGCCAATCACATTTCCCAGACCCACCCACCAATAGTGCACCTGGCCTTCGACGGCGCGATACATCCAGCCGGTTTCACACCCGCCAGCCAGCACGATCCCGAAGCCGAACAGCAGGCCGCCAATGACCGCGTTAGGACCGGCCCAAATGATTTTCGGTTCGACGCCCAGTTGGACATAGCTGAAGATGCCGATGGCGCTGACCGCCATCCCGGCGATAATCGCCTTCGCCATCATCGTGCGCCCGGTGATCCACATATCGCGGAACGCGGAGGTAAAGCAGATCTGCGCGCGTTCAATGAGCAGACCAAAACCCACACCGAACAGCATCGCCAGACCGAGCTTAGGCTGGTTCAGGGCGGTGCAGAGCGCCCATGCCACCATGGCGAAAAAGACCAGCATTCCGAGGCGGAAACGTCGGCGGGCCTGAGAGGGCTTCTGGGTTAACGGAGATGCTGCGCTGACTTTTGTCATTTTCACTGGAATACGAAACAGCGGCAGCAGGGTGAATTTTGCGCCAAAGTAAGAGCCGATGGCCGTGGCGACGGCAAAGAACCAGGCGTGAAGCGAAAACTGCGGGATCCCGGTAAAGAAGGCGGCAAGGTTACACCCCATCGCCAGACGCGCGCCGAAACCGGCAATCATGCCGCCGACAACCGCCTGCAAAATGCGGATCCGGCTTTTGGGCATACGCAACTTAACGTTATTTGCCCACAGCGCGGCCGCGAAACAGCCGCCGAACATGCCGATTATCATCATCCCGTCGATGCGGGTAAGCGGGGTGCCGTCCAGATGAATGAGTTTAAAGTAACCCCACTCTTCGGCATGCACGCCAGCGAGTTGCAGCAATTGACCACCCCAGCGGGTGAACTCGCCGGTCACGGCCCAGAAGGTGCCGGTAATGCCAAAATAATAAGTAGAGAGAATGCCTGCCGCGATAACGGCCGGAACGGGTGACCAGAACTTAACCAGGTAAGCCTGTTTGAAGGATTGCCATGACATGAATAAGCCTCTGAACTCAGAAGGTGTAGGTTGTTTTAACGGACTGGAATATATAACTTTTTTCCTTTCTCCAAAACCTCTCCAAAACTTTTCTCCAAAATACCTACCTTTTTTATGACCTCCATCAGTAATTAACCCTCTCTCCAAGAGCTCCGCAGCGAAAAATTAAATTGCAAGTTTGGTCCATTCCTTCCCGCGATCGTCGTTGTATCTGTCAGTGGTTGACTGTGTTTTATGGCCCAGCAAAATTTTCGTATCGATCCCCTGGGCGCGGTAAAGTCTTTCGGACAATGAACGCTGTTCGTGAAACGTTGTTGGTGTTTTTCCTGCAGGCGGTACGATACCGGCTGCATCACGTGCCGCGGCAAACTCTTTAGAAACCAAAATCAGATTCACAGGTTTTGCCTTAGTTTTCATCTTCCCGTGCAATAGGTAGGGGCTGACAAACCTATCCCTACATTTCCGTATTACATCCTCCAGCGATAAGCCAATGGCTTCACAACGGAGGTTCAGCGGCAACGCAATACGGGCCCCCGTTTTGCTTTGCTCGATGTGCAGATAGCCGTCCTTAATGTCTGAAAATTTCATGTTCGCAATATCTTCCCGGCGCTGACCAGTGACTAAGGCAAGCAGCATTGCTTTATGCGAGTACCGATCCTCGGGTATTTGCGCCAGTATTTTTTTCCATTCGTCCAGAGAGAGGCGCGCACGTGTAACCTTCACCGAAGGTTTTTTTGTTGCTGCTGGTGGATTCCATCCAGGAGGGACCTCTCCGGCATGTTGTGCTTCTGTGAAAATATCCACCCACACCACCCTGTTGCAGAGGGCGCTGCTGGCATGTCCTGCATCCAGATATTCATCCAATAACACGGCAAAATCCTTTACCTCCAAACTCTTCATTGGCCGGGAACCAAGCCGCCTGGAAAGCAACTCTGCCATGCGTTTTTTTTCTTTAAAGCGTTTCAGCGATAGCGATCCGGCATCCAGGCTTTGTTTCTGAATCTTCAAATATCGTTCTATCCATGCTTTGAGGCTGATCCCGCGCTGTGCTGCTGCTTTTGGACTATCATCAATTTGGCGCAAATAGTGCTCGGCTTCTGCTGCTGCAATTCTCTGATTTGCCGTTGTGGCTATTTTTTCCGCTTTCTCTCTGTCTGTTCCCAGGCCGTGGAACTTACCCGTTAAAGGGTTTTTATACTGGTAGTAGGTTTTTGCTGTGCGACGATCAAACCGGGCATACAGCCCGGAAATTGATACATTATTTTTTCGTGGCCTTGGTGACATCGCTCAGGATCTCCCGCAAAATTTCGTCATCGTCACTGTGAATTTCTGGTTCGACTCCCGTCGCGCCTGGTCCGATATAAATTGCCTGTTCGTCTATACACCAACGATTTCCAATTTTAATCGGCCTCGGTTGTATGTATCCCAGTTTCCCGTGTTTCACCAGGCATGTGATTGTTATGGGGAAGTGCAATCTGCGAGCTTTCCAGTCCCGCAGCGATATCAGACTTTGTTCACTCATAGCTATCACTCTCGATAGCCAGCTGCGATCATACGTGCTGCAGCTGGCGGATATTGAATCTCACGAATCAGCCAACCCTGGCAGGCGGCGAAGATGACGGGCTCTGATCATGGCCGTCGCCACATAACTACGGCTCCGGTTGACGACTTCGACTGTCACTTTCTGTTCGCCGACACGCACTGTGTAAATCGTCTGGGTGTAGCGACGCCCATGTTCGCCATATTTTTCCAAATGGCATTTGAGCGCGGCGGCGCATGCTGGCCCGCCGATACTGTCTCCCTTGCTACGGTTAATCAGGCGCACAGGAGGCTTCCTGGTGATTTATAACGCTGCGGGCAAGTCCGGCGGCCATAGCCGGTAATTCGTCATACTGGTTGCTAAATGCCGGGTTGGAACATAAGCCCTGCAGCGCTGCAATGGTCAGCTGTTGCAGGTAGGTAACCGACGATTGCTGAACGTTTGTTTCTGGTGCTGCCATGGGCTCGGCTTTAGGTTTTGCCATGACTGATGGATTATCGAGTACAACCTGTTTTGGTGGTTCCGGGCGGCGGTATTCAACAATCGCATCGAGGGCAATTTTTTGGCGCACACTGATATCGTCGGACCAGCTATCCAGCATCGTGGTTGCCACGTCGTGGATTTCCTCGTCGGAGAACTCTGGAGACAGGCAGAATTCCGTGGTTGTGATATCTGCCAGTAGAAGCGGGATAACATCAGAAACCCGCAGGCCGGTGCATGCCACCACGCCCTCTGCCTCTTCTTTCCCCATGATGTCGGCGCGTCCCGAAATAAGGTCATTAAGAGCATGCAAAATCGCAAAGTCGCGATCATTTGGTACTGGTGGCACTTCCTGTTTTTCGACTTCATTTGAGGAGGGGGTATTTATCAGAGCATCAACAGAGAAGACGCCGCCGCCCAGGTTCTCCACTCGTGGCTGTTCACTTGCTTGCTTTTCAGAGACTGAACTCTGAGCGAATGCATCGTTGAGTTCTTTGTCGAGCTGCGCAGCTTTTGCCGGGCAAACTGCTGGTAGATCAGTTTTGACCGGTACAGTCGATTCGGTTTCATCATTTTCTTTTTTCTCAGCATTAGTACGAGGTTTAGGGCGGCAGGCTATATCAACCGTTTTCTGGTCAGGGTTCGCATGGTCACGTTCAACCAGCTCGCGATTGATGTATTCACGCAAGGCAACAGGATCCATCCAAATGTCCTCCGGAGCGGATTTAATCAGGGCGATAATGGCCGCACGGGAATAGTCCAGAATGCCTGGGGTGCTGCGCAGTTTTTTCCACCACGCTGTGAAACGGGTGTCCTGTTCTGCTTCGGCCATGGCTTTCGCTGGAATCATGTATTTATTCGGGATCCAGTAAATGTCGATCTCGTCGTACATGCTCAGAATGGCAACAGCCACTTCGATACGCAGCGTAGAGAGGTTATGAACCAGATCCGGGCTGCGGTCTGTCTTGTTACCACCGCCCAGCGTGGAGCCGGTGTCTGTAAGGTTTTCTTCTGTGGTGGTAGACAGAGGACGCTTATCAACTGGTGTGTCGATCCATTTAGCGATCTGCTTTTTAATGTCCGGCCACTGTGCAGATTCTTTGATGTTCTCACGTAACCAGGAGAGTAATTGCGCCTGGCGTTCCGGCGCCAGTTCAAGCGCGCGTCGCTCTTTTGCCAGTGCTTCTGCAAGCTCGCGGGCAAAGCTGGGTTCATCGTCATTCTTCAAATCGACGATCTGGCCATACTGCGCTGTAGTGATTCCCGGGACCGGGCCGAACAGTGCCAGACAAGCCGCACGGGATGCCTGGTCGAGCTGCGCAACGATTTTAATTTCTTCCAGAGTCTGGTTGTCCTCCCATTCTTCCTTTACATCAGCTTCTGGCTGTGGCGCCGCAGCTGGTTCACCAGCATTCACATTCCATACGGCCACACTGTCGAAAAACTCAGATGAGAAGACGTCAAAATCAGGGCAGGGAAGACCTTCGCGGTGCTCCCAGATTTTCACCTTGAAGTAATCATCAATATGTTCAGGATGTTCTGCCGCCAGCTTGCCGAAAATAACGGCTTCAGCGATGGCTTTTGTGGCCGCATTAACTGCGGTGGCAAGTGGTTTTAAATCGGGATGTTTTTTTAATGCTTTATCTTTTGGGAAGTAAGCACCACCAAATAATTTTAACTCAACAGACATAATAACCTCGTTTAATATTTGAAAAATGATGTTGAATGAAATGTCCTGCGGATGCCGCGTTTTACCTTTCTTAAAGCGTCACGCTTTTCTCTTTTTTCATTGCATTGCTTACATAAATAAATCGTCCGCTTAAATGGATATATGTCTGTTTTCCTTTCGTGCATTTCCGGTTTTTTATATTCGTGGCAGCAAACAGCGCAATGACAAATGATGTCGTCCATATCAATTGAGTTGTTGGCGCTTATGGTCGTAATAGGACATGCCACAAGAGTTCCGCGCTTCTGCGAACTTCACAGACAGCAAGCTAATATGTTTAACAGCGCAGGCTGGGCAATCGAACTCCCCGAGTACGTAGCCACCATCAATCACAACGGTAACAGGGCCAGAGGATGACAAATGAACCACGCCTGAAATAGCACCGTTAACATTAAAGGTTGCAAGATCTTTATTTACGATTGCTAGGCTCAATTCTACGGTGGTAATAGTTGCTTTCATTTTATGATCCTTAATTTAAGGTGTGAAAATCCCTGCCGTGTAAGGCACGTTTTTTATCGTGTATAATTAAATGACAGTCAGGTTGTTGCGTTTATATCGACGCTATTAACCTTCAGGGTTCAGGGTTGCCTTTTTGAGCCAGCAAATAACAAAGTTGTCGAAGTTTTATTTCAAACCAGTTAAGGCGGACTGCCTGTTGCCGTGATGGTTGACGATTAAAGTCTGTCATAATGAATCCTCTATGAAGGTTATTAACAGCCATCTACAATATTCGATTGCTCACAACTGGAAGCACACTCCTCCAGCTAACAAACCAATCCCCATTAGTGAAAGGGTGGAATGCGCTTCCATATTGTGCGCCTGTCTTTTAACCACATCAGGCTCGGTGGTATGCTGGAGTTCTCACACAGCCAGCAAGGAAACTTACATGCGCGGAGTCGTAGTACATCATGAGCACCGCATTGGTTACATCGTTATCCGTGACCAAATCGGAGAATTCACAGTCGCTGAGTTGCTCGGTGGGTATGATGTTGAAAGGGGTCACGTCATTACCGGCAATCTTCACAGCCTTGGCAGTGAAACTTTTTACAATGAGACGGAGAGTGAAGAGCTCGATGTCATTGTTCAGAATCACGGCATGTCTGAGCAGCAGTCGATTCAGATGCTCCGAAATACTCGCTAATCCATTTGCGAAATAGAGCGCAGCTTTTCAGCGTTGCGTTGCAGTATTCAACGGAGATCACATTACCTTGTGTTAAGTGAGGTTTAATCTCTTCGTTTATCTGCAACCCTCGCTTGGCTGCCAGCTCCAGGCGCGCAATCTTTTCTAAAAGCGCTTCTAACTTCTCATCCATCGGTGTTCTCCACTTCACACTGGGGAATCATCCCGGTCTCCATTTTCCCCGGGCGGCTACTTCGTGGGCATCCTGCCTGTTCGCTTTGTTCACCCTTATCGCCGGGTAGGCGGAACGTTTACTGATTACTGCGTGTTTAGTTGGCTTAAGTTTATAAACAAATAAACCGTTATGTAAAGTTTATAGTAAACAAAAAGGCGAGAAAAATTGGAAGTGGTTGTATTGGAAGAAAAAAAGACCGCTACAGGCGGTCTTTGGGGGAGTTAGTCGATCTCTAGGTCTTTCAGCATCTGAAGGATTTCTTGTTTGGACTTACCTTTCAGCCTTGCCTTGAGCTCGTTGTCTATAGAGTTTACTTGGGCCCTGAGGTTTACCATGTGCTGCTCTTTTTCCCATTCAGCAAGGCTGTCGAAAAGGTCAAGCAATTCTTCATGGCGCGCGTCAAACGGGCGAGGGGATTTAATCTCTTCACCCATGGGTTCTTCATCAAGATAACCAGGAGCCATGCCGTAATCACGTTCAATACGGCGCGCAGCTCTCTCGCCGAACGACGCTTTGCCGTTGATCAGCTGTGAAAGGTAGCTCTTCTCTTTCTCCGGCAAGGTTCTGCTGGAAAACCATGCCGCTAGGCGCTTGCGCCTGATTTCTTTTGTGTCCATGCAGTCATTTTGATTAGTAATTTCTAAACAAGCAAAAACTTGACATAAATGTTTAGTGGTTTATAAACTTACAACTCAACACACAGGAGCGATTATGCAACTCAATGACTTTTTAAAAGCTGGTGGGCCAAAGATCCGCAAGGAGCTGGAGCAACACCTCGGGATATCGAAATCTTACCTCTCCCAACTTGCAACGGGGCGGGCTGCTATTTCGCCAAGCCGCTGCATCGTTATCGAGGCTTTCACCAATGGAGAGGTTTCTCGTTCTGATTTGCGTCCAGGCGATTGGGCCGAAATTTGGCCTGACTACGAGCCAAAAAATAGCACGACAAAGCAGAAGGATACTGACTGATGGAAATCAAAAAAATTGCATGTGAGCTTGAGTCCTGGGCGCAGGAAAAGGGATGGAAGACGGTGACGCAGCTGATAACCCTGCATCACTTTGGCGATCTGCTTCAGTCACTGGATGACGTTTCGGATCCGGACGAGTACGCGCGCCGGCTGCACAACAACAAGCAGATTATTCAGCGTGCGTTCCGCAACGATACACCTAACTACCTGAAACAGGCGGAAGCGCTGAGCTATGCCATTCGTACCGCTATTGATAACGAACTGGCGCAGAAGGAATGCATGCACTACCGGGCGGCCAGGGTTAACAAAGAGTGTATCGAAGCCACCAATGCGGTCTTCACAGGCAAGCCGCAACCGGTAATCCGCCGCGAGACTCTGGAAGCTATCGACGCGCTGGCGCAGATGGTCGGCGTCAAAGTGAAGCTGGTTTCAGCTTGTTCAAACGTAGCCTAGTTCAGTTGTATCGAGGTGTTCTATGAGCATGGAACTGATGGTTCAGGCGATGAAGGTCAAGGTAGGAAACCCGCTTCGTAAGCTGGTCCTGCTTAAGCTGGCCGATAACGCAAGTGACCAGGGCGAATGCTGGCCGAGCTATCAGCATATCGCTGATCAGTGTGAGATTAGCCGTCGTTCTGTCATGAATCATGTTGCCGCGCTTTGCGAGTCTGGACTGATGCGAAAAGAGACCAGATCGGGGCCGAAAGGCAATGGCAGCAATTTCTACCGACTAACCCTGAGCGGTGCAAATACCAGTGCGAGGGTAGTGCAGGATATTCACCAGGATGGTGAAGCAAATTCACCATGGGCTGGTGCAGGAAATTCACCAGATGGTGCAGCTCGTTCACCAGGGGATAGTGAAGGAGATTCACCCAGAATCAGTCACTCTTCTGAACCAGTCAAAGAACCAGAAAATAATTCTCGTCCGGATGCTTCGCAGTCCGACGGGAAGATATCAAAAGCAGAATTTATAAATCGTCACCCGGAAGCAGTGGTTTGTTGCCCTGCGAAACGCCAGTGGGGTAGCCAGGAAGATTTGACCTGTGCGCAATGGATTTGGAAGCGCGTGCTGAAACTCTACGAGGAGGCCGCAACCTTTGACGGAGAGATCGTTCGTCCGAAAGAGCCGAATTGGACGGTCTGGGCGAATGACGTTCGTCTGATGCGCACCATTGATGGCCGTAGCCACAAGCAAATTTGTGAAATGTTCAAGCGCGTTCAGAGCGATACGTTTTGGGTTCGCCAGGTTAAATGCCCGGCCAAACTCCGCGAAAAATGGGATGACCTGATTATCCGCCTGTCGGCACCGGGCACAGGGCATCACCAGGCTGGTGGACGGGATATCAATCAGATCTCCCGTCCAGATAACACTGTTCCGCCAGGATTCAGGGGGTAAGCATGCAAAACGCAGGTTCGATTCTCGATCGCCTTCGCCGTGTGATTCCGGCAGGCATTGAACCCAAATTCAAAAACGCAGCTGAGCTGATGGCCTGGCAGCGCGAAGAAGGGCAAAAGCGCGCAGCGGAGATCGACAAGATCAACCAGCAGGCGCGGGCAGAGAAAATTTTCGGGCGATCCGGAATCCAGAACCTGCACCGTAGCTGCAGCTTCGCGAATTACACGGTCGAGGGCGACGGCCAGCGGCATGCTCTGAGTATGGCAAAGAGCTATGCGCAAAATTTTGGTACCGGGTTCGCCAGTTTCGTTTTCACCGGAAAGCCTGGTACCGGGAAAAACCACCTTTCAGCGGCGATCGGAAATTATCTGCTGAAACAGGGCCGAACGGTTTTGATTGTGACGGTGCCGGATCTGACCCTGCGCGCCCGGGCCTGCTACGACGAAGGGCAGTCTGAAGCCGCGCTGCTGGACGACCTCTGCAAAGTGGATCTGCTGGTGCTCGACGAAGTCGGCATTCAGCGCGACAGCCGCGGTGAGAAAGTTTTATTGAACCAGATTATAGATCGCCGCCTGGCCGCAATGCGCCCGGTTGGCGTTCTGACCAACCTGAATTACGACGCGCTGGTAGAAACCCTGGGTGAAAGGGTTGTTGATCGCCTGCGTATGGATAACGGCATTTGGGTGAACTTTGACTGGGAGAGCTATCGCGGAAACGTTAGCCACCTGAGATCTGTTAAGTGATTTTTGAGGAGAAAATTATGGAATCAGTAATCGACGCACTGAAAGCAATGGGTAAAGCAACCTACCTCGATGTAGCAGCCCGCCTGGATATCGAGCCCGTAGAGGCACTGAAAATGCTTCGCGAGCAGAAGGAAGAGGGGTTGTGCGATTTCTGCGATGGATCATGGTCGGTGGGTACCGCGAAAGAGCATACGCCGAAGCGTATCAGACCCAAGCAGCCATCGCCGCTTGTGGAAAGGGTGCTGTCAGCAATGCAGGGCCAGGGAGCCATGACCGCTAATCAGGTCGCAGAAAAGCTGGGTAAAGGTTCGCGAGCCCTGAATGCATCGCTGGGTGCAATGTGCAAGGACGGTCTGGTTCTGCGCCATGTGGACGGTAAAAACATCACCTGGAGCCTGGCGGGTGAAGCGGCAATACAGCCAGAGCAGCATGAGCCCGCAGCAGCGGAAGCCAAGGCCGCACCGGCTCAGGAAAGCAAAAAGCTGGAGGAAATTATTGGAGATATCCCTGCTTTCGCCAGCCGTCCGGATGATCTGATTATTCCATCATCGCGCTATATCTCGACTGAAATCCGACGCACGAAAGCGAAGCTGGCTAACCTGCAGCGTCTGCAAGGAGCCGTTCGCGAGCTGCGCCGCCACAAACATCTGCTGCAGGGGCTGAGAAATGACTGATTTACCGAAATGCCCTCAATGCGGCATGGCTCCTTCACTGAGAGTTCGCAGCAGGGGAATGAACTGGGGTTCGGCAGAGGTCCGCTGTTCTAACGGTTGCCCTGGCGTCCGGGCGGGATTTTCGTTCCCGCCTGATGGAGAGACAGCGGCTCGGCAGAGGCTTCAAGGAAAATGGCGAAAGCTGGTAGGAGGGTTTAACGATGCCAAGACCAAAAACGCATGAAGAGCTCACAGTGATAATTAATAGGATTGTCGAGCTGGTGAAAGAGCAAGTGCGCATTACAACGAATGACGTCGTTAAGATGTTTGATCTGAAGCGTTTTTCGCACTAAATCAACGCTTAAACCTCAATTTTGCTGGCGCATGCATTATTAATACTTTAACCATTAACCTTAGTTTGAAGGTAGAATTACCACGACTTTTAACTCCTTGCGAAGGATCGAACATGCTAGAACGTAAAAAACAAAACGAACAATTGACTCTCGCCTTAGCGAAGTTGAGCACACATATTTCTTTTAATTCTAAACAATCTATGTTTGACAATAACAGGGTGATGGAGACGATTCTTCCAACCTTACTAAACCAGTTATATGGCTATGCACTGATGGATCTAAATACGATTAAGCATAACCATCCTGCAATAGATTTGGGGGATGCTTTCAAACGTCTAGCAGTACAAATTACATCTGATGGTAGCAAGGATAAGATGGTTACCACATTGGATAAATTCAAAGCGCATGGCCTAGATAAAAATTACGACACGATTTGGTTTTTAATCATTTCAAATGCGCAAAAATGTGAGTTTACACGCAAGGGATTTAATATCAGTGTTAAGAATCTCGCTGATATTGCCCAAGACATTTGCCAGTTGCCGAAGGAGCGATTTGAACCGATTTTTGCTTTCTGCAAAAACCAATTCAAAGACTATTTCCAAGAAAATAGTGTAAGTGTACTAGCTCCAGCTGTAGTTTCTTCCAGTAATCCAGCAGAGACCATAACTAACTTTTTAACTGCAAACGATCTGGTTGACTTGTCACCATGGCAAACAAATGCAACTCACGAAGATATACGCAATGACTTAATAGACTTGAAACAGCGACTATCAGAGTTGAACGACGATCAGCGTTGGTTTATCTACCAAGTTATGAAATGGTCTATTGAGCATCAGAACATGCCTGAATACTGTATGGTTCCTCTTTCTGTTATTAAATCAGGAAAAAATAGGGCCGACCAGGAAGTTGTGCGAACTACAGTCGAATCTCTTGAAAGTATCAAGATGGCGTACTACGTTGAAGAAAGCTATGAATTAAAAACGAATGCCTTTTCAGTGCATTTTGTAAATAATGAACATATAGAAGAATTCGATTACTTTTCGGCAATTGCGACGTTCTTGAAAAAAACAGAGCAGAAAGATCTTCTTGACCGTATAGTTGTCCATTGCGACTTCTCAGTTATCGACTAAACCTGCAGGCCTAGAAACCCAGTCGTGGCCGCTTCCCGTCCACTGAACATCACATATCTAGTGTCTTTCAGATTGACTAAATCCTCACATGATTATACTGTTTATATGTACAGTGTTTCATGTGGGGTTCCATTATGGGCTTTTCATCTCCAGCAACAGACTACGCAAAGCTGACATTCACTTTCACCAGTCTTCGCGGCTATGACGGCAACTTCCGAACCATCGAAACATCAGCCGGGTACGCAATTATAAACGTTGCCAGAAAGCCGGAACGGGTGACTTAGTCATGGTTTTGTTCCGTGGCCGTCTGGACTTAGTAAAAGTTCAAGGGAAAGCGCTGATAACTCAGGATGGAGAGGCTATTGAGGGCGATGCGCTGGATGATGCAACCGTTATGGGAGTGGTGACGCACCTCCTGAATCGTGTGACTGATACTGACAGGCGGCCTGTGATTTAAAAAATCTGATCTGATTCCTGTGTATTAAAGCCGATCGGTTAGAGAGAACAATTTCGTCGAATTGCTCTCTCTAACCTATAAGACGTCTGGTTAGCGGAACCTTTAATTGAAATAGTGCGCAGGGAGATCAAGGACAACCACCGAAAGGGGAAACCATTTTTAGGGAAGTGCCCATGAAATTAAATGAATTTGCCGCGAGTTTAACCAAAGACGGATTACTTGTTTTGAATCTGTCCGATGGTGAAATAACAGACTACCTCGTTACCAATAACGCTTTACGCACGTTGATTCGCCGGGAAGGTAATCGAATTTCAGCGCGGGTCCTCAGTGATGATGAGCGGATAATCAACCTTAAGTCCCTGCCAGAAGCACTTAAGGTTCTCAAGCCGTAATTGTTGATTTATAATAATCAAACGGGCTGAACACCCACTGATTACTGCGCCAACCTGAGGAATCAAAATGGCGCAGAGAATTACCCTAAACAATTCTTACCGCTCGTCTGTGTGCGGTGTTTCTGCTTATGCTGGTGGTCCGGCATGAAGAAAGCAGATAGCCTCCATCTTTCGCGTGTGGCCGCACTGGGCTGCATCGTGTGCAGAAACCAGAACCTGGGCGAGACGCCCGCGGAAATTCACCATATCCGAACCGGGCAGGGCACAAGCCAGCGCGCTGACCATCGAAAATCAATTCCCCTGTGTCATATGCATCATCGCAACGGCGGTTATGGTGTGGCGATTCATGCTGGCCGCCGCACCTGGGAAATGAAGCACGGCACAGAAGCTGAGCTGCTGGTGCAGGTGCTCTATCTGCTGGGCGAGGGCGCCCATGCCTAAATACATCATCACCCCTGTAGGAAAACCCCGCATGACCCGCGCTGATAAGTGGAAGCAGCGCCCGCCGGTGATGCGCTATCGCATGTTTTGCGATGAAGTCCGCCTTCATGGAATCCAGGTGCCGGAGAACGGCGCCCATATCACCTTCGTTTTACCGATGCCGCAGAGCTGGAGCAAGAAAAAGCGAGCGTCTATGGACGGCCAGCCCCACCAGCAAAAGCCCGATCTGGACAACTTAACAAAATCTCTGTTGGACGCCTTGTTTGAGGATGACTCCCACATTTGGGACGCCCGGACATCAAAAGTATGGGGCGAAACCGGAATGATAATTATCGAAAATATTGGAGAGAAAAATGCGTGATATGTATGAGGTAATGGACCGCTGGGGGGCCTGGGCTGCAGCTGATAGCAGTGGAGTAGACTGGCAACCAATAGCTGCCGGGTTTAAGGGGCTGCTACCTCATGGTAAAAAAACTCGAATTCAGTGTGATGATGATGAGGGGATTAGAATCGACGGGTGTGTTGCGCGGCTTCGCAAATTTATGGCTTCTGAACACGAACTGGTGATCGCTCACTTTGTGATTGGTATCTCTCTGAGAGCGATTGCGAAGAAACGGAAATGCTCGGATGGCACGATCCGGAAAGAACTACAAACAGCCCTTGGGTTCATAGAAGGCACATATTCTATGCTTAAAGAGCTAGGGGCGTAAGCCCCTATAAAGCTACTGCTGCGAACTTAACTTCTACAACTGGGCTTGGGGTCAGACAATTGTTTATAGCTACTATCCCAAACTTGTTGTTGCGGTTGGAAAAAGACACTGAGCTATTCATTTTTTTTAGGATTTTCAATGCCTCTGAGGTTTTTGATGAAGTTTTATCTTGGTCATCATTACTTTTAGGCAACGAAGTGCAATACAATGCAGACGATTTAGACTTATATAGATCGATCATATCTTGTCGTGGGAGAGCAGATTTATCGTATGTAGTCATAACAGATATAGGTCTTTCTCTGATTAGTTTCTCCCACGTATCTTCATGGTAACCAGTTCTAGACCCATGGTGAGGTAATTTGAATAGACCAGCTAAGTTTGGCTCAGGTCTGCTAATTGCATTACAAACTGAATCCCATCCAGAGTTTTTGCTCACTTCAAGGTCTGCACCCAATAGAATCTCATTATTAGTTGAGGTCGGGGAGAATACTCTTGTTACAACACAATAATGATTTGGGTTTACCAACTTCGCCGAAGTGGCAATTTCGCTGAAGTTAGATGATATTTTGGTTGAATTCGCAAAATCAAGATTCGAATTTGTTATATCTACATCACTCGGTGAGAGTGAATAGACTTGGACACTGGCATGACTACGATAAAGAGTGCAATCTTTTTTCGCGTGAACTAATCGATCATCCTTATGCAAAGCTGGGAAAAGAGACATTACCTTATTAATCTCTTTTGTTTTAGCCATTTCCTCGCCATTTTTACTTAAAGCTGCTATATAGCTTCGAAACTCTTGGGTATTTAAAGCAGCACTAATAACTACTTTAGATTCAGAACAGTTTTGGATAATGTCATAGATGCCTTTGATGTGATCGTCGTGAAAATGACTAATAATTATTAGTTTCACTTCTTTAGGATCTATGCCGCGAGAAAGTAAATAATCGAGAGCAGCCGGTTTTTTATCGTCATTCAAACATGAGTCAATTATCATCCATTCTTCTAAACCTAGGCGAACTGCGATTGATTCACCTATCCCTTTACCAAAAATAACTGTTTCACATGCAAACTGTTGAACCGTGGACACCTACATTCACCATATTATTTATATGTTTTTCAGAGAGTTATGCCCAAAAACGCGCCTGAGTCTAAATTCAGAGACTCTTTTCTCCTGACCGAGCAAGGTTCTTTCAACTCCAACATACCAATAGAAAATAGCGCTCTCGACTAATCTTTTTTGATCACTTTTACTAAATTCATCCGAGGAAAAAGTAATTTCATCGATTATTTCATGAGAGCTAATATCATAAATGCGAGCATGTATTTCCTTATGATTTTTACAATATGTTACTTCGTCTATAACACCATATGCATCTAAAGCTTTATCAAGAAATGTTATTTTTTCTTTAGCTCTGGCTTTTAGTTTCTTATAGAAATCACTGCTTGCTGTTGTTTTTTTTCTTTCAGATGCTTGAGGTTGAGAAATTGTTATTTCAGCAATACTTGTAGAATATGTCAGTCCTGTCGGTGAGAAATGATTTTTGACTTTATTTTTCTCTAATGTCTGCGAGAACTCTTCTAATATCGTTCTATGTAATGGTTCATTATTAATGTTGAGACTTTTGACAATCCTCTCAATGTTTCCTTCTTTTTTAGTAACATTAAATGTATCGCTAGGGCTTTGTATTTCCTTTAAACAGGTAATTGTGGTCATGATAGAATCCGATTGAACATCTGTTCGTGGCTCACCATATCGTTTTTAACTGCTTCAGCGATATGCCGTTGAATTGCTTCTGGCAAAGTTTGAGTAAAATCTACAGCATTTTTTCGGTCTTCAACAACCAAATCATGGTTGTATTGAACATTCAGACCTAATGTTTTAGGGTTAGACTTTCGGTAAGGGGCATAGGTGACATTTATAGTTTCATTGAAAATTGCATCATCGCTTTTATTAGTATTCTGTATAGCTACGATTAGTGTTCGCATGCCATAATGATATGCTGCGTCTTCTTGCAATATTTTTGAATTATTACTTTCAATCCAGTGGTTTTTAGGAACTAGAGTATCTCCTAATTTATTCCATTCATCTTCGTCAGTGAAATGATAATCAAATAGAGTGTTAATTCCAACAGCTTGTGTTTCTGCATGTTGAAACATAGCAAAAATAGAAGAGGTTAAATCTGCTAGAGAACTTTCTAAACCCGTTTTGGTTAGTTGAAAAACAGCTTTAGTTGGTGTGCAATTTATTTCTACCCAGCCATAGTCAGTAGTAATAGAATCTCCATCAAATGATGTTGCACAATTGGAGAGATCTTCTTCTCTTAATAAATCATATCTCTTAAACCACTCAGGGGAAAACATCAAAGGCGTGATGATATTTGAGATCCATACAACATTAAGTGTATGTTTTATAAGCTTAAATGTCATAAATGCATGTGTCCGTTAGATGGACGCCTAATTTCCTTAAGGCATAGCTACCGCACGATTGTTTTTATAAAACAACCCCATTGATAAGTTTTGCCTATTGATTTTTATCCCTATAGGCTGCATGAAACATAGCAAAAAGCTAACGCGTACGCAAAAACTATCGTAACCTGCTAAGAGTGGTTACTACGTTACACAGCTTAATCATCGAAATCCTGCCAAAAATGGTAGGGTTTATCTTTTTCAGGCTCCAGCCGTGAGGCATGTTTTTACCAACGCTGGTATCTATGAATTGCAAACCGATAACTTTCTTGGAAGCCAGTAAAGACGTTCATTGTTGCTCGTATGCTATAGTTAATACGGCATTCGATACTGAAAAAACTGGGTGGGGATACACCCGTTACGCAGAGACAACTGCATGACCCCTGACCAGTAAACCCTGCTGGTCTTTTTTTGTACACCTTTTAGCTCAGCGTTAGTGCCGGAAGCTTCTGCTTCTTTGGTTCGGTGTTCGGGGCCTCGATGGTGGACAAGTGTATTACTTAATTCACGATTCAGTATTTCTAACGCCACCGTGCAGAATAAAAAGCTACACTCTCTTTGATGAACGGAGGGCCTGGCATGAAAGAAGGGTATTACTGGATCCAGCATAACGGAAAAGTTCAGATAGCTTATTATTCTGATGGCGTGACCGAAGACCTGGAAACAGGTCAAACGATTAACGGTGTATGGCACCTAACGATTGGTGATGACATTTGTCACGATGGTGAGGCCGAAGTTCTACAAGGTCCGCTTTCTCCACCTACAAGCTAATAACATTTATTGCACTGTATTCATTGAACTTCATCGGTTTCGAACTATTCTTTCAAATATCCGGTGGAATGGATATGGAAGTGCTTTGTACATAGTGCTTTTACTGACAGCGTGCATGCTGTTAGCGTCTGGTTGCCTGCTCGCTGAGTGGGCTTTTTTTTGTCCAGAAATTACGCATTGACCTTAAGAATGATTAGCGCGTAAATTATTTCAGTGGTGAATCCTTTCTAAGCGAAAGGGCGTTCCAGCCAACTGCTATCTGCAGGTATGCGCGCGACTTTGCTGGCTGGAGTAAAGTCACCGGGAGGCACCCGGCACCATGACAACAACAATACAAATTTCAAATTCCTTGAGAGCCTGCCATAAAAAGCAGGCCTTTTTTTATGGTTTTGTAATCTGCTGCTACGCTTTGAGTTGTGGGATGTGCCTACCTCTCAGGTGGTTCTCCTGAGCCTATAGTGAATCAGCCGATACAGCTTCACTTCTGAGCATAGGTCTCACTCACACCTACCTTACAAATAGTCAACTCATTAGCCCGCCTTCAAAAGCGGGCTTTTTTTATTCTCAAAACAGCACCCGCACACAGCGAGGTGAGAGACGATGAAAATGAATGATTCAGGGAACATCTTCACGCAGTTCTTTGCGTGGGTAGCAGCTCTGGCGTCTGCCATTGGATTTACCACTCAGGATCTGGTGTTCATGTTCTTTGGCGCTGCAGGTCTGCTTATCTCGCTTGCCTCCTACATCAACGGAAGGGTGGATGCACACCGCAGGCGTAGAGAAGACGAGAAGCGAACAAAAATGGTCAATGACTACCTGAAAGGGGTCGGTGATAAACCTCTGCATGAACGCCCAGCTGCGGCAAGCGTAGTTGTCGAGGCATTACAAAAGGAAGGTGAGTAATGGGGAACCGGGCAAAGTTGAGCGCGGCTGTTCTGGGGTTGGTGCTTGCTGGCGCATCTGCACCGACAATCCTCGATCAGTTCCTGAATGAGAAAGAGGGGAACAGGCTCATTGCATACAAAGACAGCGGAGGCATCTGGACTATTTGCCGCGGCTCCACAATGGTTGACGGCAAGAAAGTGGTGCAGGGTATGAAACTGACGCAGGCGAAATGCGATCAGGTAAACGCCATCGAACGAGATAATGCGCTGAATTGGGTAGAGCGCAATATTAAGGTGCCACTGACCGAACCTCAGAAAGCGGGTATTGCTTCGTTCTGCCCGTACAATATTGGCCCTGGTAAATGTTTCCCCTCGACGTTCTACAGGCGTATCAATGCTGGTGACCGGAAAGGGGCCTGTGAAGCTATCCGCTGGTGGATTAAAGATGGTGGCCGCGATTGCCGCCTGACCAAAGGCCAGAAGAATGGTTGCTATGGGCAGGTCGAGCGGCGCGATCAGGAAAGTGCGTTGGTGTGCTGGGGGCTGGACCAATGAAAATTAATCCTGGTCTTATCGGCGTTCTCGTTATAGCTGGCCTGTCAGTCGCTCTCGTTAAGAGCTGCTCAGACGCCAGTAGACTTCAGAGCGCTAACGACGTTCTGCGAAGTGACAACTCTTTGCAGGGGCAGGTGATCGCCACCCAGGCATTCAACTTCAATCGATTCAATCAGGTTGCGGAACATGCCAACAGGCTTAACTCCCTGATCGACACTAGCACCGAAGAAACCGTAATCGAATACCGGGAGATTCTCCGCCGTGAAAAAACCTGTGATTTGCCTGTTCCTGCTGACATTGCTGGTGGGCTGCACGAATACGCGCACCGTCTACGTGCCAGGGCAATGCACACCGATACCAACAAGCCTGACTCAGCCGATGATCGTGCCGCTGCCGCCAGCTCAATAACATACTGCCAGGCTGTTTTGTGGATTAAGCCGCTGCTGGCTGTGATTGAGAAGGGCAACAATAACTTTGCTGGCATAAGGCAGATAGAGCTGGAAAGGAAATACTAGGGATGGCTCGTCCTTGAGCACACGGGTATTCCTGAACGACGACTTTACCTGACATAGCAAAGCCTGCGTTAAAGTTTAGAAAACACAGGATATTTAGCAAGTAAAGTGCTGCAATTCAAAAAAAGCCCCCCATAAGGAGGGCTACCGGAGTCTCAGTTTCACTTGCTCTTTTTATCGATGTTTCCCTGGAGTTGGCAAACTCCACATCAGAGTCCTGTACAGCCTGGCAGCCAGTCAGTAATCAACAAGCGTAAGCGGAAATGATTAAGATTTTACTTAGGTAGAAAGTGGTTTTTTAAAGCCAAAATACCTATCTGAACATGGCTTCAATGTTCTGGGCCGCAAGATGCAGAAAGACATCCTCGTTAAGTCAAATGCTGCGAACAAAAAATTAAAAGCTAAAGCGCATAGTTTAATCACACTCTTGCCGCTGCCGATCTAGTGTGTTAAGTGCCTTCATGTAAGCGCTATACGCTCCCTTAAATGTTTGTCCAGCCTGCGCAATTGCCGACTCTTGTAATTCTTCATTATCACCGGCGCTGTCTGCGAGATAAAAGGCCTTAAGAACGTTAGCCGCAACCATACCCAGCTCAGGAGGAGCGTAGGTCATTACTTCTGTTGCGCTTTGAACTACGGGTAACATATCTTTTCTCAGGTCGCTTCTGGTCATTGGGTTGGTTAATGCAGGAGAAAAGCCAAACGAAGTAACTGAAACCATAAATTGATTATATTTTTCTCTCAATAGTGACTCTTGCTTATCTAACCGAATAATGCAGGCTGTTTTGGAGGCATTGTGAGTTTGTAAATAGTTTCCATACAACCCCAAAAGCGCAGTAATGCTTACACCAAGTAAGGTACAGATTACGGGGAAAATGACATTAAACTGGTTTATCCGTGGGCGACTGCTCATGACCAAAGCTCCTTAGTTAACAACTCAATTTTCACTAATTAGTAAGTCCATATTTGCTTGCCATGATTTTAACACCAAGCTTCAGAACGTGGTTGGTAATCATTTTTTAGAGTCTCTTTACTTCCAGATTTGACCGCTTTTGTTAATTAATTTCCAGCTTGAGATATGAGGCTAACCGCCTCGATCAACAAGGGACTGGCAATTCTGGCGTCAAAACACACATGAGAATGAATCTCATAAGTAAAAGGTACTCCTGGCGATTATGAACACCGAGGGGGCGAGGACACGCGGAAAAAGCCAAATTTTTGCATTTTTATCGGCCATCACCACCACTTCAATTCATTGAAACATCGGGATAAAAATTTTCCCGGTGTTGATTCTGTTTGTTTTTTGTTCATCACTGGAGCCATTCATGGATCATGAATTAAAGCGACTGCAGCTTAACGTAAGCCAGCTGGCGGCCTTGTCCGGTGTGCATCGCCAGACTGTGTCATCCAGGCTGAAAAATGTCCGTCCGGCAGGTGGCAACGACAGCAACCTGAAACTGTATGGCCTGACAGATGTCCTTGCTGAGCTGATGAAAATGCCTGCCCCGGTAGCTGAAGGAGAAATGGAGCCTCAGGACCGTAAAGCCTGGTATCAGTCAGAGCGTGAAAGGCTGAAGTTTGAACAGGAAGTAGGAGAGCTTATTCCCGCTTCAGATGTTGCACGCGAGTTTGCCGAAATGGCGAAGGCCATGATTCAGGTTCTTGAGACGTTGCCGGATATTCTTGAGCGCGATTGTGCGCTTAATCCTGCAACGGTTTCCCGCGTCCAGTCGATTATTGACGATCTCCGCGATGAAATTGCCCGGCGGGTCATGAGTGACGAAGAAAAAGCAGAGGAGGACATCCTGGAGGAGGAATAATGTCGGCACTGGCGACCGCCCTCACATTGAAACGTGACACCGGACACCTGATTAAAGCGCCACGCAGAATGCCTGTATCAGTGGCGGTAGCAAAATATATGCGTGTCCCCACCTCCGGAGGTAATTCCGTCCCCTGGGATCCGATGGTGGCACCTTATGTTCTGGAGCCTATGGACTGCCTGGCATCCCGTGAATACGACGCCGTGATATTCGTCGGACCTGCCCGAACGGGTAAAACAAATGGTCTGATTGACGGATGGGTGGTTTACAACATCGTCTGTGATCCGTCCGATATGCTGCTGGTGCAAATGACACAGGATAAGGCACAGGAGCACTCAAAAAAGCGTCTTGCCCGAACATTTCGCTGCAGTCCGGAAGTCAGAAAAAACCTGAGCCCCCGGCGTAATGACAACAACGTTCACGATAAGTATTTCCTTTCAGGTAGCTTCCTGAAGATTGGCTGGCCATCCATCAATGTCATGTCGTCATCAGATTTTAAGTGTGTGGCGCTGACGGATTATGACCGATTCCCTGAGGATATTGATGGCGAGGGCGACGGCTTCTCACTGGCCTCCAAACGTACAACCACCTTCATGTCCGCCGGGATGACGCTTGTAGAGAGTTCTCCGGGGCGTGATATTCGTGACAGCAAATGGCGCCGCAAGTCTCCTCATGAAGCTCCACCGACGACCGGTATTCTTTCCCTGTACAACCGTGGCGATCGCCGCCGCTGGTACTGGCCGTGTCCGCACTGCGGTGAATATTTTCAGCCTGCTATGGAGTCCATGACCGGCTACCGTGATGAACCGGATCCGGTTAAAGCCAGTGAGGCGGCACACCTGCTTTGCCCGCACTGCAGCGGCATTATCACTGCGGATAAAAAGCGCGAGCTTAACGGCGCAGGAGTCTGGTTGCGGGAAGGGCAGAGTATTGACCGTGACGGCAATGTATCCGGCGAACCGCGGCGATCGCGCATAGCCAGTTTCTGGATGGAAGGACCCGCAGCCGCTTATCAGACCTGGGCGCAGCTGGTGTACAAGCTGCTGACAGCTGAGCAGGAGTATGAGGCCACTGGCAGCGAAGAAACCCTCAAGGCGGTAATCAATACCGATTGGGGGCTACCATACCTGCCGCGCGCAGCCAGCGAACAGCGGCGCGCCGATGTGCTGATGCAGCGGGCGGAGGATTACGGTAAGCGCCTGGTCCCGCCTAAGGTGCGTTTCCTGCTGGCGGCCGTTGACGTCCAGGGCGGCAAAAAGCGCCGTTTCGTCGTGCAGATTATCGGTTATGGCGAAAACGGTGAACGATGGCTGGTGGATCGCTACAACATCCGCCAGTCGCTGCGCTGCAATGAGCATGGCGAGGCGGAGCCGATCCACCCGGGCGCGTATCCGGAGGACTGGCAACTGCTGGTCTCCGATGTGCTGGAAAAAACGTATGCGCTGCAGTCTGACCCGGCGCGGCGTATGCCGGTGCTGGCGATGGCCGTCGACAGCGGCGGTGAAGAAGGCGTGACGGACAACGCGTATAAATTCTGGCGACAGTGTCGGCGTGACGGCCTGGGTAAACGTGTTTACCTGGTTAAGGGCGACAGCACAAAGCGTCAGAAAATCATTACCAAAACCCACCCGAATAATACTGAACGCAGCGACCGTCGCGCCGACGCGCGCGGCGAGGTGCCGGTGTATCTGCTTCAGACTGACCTGCTTAAGGACCAACTCAGCAACAACCTGGACCGCGAAACCCCCGGTGGCGGATACATCCATTTTCCTGACTGGCTGGGGGAGTGGTTCTACGAGGAACTGACCTATGAAGAACGCGGTGTTGATGGCAAATGGCGAAAACCCGGCAAGGGTGCCAACGAAGCCTTTGACCTGTTCTGCTATGCCCACGCCGTGGCGGTCCTGCGCGGTTACGAAAAAATTCGCGACTGGGAAAAACCGCCAGCATGGGCTGAGCCACAGGATCTCAATCCAAATATTCATGAAGGGGAATGCCCCCGGGAGATAACCGTGAAAAAAACAAAACCTGTGCAGTCGCCTGTCCAGGCTGAACCTGAAAAGGACACAGCCCTCTCCGGCAGTTGGCTCGGGTCTTCCGGTAAGGGAGGCTGGTTGTAGTGACGAAAGATGATATCTGGAAAACGCTGCTGATGGTGCGTCAGGCCTACCAGGACTCGCTGGACGGCAAGAGCATTTCTTTCACTGGCGTGAATGGTCGCGCCATTACCAACCACGATCCGAAAGCGTTGCGCGACGAGCTTGATTACTGGGAGCGGCGCTGGCGGGCGGTCAACCGCCGCGGCGGTTCGTACAAACTCGCTAACTTTCTGTAAGGCGTTCTATGGGCATTCTTGAAAGAACACTGGGGGCTATTTCCCCCGGGTGGGCTGCGGCACGCGCGCGGGACCGTCTCCGGCTTAATGCTTATGAAGCGGCAAACCCGTCGCGCCTGCACAAGGCGAAAAAACAAAGCCAGTCAGCGGACACCTCAGTGTTTGCTGCAGGTCAGTCCCTGCGGGAGCAGGCCCGCTGGCTCGACGAAAACCACGATCTGGTGATCGGCCTGTTCGACAAAATGGAAGACCGGGTTATCGGTGCCCACGGTATCCATGTTGAGCCCCAGCCCCTCGATCTGGAGGGAAACCTCCATTCCGATTTCGCCGGGCAGCTTTCGGCGCTCTGGGCGGAGTGGTCCGTGCGTCCTGAAGTGACCGGCATGTTTACCCGTCCGGAAGCCGAGCGCCTGCTGTTGCGTTCTGCGCTGCGTGACGGGGAAGTGTTCACGCAACTGGTCAGGGGAAACGTACCCGGCCTGCAGCATGCCACCTCGGTACCGTTCTCGCTGGAAATGCTGGAGGCGGATTTTGTGCCGTTCAACCTCAACAGCACAGCCGGCCAGCAGGTTCGCCAGGGCATCATCGTGAACGACTGGGGGCGTCCCGTCGGCTACCGCGTTTACAAATATCATCCGGCGAACATGACGCGGTTCAGCGCGGAACTTAAAACCGTCTCTGCTGACAACATGCTTCACCTGGCGCAGCGCAAGCGACTGCACCAGCTGCGGGGTATCAGCCTGATCCACGGAGTCATTACCCGTCTTTCGGACATCAAGGATTATGAAGAGAGCGAGCGCGTGGCCGCCCGTATTGCCGCTGCACTGGGCTTTTACATCAAGCGCGGGGATACACAGTCACTTGGTGATGACGGTGAGTTTTCAACCCCCGGCGGGCAGCGTCACTTCGATATCGCGCCGGGCATGATTTATGACGAACTCCGGCCCGGCGAAGACCTTGGCATGGTGGAGTCAAACCGCCCGAACGTTCATCTCTACGAATTCCGAAACGGGCAGATGCGGGCCGTGGCCGCCGGTACGCGCGGCAGTTATTCCAGCATTGCCCGGGACTATAACGGCACCTACAGCTCCCAGCGTCAGGAACTGGTGGAGAGCTTCGAAGGGTACAACGTCCTCCAGCAGTGGTTTGTCGGCCAGCACAGCCGGCCCGTTTACCGCGCATGGCTGGCGATGGCGTTGCTGAGCGGCATTGAAGTCCCGCCGGATGTGGATCCGAATTCTCTCTATAACGCACTTTATCTCGGGCCGGTGATGCCGTGGATTGATCCGGGCAAAGAGGCGAACGCCTGGAAAGCCATTGTGCGTGGCGGCGCGGGGACCGAAGCGGAATGGGCGCGGGCCAGGGGGAAAAATCCTCAGGAGGTTAAGCGCCAGCGACTGCGTGAAACTGAATTTAACCGTAAACACGGGCTGGTGTTTGATTCCGACGCCGCCAACGACAAAGGAGCGATGCCAGATGCAACGGCAAAACCAGACGATAAACGGCGTGAGCCGGACGATGATGATTAACCCCCGCGCCAGCCTGGCCGGTGTCGATGCGGCCAACGGTCAGTGCTGGTACGAAATCCGCGCGCTGGCTGCCGGACGGGTCGAAATTTTCCTTTATGACGTGATCGGCGGCTGGGGCATTACTGCCCAGCAGTTCGTCACTGACTGTAAAGAGGCGGGGGTGTTTGAGGCCAGCGCGGTGGATCTGCATATCCACAGTCCCGGCGGCGATGTCATGCAGGGCTTTGCCATCTACAACACCCTGTCCCGGATGAAAGCGAAGATCGATATCTGGGTGGACGGCGTGGCGGCCAGCATGGCCTCAATGATTGTCTGCCTGCCGGGCGCCACGGTGCACATGCCGGAAAACGCCTGGATTATGGTTCACAAACCGTGGGGCGGTATAGCCGGGGATTCTGACGACATGCGCGATTACGCCGCATGGCTTGATCGTAACGAAGCCCTGATGCTCAGCGCCTACATGAACAAAACCGGACTGGGGCAGGAAGAGCTGGAAGCGATGCTGAAAGCGGAGACCTGGCTTAACGGTGCCGAAGCGGTGGAAAAAGGTTTCGCCGACACGCTTGAACCTGAACTGCAGGCCGCGGCCTGTGTTAATGAAAATAAACTGAAGGATTACCAGAATATGCCAGAACAGATTAAATCTCTTTTCACGCCGCGCGCCGAAGCTCCGGTGAATCAGCCACCGCAACCTGCTCCGGTACAGGCAAACCTTACCTCGCCATCGACACAACAGCCTGCACCGCAGATGACAAATATCGATATCACCGCGCTGGCCCAGCAGCTGCAGCAGCAGATGCAGACGGCGAACGCAGAGCGTGTGAATTCCGTCTCAGCCGTATTTGAGGCGTTCCCGGCCTTCGCGACGCTGAAGGCTGAATGCCTGGCCGACTTCACCTGCAACGCTGAAAAAGCCCGCGATAAACTGCTGCAGGCGCTGGCGGCGGGCACCACTCCGAGTGCTGGTCCGGGCGCGATTCATCTTTATGCCGGTAACGGCAATCTGGTCGGTGATTCCATTCGCGCTGCAGTAATGACCCGAGCGGGCTATGCGCAAGCCGAAAATGATAATGCTTACAACGGTTACACCCTGCGCGAACTGGCACGCGCCTCCCTTGTTGATCGCGGTATCGGTATCTCCGGCGCTGGCACGGCACAGGCGATGGTCGGGCTGGCGTTCACCCACAGCAGCAGCGATTTCGGCAATATCCTGATGGATGTGGCACACAAAGCGGCTCTGATGGGCTGGGAGGAAGCCACCGAAACCTTTGAACAGTGGACCCGTAAGGGCACGCTGACCGATTTCAAAACCGCGCACCGCGTAGGTCTGGAATCACTGGCATCACTTCGCAAGGTCCGAGCCGGGGCAGAATATAAATATGTCACCATCAAGGATCGCGGCGAGCCAATTGCCCTGGCGACCTACGGAGAACTTTTCAGCATTGACCGGCAGACCATCATCAACGATGACCTGGACATGCTGACCCGTATCCCACAGGCAATGGGGCTTGCTGCGCGTGCCACCGTGGGCGATCTCGTTTGGGCGGTGCTGACCAGCAACCCGAAAATGTCCGATGGTAAGCCGTTATTCCACGCCGATCACGGCAACCTTGTATCCGCCGATCTGAGTATCGAAGGCCTGGATACGGCGCGTAAGGCGATGCTGCTGCAAAAATCGGGCGATCGCCGTCTGAATATTCGCCCGGCCTTTATGCTCACGCCAGTGGCAATTGAGTCACGGGCAAACCAGTTGATCAAATCAGCAAGCGTGCCGGGCGCGGATGCCAACAGCGGTATCGTGAACCCGATCCAGAACTTTGTGACGGTGGCCTCTGAGGCTCGCCTGGATGACAGCAGCCCGACGGATTACTACCTGACCGCTGCACAGGGACGCGACACCATTGAGGTGGCATATCTCGATGGCATCGACACCCCGTATCTGGAGCAGCAGCAGGGCTTCACCGTTGACGGCGCTGCGTTTAAGGTGCGTATCGATGCCGGGGTTGCACCGCTTGACTGGCGCGGCATGGTTAAAGTCACCAAAAAATAACGACCGTCTTCTGACGGTTTTTTTATATCCGGGGCGGCGCGTGCTGCTCCTTTTTTGTCTGGAGAGAAAAATGGCGAGAAATTATCAGCAGGACGGCAACACCCTTGATTTTCAGAATACCGGTGTGACCGATATTCATTCGGGGGACGCTGTGCTTTCGGGGGCGCTGGTGGGCGTCGCTCATGATGACATTCCGGCAGGGCTGTGGGGCGTGCTGCACACTACCGGCGTGTTCACTCTGCCAAAGGCTGCGGAAGCGGTCACTGTTGGTCAGAAGCTTTATCTGGCAGACGGTAAACTGACGGTGGAAGCGGGTGAGGAGGCTGCACCGAATCCCCTGGCAGGTACGGCATGGGCAGCCGCCGCGGCCGATGTCGATGCCGTTCCGGTACGGCTGGGTTATTGATGAACCGCTTTCGCCAGCGCCTGTTAAACGCGGATGCCCGGATCTCCCGGGCATTTGCCGAAGAGATTCCGGCAGTCCTCTCCATCGGCAGTGAGTTGCGTCCTGTCACCGTGATTTTTGAGACGCCAGACGCACCCGTGGACGTACCGGGCGGAGGTCAGATTCAGGATCGGGCCCCAGCGTTCAGCGCGATGACTGCCGATATCGCGGGGCTTGAGAAGCACCACGAGGTGGAAATTAACGGTACCACTTACCGCGTAACGCACGTTGGTGCAGATGAAGAAGGCCGCACTCGCGTCACCCTGGCTTATGGTGCACCAGGCAAACCGCAGCCGGAAATCAACAAGTGGAGCTGATATGGCACGTGAGTCCAGACTGCGACGGGACCTGCCCGTCGATATCGATGTGGATGCCATCTGGCGGATAGCGGAACAGATCGGAGCCACCCAGAAACAGTTTCGGGCAGCATATTCCCGCGCGCTGAGGCGTACGGCGACCACCCTGCGCAAGAAAGCCGTTGCTGACATGAAGGACGGCCTGGCGCCGCGCAGTCTGGACCTGGTGCGCCGGCGCCTGCTTTCCTTTCGTCTTGATCGTGCTTCACAGTCAAAACTGGATAACTTTCGTCTCTGGTTCGGCCTGAATGCCATCAAGGTGAAAGACCTTAAAGGCCGGATAAACGGCCGGGTGAGGCCTCACCATACCCGGCGGGATAAATCCACAGGGCGGTTTATTAAAGCGCGGCGCCAGGCGGAAAACGCCGGATTTACGCCTAAGGGCAGTCTGCTTTCTGCACGCACGTTTGAAAACGGTGAGGTGACTCGCTCCCGCAGGGAGAACAGGCGGACGGTGGTTATTCGCGATCCAGATACCCGGCGGACCCGCGAAGCGGAAGTCGATATTTATGAGCCGATGCTGAACTACATCGAAGATAACGCCTTTGCCGAGGCGATGGAGATTTTTATGCATCATTTTGAAACCGATCTGCGCGGGCGCGTGAAAGCCCGAATATCTGTCTGAGGTGGACCATGGCAGAGCCATTACTGCTGGGGCAGTATCACGATGCGGTCACTGGCGCACTGAAAAACATTGCGTGGGTACGCGACGCCGATGCCTACCCGGAAAAAAACGTGCCCCGCTTTACCGGGCTGACCACTCCGGCGGTGTATTTCTCCATTAATGGCTGGGAGCAGGACGGAGGTAACGAAGGGCAGCTCAACGTCACCCTGTCCTGCGATTTGTATGTGGTGGTGGATGCGGCTGGCGCGGGCGTCAGCAGGCCGGAAATTTTCCTGCGTACGGCGGCCGCCGATATCACCCAGTGGATTGACGGCCAGCTGTTCGGCCTGACCAGTCTGGCGCCCGCCGTGTTTATCGATGCATCACGTGATGAGTTTGATCCGCGCATGGACGATTACCTGGTGTGGCGCATTTCCTTCACACAGTCAGCGGCCTTTGGTGCGGATCCGTTTGCGCAGATCAATGCCCCGCTGAATGCCGTCTGGCTCGGTAAGGCACCAGATATCGGCCGGGCACATGTGGACGATTATCAGCTGATTTACGAGGCGAAACCCGATGAGTGATATCGAGGGCGATTTACAGCGCCGCCTGGCAAACATTGTCCGGCGCGGGGTTATTCATTCCGTTAAGCATGACGGTATACCGAAATGCCGGGTGGACCTGGGCGACATCACCACCACCTGGCTGCCGCTCTGCCAGGGCTTTTCGGGGACTAACCGGGCTGACTCCAATCCGTATGCGGTCGGGGATGCGGTCACGGTACTGTCGGAGGCGGGGGAACTCAATAATGGCCGGGTGTTTCCCGGCTGGAATACCGGCGGTCTGCCGGTACCGGAGGGCAGCGGCAGCGAGCATATCACCCGCTACGGAGACGGTACCGAGATCCGCTATGACCGTGCCGCGCATGCCCTGACCATCACCCTGGCGGAAGGCGGGACCTACAAAATTATCGGGAAAGGCACGCTCGACGGTCCGGTGGAAATCACCGATACCCTGACTGTACAGGGGAAAACGCAGATAAACGCCGACACGAACGTGGCCGGAAATATCGGTGCGACCCAGGAGATTTCGGACGGTACCGGGAAAATGAGCGGGATCCGTCAGACGTTCAATGGCCATGATCACCGGGGAGACAGTGGCGGTACGACCGGAAAACCCAATCAGAAAATGTGACCTGCTTCAGCAGGTTTTTTTATGCCTGGAGAAAATGAATGTCGAATTTACATGGTGTTGAAACGATCGAACTGACATCCGGCACGGTCGCGGTCATGACGATCCAGACGGCCATTATCGGCCTGGTGGGCACTGCGCCTGATGCCTCTGCCGGTACGCCAGCCAGTGCCAGTACGGGGACGCCAATCCTGGATAACGTTGTGGATTTTGCCGCGAAAATTGCCGGCAGGGCAGGAAACGTGGTGGTGGTTGAAGCTGTAGCCGGTATTCCCGATGCGGGGGATCCAGCGGAGGTGGGAACTTCCGCCGTCTGGGATGCTACGGGGCTTAAGCTGACCATCACGCTTGGCTGTGATGAAGCTGGCAAGCTGACGGCTACTCCCGCAACTGTTGTTGCTGCCGTGAGGGCAGTCGCAGACGTGAAAGTAACCGCAACGGGGGACGGTAGCGGTATTGTCTTACCGTTCAGTCTGCAGCTCGCTGGTGGCGAGGATGAGCCATTCCCCCTGAATACCCCGGTTGCAATTGTCGGTACCTCGATGCTCTCGCGTCTTGGGGACAAAGGCACGCTTAAGCAGGCGTTGACGGAAATCAACGACCAGCGAAATGCCCTGACCGTGGTAGTGCGTGTGGCGGAGGGGGCAGATGAAGCTGAGAAACGTGCAGCGGTGCTGGCCGGGATTGGCGCGCTGTCGTCGGCAAAATCCGTGACAACGTACCAGCCACGTATCGTCATCGCACCGGGATTCAGTGAGGATGATGCGGTAGGCAAGGCGCTGGAAACCGTTGCCGGCAAGCTGCGGGCTGTGGCGTATGTTGACTGTGAGTCCGGTGCCACGCTGCAGGAGGTTGTGCAGCGTCGGCAGTCTTATGGTACCCGCACCGAGCTGCTGCGTCCGCGTGTGCAGGTCAGCAACGCTGACGGTCAACTTGTCTATCGTCCGTATTCTGCGTTTGCGGCGGGGCTGCGTGCCCGTATCGACTTTGAGAAGGGCTGGTGGTGGAGTAAATCCAACCAGGACATTAACAACATCCTCGGCGTGGAGCAGATTGACGAGTTCATTCTGGGCGATGAAAACTGTGATGCGAATCTGCTCAACATGCAGAACGTGTCCACCATTATTCGCCGTGCAGGGTTTAAGCACTGGGGGAACCGCCTGTGCGGTACCAACCCGCAGTGGCGCTTTGAATCTGTTCGCCGTACCGCCGACGTCATCGAGGACAGTATCCAGGAAACGATGCTGGAGTACGTTGACCGCCCGCTGGACCGGGAAAACGCCGATGACATTATCGGCACCATCAATGCCTATATGCGCCAGCTGGTCGGGCTCGGTGCCATCTTCGGCGGACGTGCCTGGCTGGATGAGGAGCTTAACACCGCTGAGAGCATGGCGGCGGGCGTGCTGTACATCAACTATGACTTTGGGCCGAAATCGCCGACTGAGCTTATCAGCCTGCGCGTCCGGGTGAATAACAACTATGCGCTTGAGGAGATGCTGGCAGCATGAGCGAAAAAAACACATTACGCGTCTGGACCTTCTTCCGGCAGGGGGTCCGCATACAGGGGGCGCATGAATTCACCCCACCGACACTGTCCATTGTCAAAACTGATTTGCGTACCGGCGCGCAGGATGCGCCGTCCCCCGTGGATGACGGCATGGAGGCCCTGACCTGTCAGCTGAAATTCTACGGTATGGATACGGACATGCTGACCGCCTTCGGTTTTGTTAGCGGCAGCCGCCCGCGCTTTACGGCCTATCAGGGCTATCTGGCGAACGGTACCGCGCTTGGCACCGTCGAGGAGATCGAAGGCTTTGTGCAGACCGTTACGCCGGATGCGCGGGGCAAGGACAATTTGTCCGAGAACGCCATCACGGTGGAAATCGCTGTGAGCTATTACCGCCAGACCAAAGACGGCAGGGAGCTTTTTGCTATTGATACCGAGCGCTTCGCGCGCCGGGTGAATGGTGTTGATGTACTGTCTGGACTGGCGGCGAAGGTCCGCCTCTGATTTTTCAACTGAACATACCAACGGCCTGCGGGCCGTTTTTACTTTTTAAGGATTATTTATGAGTTTTCCCGGTGAAACCCGCGTGATCAAACTGTATTCCCCTGTTTCGATTGAGAACGGTGGCTTACTCGAACAGGTGACGATACGCGAACCGCTGGTGCGTGACCGCATCGCTTTTTCCAAAGACCACGGCAGCGAAGAAGAAAAAGAAGCGCGCATGATTGCGTTATTGTGCAACCTCAGCGAGCAGGATATCTGGCAGCTCACAGCGGCGGATTATGCGCAGCTGCTGGACGCATTTAATGTTTTTATGCTCCCGCCCGCGGATCGACCGAAAGAGGTCTGATGCGGGCGATACGCTTTCTCGGGCGGCGCCTGCATTTTCCCATGGCGGAATACCTGGACATGCCATTCAGTGTGTTTTCTGATTTTCTCACCGACGAAGTGGAGGCGGTAAATCGTGGCCGGATTAAGCCAGAACCTTAAGGCCGTCATAACCTTTGGCGGCAATATCGACAGCTCCTGGAGCCGTTCAGCGAACGGTCTGCAAAAAAGCCTGAAGGATGTCGGGAAGCAATCAGAAAAACTGACCAAAGACCAGGCGAAGCTGGCGGCGGAAATTAAGAAAGCAAAGCTTGCCGGGCGGAGCCTGGGCGATCTGAAACGCCGTTACAACGATGTGTCCCGTGAAATCCGTAAAACGGAGTCGGAACAGCAGAAGCTAAACCAGCAGATGCAGAAGGCGCAGAGGCTGGCGTCATTTAAGGGGGCAGGTAAAGGATTGTTTCGCCGCGGTCTGGGTATCGCCGGACAACTGGGCGGAATGGTGGCACCGGGACTGGCGATCGGCGGCGGCGGGGTTGTGGCCTCCGCACTGGGCACTCTGATTGCCCCGGCTGCCACCAACGCGGAAACGGCCAGACGCGCCGGCGTGGCGAAAAGCTATGGCGTCGATATCCCGACGTTTGATGCATGGGACACCCTCGCAAAACAGTACGACATGAACGGAGAGAATATCGGCGATCTGTTTGAGGAGTATCTGCACAAGGCGGGGGAGTACAAGCAGAACGGCAAACAGGGCTCGCTGCAGGATGCGTTTGAAACGCTCGGTTTTAAGGCGGGAGATTTAGCGGGGCTCAGCGATATGGCGCAGTTTGAAAAAATCGTCGAGCGTGCGCTCAGTCTGCAGGATGAGTCAAAAGCCTCGTTTGCTCTTGATTCGCTGTTTGGCGGCGAGGCCAGCAAGCTGCTGATGCTGCTGAAGCAGTCCGGGAAAAGTTACCGCGACCTGATGGACGAGCAGCGTCGGTATAACCTCGTCACGAAAGAGGGGGCTGAAGGCGCGATGGCGGGCAATCGTGCCATTACTAATCTGCAGACCGTTTTCTCTTCTGCACTGGCGGAAATCTCCGGCCAGCTCGGTAACGAACTGGTGCCGGATATCCGACGCCTGACTGACGATATGGCGGAGTGGTTTAAAGGCGGGGGGATCAAACGCATCGTCAGTTTTCTACGCAATGATCTCTATCCAGGCGTGCTGACGTTCGGGCAGGGGATCGTTTTCGTCGGGAAAGTGGCGTATGCGCTGGCGAAAAAACTGTCCTGGCTGTTGCCGGATGAGCGAAGCGATCAGCGTGATGTGCTCAAATCGCTGGCCATGACCGGCTCGGTCGATATCGCCCGCATGACGGCGCAGCGTAACGGCCAGGGAGAGTGGTTCGAACAGCAGCTCAAAGAAAAACCGGGTCTGCCGGACGATGTGAAAAAATCGTACCGGGATACGCGAGGTATCTTCAGTGATGACAATGAAAGCTTTGATAAGTCACTGGATAAATATATGACACCGGAAAACAGCGGACCGCTGTTTGGCCTGGATAGGGCACAGAGTAATAGCGCGTCGGCTTCCGGCGACGGAGGTTACTGGGATGCACTTCTCCAGCGCCTTGATACAGCCGACCAGCAGCCACAGGCAAGGCAGCTTACTGACAACCGGAAATTCGAATACCGTTTCGAAATTAACGGAGCACCCGGACAAAGCGAGCAGGGTATAGCTGATGCGGTCGAGGGGGTGACGAAAACCAGCCCGGCGTTTACGGGTAACAGCAGCATGATGGACGGAGGACAAATCTGGTGAGTGAAATCGTTCCGGTCTATGAAGACTTCGGACAGTCGCGGTCCGGCGCTGTCCGTGGCGCACAGGCCGCCCGAGTGATGATGATGCTGGGCGACTTTGCCTTTTCGATTGATACCACCGCGTACAGCCAACTGACCCGTGAGGCCAGCTGGCGCTGGAGTGAGCAGGAGCGGATCGGTAAACAGGATTTACTGCAGTATACCGGCAAGCCCGGGCGAACGGTTCGGCTTGAAGGGGAGTCGCATGCTTTCTTCCGCAAGGGGGTGGATGCCGTCAACGATCTCTTCGACCTCGCAGATCAGAATAAGCCACAACAACTGGTCAGCGGCGAAGGGGATGTGCTTGGCTGGTGGGTGGTTATCGACTTCTCCGACACAACCAGCCGTTTCCTGCCAGGCGGTGGCCACCGAAATAAAAACTGGACGATGACGCTGAAACATTATGCCGACGACATATCAAACCCGTGACGGTGATGTGCTTGATGCAGTCTGTGCGACACATTACGGCACGGAAAACCTTTCTTATATTATGACTCAGGTGCTTGAAGCGAATCCGGGACTGGCTGACATCGGTGCCGTTTACCCGTCTGACCTCTTTATCATCCTGCCTGATCTGGCGCCGCCGGTTCAGGATTCTGCATTTAGTCTGTGGGATTAATATGACTGAACAGATTGTTAAACCAGAATATGCACCTGCTTTCAGCATCAACGCGGAGGGAAAAGATATTACCCGCGCGCTGCAGCAAAGCCTGTCGGAGTTGACGCTGACGGATTATGGCGGCGCTACGGCAAAGGCGGATGAACTGAAAATCACGTTGCTGTCCGAAACGTTGCCTCTGCCGGTGAAAGGGGCACGGTTACGCGTGGCGCTGGGTTTTAACGACCAACGGGTGGATAAGGGCTGGTTTGTGGTATCCGGGGTGGGCAGCAGTGGCCCGCCACGTCGTATTGAGATTTATGCCACTGCCGCGCCCATGAATGCACAGAAACAGCCTGGCGATGTGCTCAGCCAGAAAACGCGCAGCTGGGATAACCTGCGACTTGCGGATCTGGTTAAAACCGTGGCCACCGAAAACGGTCTGGTGCCGAAAGTGGCCACAGAGCTTGCCGACATCCACATTGACCATGTTGATCAGGTTGCAGAATCCGACGCGAACCTGCTGACCCGCCTTGCCCGAACGTGGAACGCTGTCAGCAAACCCTCAGGTGGTTACTGGCTTTTTTTGCGCCAGGGTGCCACCGCGAAAGCCTCCGGAGAGCAGACCGGCGCTCTGATTATCACACCAGAACAGGTATCAAACTGGTCGTACAGCGAAGGTGAAAGGGGGAGTTCGACAGGAAAGGCCACCGGCAGTGGCGGCAAGTCCTCGGGTAAAATTGGCGTTCGGTATTACGATGAGGCTGACGGAAAGACCAAAACCACCACAGTCGATCATGACGGTCCCTCAATGGCGAACCCGTATACCCAGCCGGTGAAGGACACCGCTGACCAGCAGGCAAAGTCAAAAAAAACGCAGGCACAGCGCAATGAACAAAAAATGACGGTTACTGGTCCTTGCCGCCCTGAACATGTCCCTCTCACCGCAGAATCGGGCGTATCCACGTCCGGCTTTGGTGAGCGGGAAGATCGTGCCTGGGTGGTGGAGTCGCTGGTTTACTCCCTGACACCCGCCGGGTTCAGCTACACGTACAACCTGGTGGTTGATATTCGCAAGCCTGCGAAATCCTCTAAAAAATCCGGCAGCAAGGATAAAACTGGTCCGGATTACTTCGGCTAACGTACCGCCACCCGGCGGACCCGATACGGAAAAATACTATGAACGGCGTAAACAGCTGGACGGGTAAACGCCTGTCCGGTACCGACCATTTGCGTCAGTCGGTCAGCGACATCCTCTCAACCCCGGTAGGTAGCCGGGTGCTTGTCCGTGATTATGGCAGCAACCTGTTTTCGCTGGTGGACAACCCCCGAGATGACCTTACGCGGCTACGTATTATCGCAGCGACCGCCTCGGCGCTGGCGAGATGGGAGCCCCGGCTGAAGGTCACGCGCGTGGTCGTCTCTTTCCCGGCAACTGAAACGGGGTGTGTGGTGGATATTGAAGGGATCAACAAAGAGAACAATCTTCCTATCAGCACCGGAGGCATACCGATATATGGCAAGTAGTTATGACGTAATTAACCTGTCCGCCCTGGCGGTGCCGGATGCCATCGTGGTTCCGGATGCTGCAGATATTTTTACCCGCTGGCTGGCACGCCTGCGCGAACTGGATCCGGTATTTGATGCGCTGGTGGAATCTGATCCGGCGTTTAAACAGGGTGAAATCAATGCCTACCAGCTCGCCCTGGCGTTTCAGCGAGTCAATGACGCGGTACGCGCAGTTTTCCTTGCCAGCGCAAGAGGGGCCGATCTCGACCAGATTGGCGCGGGCTTTAACGTTTCCCGTCTGGTGATAAATCCCGGAGATCCGAATGCTGTGCCACCTGTCGATCCTGTTTATGAAGATGATGACGCTTTTCGTGAGCGTATACAGCTTTCATGGGCACAGCTGAATACGGCAGGCGCGCGCAATGCATACCGCTTCCATGCCAAATCAGCAGATAACGATGTGCTGGATGCGGATGCTTACGGACCGGAGACACATAACCGACCGGGGGAAGTAGACGTCTACGTCCTGTCGCGAACCGGAAATGGTGAGGCCAGCCCCAGCCTGACAGAAAAAGTGATGAGCGAACTGAGCGCCGATGAGGTCAGGCCTCTGACTGATTATGTAAGCGTAAAAAGCGCCACCATTGTCAGCTATGCGGTAACGGCTGAACTGGATATACCTGACGGACCGGATGCGCAGACGGTGCTGGAACATGCCATCAGCACGCTGACAAGTTACACCCGGCTTTCGCATCGCATAAACGGCCTCGTACCGCTTTCCGCGATTTACGCTGCACTCCAGCAGCCCGGCGTCACAAGAGTCAGGCTGATAAGTCCGGTCGCAGATCTGGAAGCAGCCGCAGGGCAGGCTCCCTGGTGCAGTGCGATAAACGTCACACGCAAAGGAGGGTCCGGTGGATAAATTTCGCTCCCTGCTACCACCCTCCGCCATCCAGCCAGAGCGGGCACTGGAGCAGGCCAGTTCGGAGCAGATCACAGCGCTGGATACGGGCATGGTGCGTAAGGTGAAAGACCCCGATACCTGTCCGGCGCATTTGTTGCCCTGGCTTGCCTGGGAATTTTCGGTTGATTCCTGGGAAGACGCCTGGACTGAGGCTGAAAAGCGGCAGGTGATTAAGGATGCCGCATATGTTCATCAGCATCGCGGTACTGCCGGCGCTGTCAGGCGGTCACTGAGCGCTGTCAGTCTCCCAACTACCGTGGTGGAGTGGTGGGAGGATCTGCCGCGTAAGGCTCCCTACACCTTCCGCATTGAGGTTTACAGCCTTCAGGAAGTTGATGACGCGCTGTATCAGCGTATCCGGCGGCAGGTCGATAAAGCGAAGAACCTGAGGAGTCTGTTGACCTCTATTGACGTGATTGCCGATCTGGGCGCTATGGGAACTTATTACACCGGCGGTGCTGTCACCGCCTGGATTGATATTGATATTGAGGCAGGAGTTTAGCCATGGCTGAGAAGTATTACAGCATTCTGACCAACAGAGGCAAAGAGCTGGAGGCGCAGTCTACAGCGACCGGGAAGCCCGTCATAATTAAAGATTTTGTAGTAGGTGATGGTAACGGCCAGCCGGTTAAGCCTGACCCGGCATTAACAGCCCTTGTTCGCGAAGTTTATCGTGCGGCGGTTTCAGCATTGCAGGTCTCACCGGAACAGGATAATCAGTTTATTGCGCAGCTTGTACTGCCTGCCGATGTGGGCGGCTTTGTAGTCAGGGAGGTCGGGCTGTTGACCGATGCAGGCGAGCTTTATGCTGTAGCGAACTGTGCCGCGATCGAGAAGCCAGTAAGTGGTATCAGCGTTAAACTCCAGTTTAGACTCGCCGTGTCTGAAACGGCTGATATCGAGCTGAAGGTTTCAACGGGCGATGGGTTGTTTCTGCGACAGGATGCAAACCTGAGTGATGTGATGGATATAGTCAGGACACGGAAAAACCTTGGGCTGAAAGAGGCAGCTGTTCTGGATGTTGGGACAAAAGCTGGCACTGTGGCGGCAGGGGATGACGAACGCATTACCGGCGCTGTGCAGCGTGCTGGTGACGAAATGGCGGGATCTCTTGCTATCACTGACTCAACCGCACTCCGCTTAAAGCAGAAAGATGTGAGCACCCTTTTCCGCTTTGACGGTACAACGTTTTACCTGATGTTTACTAAAAAAGGTGATCCGAATGGCGGGTATAACAATTTACGTCCTTTTTATGTTGATGCAAATACCGGGGCTGTAACCTTAGGTAATGTAGTTAAGGCCCCTGCGGGAATTACTGCAAATTCAATTACGTCGAATACAAGTGTTTTCATCGAGAGTGACGACCGTCAGCATATTATTTTTCAAAATAAAGATGGCACCCCGAGAGCATATATTTATAAAGACCGTAATTCCGATCTTCGTCTTAATAACGGTAATGAGGGAGGCGGAGATTTTGTTATCTCCCGTACCGGTGACATCTTCTGGGGCCCGAATGGAGCGAGACTGAGCTATGACGGGAATCTCTACGGTTCTGTATGGGGCGGTTGGCTGTCAAACTGGCTAACTGGGCGGCTTGGGGCGAAGGCGGAAATTAACTGGGTGCAGTCAAATTTCATCACTGATGTCGCACTGGGTGCCGAGGGGTCATTCATCATTGCTAAAAATGCATGGCAGCGCGCGCCTGCTGGATGTGTCCTTACTGGTTACAACGCCGAGGGTAACGAACCTGTAAACGATACATTATTTTACCGCCCCATTCAGAAATATGTTCCGACTGTCGGCTGGATGGTCATTGGTCACACTGCATAGGACACATGGTATGGCATTAACACTTAAAAATTTAACGATTTACACACCTGAATATTACGCTCTAATGATTCAGGCGATTTATCTTCAAACAGAAGATGGTCTGGACTGGTATCTACATTTGACCCGCTTCCAGCCTGATACGCTGAAAATTTGTTTTGATGATAAAGGAGTAATCCGATCATACCATGCTGACGCGTCACGCCTTTATCCGTTGAATCTTTCGGTAACTGAGGTCAATACCGCCGATGTGCCGGATGACCTGAATATTTACGGTGAATGGATGTGGAACGGCGAAAAAATAATTCCGCGCGAGTTTACCCGGCAGGAAAAAATCGACCAGGCGGAAGCCCATCGTTCAGAATTGATCGCCGCTGCAGGGGAAAAAATTGCACCACTCCAGGATGCCAGCGATTTGGGTATTGCCACAAAAGTGGAGGCGGATCAACTGATGGCGTGGAAGTCCTATCGGGTGAAACTAAACCGCCTAGTGTTCACAAATGATCAGGAGATTAGCTGGCCGTCACCGCCAGAAACATAAATAGTTAGCTTCAAGCCTTTACCCGGCGGGCTTTATGTTGCTGCTGGCTCCTGTTATTGCACTATTTTGAAAATTTACAAACGCAATAATTCTAAAGCCAAGAGAAACTTAGAAACGAAACGGTGAAGCTTTGAACAGTCATGATAGAGCTTCTCTCTTGCGTGCATATCCAAATGAAACTACTGTATATAAAAACAGTATTCAGGGTGTGCAATATGGAATTTATCAGGCCTGCAGAACTGCGAGAAATAATCGCTCTCCCGCTTTTCAGTGACTTAGTGCAGTGTGGTTTCCCAAGCCCCGCGGCTGATTACGTTGAACAGCGCATCGACCTCAATGAGTTACTTGTTGCTCACCCGAGCTCAACATACTTCGTCAAAGCAGCGGGTGATTCAATGATCGAAGCCGGGATCAGCGACGGTGATTTGCTGGTGGTGGACAGTTCGCGCACGGCTGAGCACGGTGACATTGTCATTGCCGCGGTGGAAGGGGAATTCACTGTTAAGCGCCTGCAACTGCGCCCTACCGTGCAACTCAATCCTATGAACAGCGCTTACTCGCCAATCATCGTCGGCAGCGAGGACACGCTTGATGTGTTCGGTGTCGTGACTTTCATCGTTAAATCTGCGAGCTGAATATGTTTGCGCTCTGTGATGTGAATTCGTTTTATGCATCATGCGAGACGGTGTTTCGGCCCGATTTAAAAGGGCGACCAGTGGTTGTTCTTTCGAACAATGATGGCTGTGTAATAGCACGCAGCGCCGAGGCCAAAGCCGCTGGAATTGCTATGGGAGAGCCTTTCTTCAAGCAAAAGGACCTTTTCCGGCGCGCTGGCGTTGTCTGCTTCAGCAGCAACTATGAGCTGTATGCTGATATGTCGAACCGAGTAATGACGACGCTTGAGGAAATGAGCCCCCGAGTCGAAATTTACAGTATCGATGAAGCTTTTTGTGACCTGACGGGCGTTAGGAACTGCCGGGACCTGACTGACTTTGGCAAAGAGATCCGCGCTACAGTTCTGAAGCGAACGCACTTGACTGTCGGGGTTGGCATTGCCCAGACAAAGACATTGGCGAAGCTTGCCAATCACGCAGCGAAGAAATGGCAGCGCCAGACCGGCGGGGTAGTGGACCTGTCGAACATTGACCGTCAGCGGCGGTTACTGGCTATTGTACCTGTGGAGGATGTATGGGGTGTCGGCAGACGCATTAGCAAGAAGCTCAACGCTATGGGCATCAAAACGGCGCTGGACCTCTCTGAGCAGAGTACGTGGATTATCCGTAAACACTTTAACGTGGTACTCGAGCGAACGGTCAGAGAGCTGCGCGGCGAGCCTTGCCTTGATCTTGAAGAGTTTGCGCCGGCAAAGCAGGAAATCGTCTGCAGTCGTTCATTCGGCGAACGCGTCACAGAATATGAGCAGATGCGTCAGGCCATCTGCAGCTATGCGGCCCGCAGTGCTGAAAAGCTTCGTGGTGAGCACCAGTATTGCCGTTTTATTTCTGCATTCGTAAAAACCTCTCCCTTTGCACTTAATGAGCCATTTTACGGCAACAGTGCGTCGATAAAATTACTGGCACCTACGCAGGATTCCCGCGACATTATCAACGCCGCGGTAAAGTGCCTGGACAAAATCTGGAAGGATGGCCACCGATACCAGAAGGCAGGGATCATGCTTGGGGATTTTTTTAGCCAAGGGGTGGCCCAGCTCAACTTGTTCGACGAGAACGCGCCGCGTGCCGGAAGCGAAAAGTTGATGGAGGTGCTCGATCACCTGAATGCTAAAGACGGAAAAGGAACGCTCTACTTTGCCGGACAAGGCATTCAGCAGCAATGGCAGATGAAGCGTGAAATGCTTTCGCCACGGTACACTACAAGATATTCGGATCTTCTCAGGGTTAGATAAATTTTTGATGCAATGATCAGCTATGTGGACGGAGCGAATGTTGAGAGTCGGCTTACAAAAATCGGGTCCTGTCATCGTGCGAGTTGAAAATTGTAAATAAGATTAATACTATAAAGAGCTATAACTTAACACACGGCGATGGAAGCAATGGGCGAGTTTTCGAAATATGTAGGAGAGGTGGGAGAAGAGATCGTCAATGACTTTCTCAACCTCTTTGGCTGGAAAAACCTCTGTAATAACAAGGAGTTGGATTGCTGTGTTGGAGAGCATGATAAACAGACTCATGGAATAGATGCTCTGTTTGTCTACAATTCTATGCTTCAAAAACAATCATTAGTAAGTGTTGTCGTTTCAGCAAAGTACTCGTCAACCCCGTATAAAAAAGTTAAAAGCACATTTCGGTCACATTTTAAGGATTTGGCGCATACAATTGAATGCTATTCAAAATCGCAATTTAAAAGAACTATAACCAAAAAATTTCCGGGTAGTTCAAGAAAAGAAGATGTTGGTGTTTTGTTTTATTTAAATAATGACGAGAGTGAATCTAATGATAATATTAAAAGTGAAATCATCAATCATCGAATAGATTCTAACCTGAAATTTAATGCCATACATCTCATTGATAATTCAAGAGCGAAGTTTTTATACAACTCGATTAATTTTATCAAAAAGAAGCACGGGGAAATATCATTCTTCTGTCTTAATACTACTTTGAATGTTTCATCTTCTGTCAGGCATTCAAAGATAATGCCAGTTGAATATATAACTTCACCAATAATTCCAATCTCTGTGCCGGATGATAATGGAAGAAAGTTTATATTAATTTGCGATTTTAATTTTAGCAAAGAATCACTTGCGTTGGTCTATAAGTTAGCCAGAAAACTTTGCTCCGATTTCGCAAATCATTATGAAATTTATTTTAATAAATATAATAAGCTCACAGATTCACCTGCGGTTGCTGAAGTCAAAATGGCGCAGGGTTTTGATGATGACTTTGAAAATGCAATAGGAGATATCACATTGATTGTTGATACTTATAATAGCAATTTCAGGAGTGTATCTGATGAAAAATGATATTGATTTTATTCCATCGGGTGATGAATTAAAAAATTTAGTTAGCCAGCAAAATTGTAGTACTACTATGATTAACAATCTGCTTAGGGAGAGAGGTCTTTTTTGCGGCGCATCAGATAAATCATGCACAGTACCAAACTTAATTACGTCCCTTTTAAGTCCTGATGAGTCCTTTGAATTGTTAGACAGTATAAAAACAAAGGAAAAATTAGATAAAGTAAACTTCAGAAACTTCAATCTCAAGCAAGATGTTAATTTGCTTGAAGAGGTCAGTGGGTTTATTGATGCTAGTATGGTTATCAAGAATGGATATATCAATTATGAAATTACTGATTTTAGTGATTTTACTTCATTAGACGGTAAAAGTAATAATGCTGTAATTATGGAGTTTGAAATATGCAAAACGGATATTTTAGATGACTGGTATATAACGGAAAAATTTTTCAAAGGCTCTATTGAAGTAAAAAAAGATACTCATAACATAACTGACGCCCCACAACTTTTAATGAATGTTAAACTAAACCATACATCTCCAGAAACAAAAGAAATAGCAGAGAATGTTATGGCTGTAATAGAGGAGCATTTAGAAAAAAACAATATCATTGAAAACTCCCCTCATCGGGGAAGGGTTTTAATGAACGATTTTGAAAACGAGAATAGAGTTAAATTCTTAAATGAACTCGCCTCGCATCATACCGAATACTTGTTCTATCACCAAAAAATTGATGATGTTCATTTTAATCCTGACCATTCTACTGGGTATGAAAGTCAATCAGATGCTGTTACTAATTTTCTCGAAAAGGATATTGAGCAGTATAGAGTCAAAGGGAATTTGGAAAATATAATTTCTATCAAATGGAAACATATACATCCCTATGTAAAAGTTACCAAGGTTGTCGCAAGCTATACAATTAGCTACGAAAAGTATACTGGTGAATGCAAGGTTGCCTATGAATTTAGTGAGTACGGAAGGAAAATATCGGTAAACCCAGAGTTGTGTATTACCTTTATTAATATAAAGGTCAAAGGGGCATCTCCAACTAAAATACACGAGATTCAATCAAATATTATGCGCGAGATTGAACTACGGAAAGTAGAGTTACTTGCAAAATATAAAAAAATTACAGATGAAGAAGCTGAAGTAGATGCTGATGCTGATGCTGATGCTGATGCTGATGCTGATAGTGATGGTGATAAAGATACAGAATCTTGCGAGTGATTTTTTTCGGTTGCTTCCGATTAATTAATTATGGGAGCAACCGAAAATTTGGGGTAATAGTTCATGAATGAATTTATACTTCCTTTTTAGTGCTTCATAGAAAGGTCTCGATTAACTTTGGTCCCTGATTTTTCACATTCCCCACGGCACGCGTCACAGTGTGCCATATAAATTTGTCTACTGGAACAGTGCCGTCGGCGACAATTTCTTCTGCTTCTTTCCCTTCAACATCTTGGCGCCTCCATTCGCGTGCTGCTTCCGGCGAAAGAACCAATGGCCTACGGTCGTGAATATCAACCAGGCCTTTATCAGCTGCTGAGGTCACGATCAGAAATCCTTCCGCTTCATCGCCTCTTTCAAATGGCGTGCTGCCTATCGTAGCCATGAATATAGGCTGGCCATCAGCCCTGTGAATGAAGTATGGCTGTTTCTTGTCACCATCTTTCTTCCACTCAAACCAACCATCTGCAAAGCATATCGCCCGTCCATGCTGCCACAAAGGTTTAAACATTCGGCTTGTGGCTGCAGTTTCAACGCGCGCGTTAATCAGTGGCGGCTTATCCCACCACTCAGGCGCGTAACCCCAGAAAAACGGATCAAGATGCAACTGCTCGTCGCGTTCGCTCAACAGCAGGACTTTTGTACCGGGAGACACGTTGTAACGTCCAATAGGCTCAGGGTCGTATGCGATGTCGCGCTCGGCTTCGTCAGCCAAATAGGCAAGGTATTCTTCACGGGTTTGAGCTTGTGCAAAACGTCCACACACAGAAACCTCCAGCTAGATGTCAGATTGAAAGTATAGGGCAGGGAGAAAAAGTAGCGCGCGCTGGTTAAGTCTTACAAACGTAACGGTGGATATAATGCTAATGAAAAAACAGGCGTAAAGCGGTACGTTACGAAACTGGAAGAAGCCTACGCAAAGTAGAAGATGAAGTGAAAAGCGTTCTCCAAAACCATATGTTAACTCTATGAATATAATAGTGTTTACAGAATGTAAGATGCATATAAAAAACGCTTCAAAAAGAAGCGTATCCGATTGTAATTAAATGAGAAATTACACTTTGGATTTAGCTTTGAACTCAGAAGGATTAAAGATAAAAAAGAGTCCAGATCATACGCTCACACGACAGTTTGAAAAGCCATTCACACCGAAAATATCGATAGGATCAATTTTGACGTAATCCTTTGTTGAAGGCGGGGAAGAAAGGGTAACCGTCTGGCAAGGGTGCCAGACGGTGGAGGGGTCAGACTTTACGCGTCGCCGCCTTCATGGCGGTCACAAACGCCTTCAGCTCGGCCAGCATCTGCTCGGGCTTGTCCACGTTCTTCTCAATGATCTTCACAATCGCAGAGCCGGAAATGGCACCCGCAGCCTTCGCGTCAATCGCCGCGGTGACCTGATCCGGAGAGGAGATCCCGAAGCCCTGCAGCGGCGGTGCGGCATGGTACTCGGCCAGCTTTTCCACCAGATGATGCAGCGGCAGGGCCGCTTTATTCTCGGCACCGGTCACGCCTGCGCGGGAGAGCAGGTACGTGTAACCGCGCCCGTAAGAGGCTATCTGGCGCAGCAGTGTGTCATCGGCGTTCGGCGGGCAGATGAAAATCGGGGCGACGTTGTGACGCATCGCCGCCTGGCGGAACGGCGCGGACTCCTCGACCGGCACGTCGGCGACCAGAACAGAGTCGACGCCCACGCGTGCGCACTCGGCGTAAAATTCATCGATACCGCGGTTGAACACGAGGTTGGCGTACATCAGCAGGCCAATCGGGATAGTGGGGTGCTTCTGACGGATCGCCGCCAGCATTTCGAAGCACTGGGTTGGCGTCACGCCCGAAGCAAATGCGCGCAGCGTCGCATTCTGAATGGTTGGGCCATCCGCCAGCGGGTCAGAGAACGGGATCCCCAGCTCCAGCGCATCGGCACCGGATTCAATCAGGGTGTCGATGATCTTCAGCGACTGTTCAGGGCCCGGATCGCCCAGGGTGACGAAGGGAACGAACGCGCCTTCCTGGCGGGATTTCAGTTCTGCAAATACGTTATCGTAGCGTTCCATCAGATTTCCCCTCGTGCTTTCAGAATATCGTGAACGGTGAAGATATCTTTGTCACCGCGTCCGGAAAGGTTGACCACCAGCAGCTGTTCTTTTTCCGGATTGTCTTTCATCATTTTCAGCGCATGGGCCAGAGCGTGTGAAGATTCCAGCGCCGGGATGATCCCTTCGCTGCGGCACAGCGTTTTGAACGCTTCCAGCGCTTCGTCATCGGTAATGGAGACATAATCCGCACGACCGGTGCTGTTCAGATAGGCGTGCTGCGGTCCGACGGACGGGAAGTCGAGGCCAGCGGAGATAGAGTAAGACTCTTCAATCTGGCCTTCATCGGTCTGCATCATCGGGGATTTCATGCCGAAGTAGATCCCCACGCGGCCATGCTTCAGCGGCGCGCCGTGTTCACCCGATTCAATGCCGTGACCCGCAGGCTCGACGCCAATCAGACCCACGCGGGTATCGTCGATAAAGTCTGCGAACATGCCGATGGCGTTTGACCCGCCGCCGACGCAGGCGATGACTGCATCCGGCAGGCGACCCTCTTTTTCGAGGATCTGCGCTTTGGTCTCTTCCCCGATCATGCGCTGGAACTCACGCACGATGGTCGGGAACGGGTGCGGGCCCGCCGCGGTACCGAGCATATAGTGCGCGGTTTCGTAGCTGCCAGACCAGTCGCGCAGCGCTTCGTTACAGGCATCCTTCAGCGTCGCGGAGCCGCTGTGCACCGGGATCACTTCTGCACCCATCAGACGCATACGGAAGACGTTCGGAGACTGACGCTCAACGTCTTTCGCCCCCATATAGATGCGACATTTCAGGCCGAGCAGGGCGCTGGCGAGCGCCGAGGCCACGCCGTGCTGGCCTGCGCCGGTTTCGGCGATGATTTCGGTTTTGCCCATACGCTTCGCAAGCAGCGCCTGGCCCAGCACCTGGTTAGTCTTGTGCGCGCCGCCGTGCAGCAGGTCTTCACGCTTAAGATACAGCGTGGTTTTCGTGCCTTCCGTCAGATTGCGGCATTTGGTCAGGGCCGTTGGGCGGCCTGCATAGTTTTTCAGCAGGTCGGTAAATTCCGCCTGAAATGCCGGATCCTTCTGCGCGCTCACAAACGCTTCTTCCAGCTGGCGCAGCGCGGGCATCAGGATTTGCGGGACGTACATCCCGCCGAACTCACCAAAATACGGGTTAAGTAATGTCGTCATCTTCTCTTCCTTAATATGCACGCAGAGTTTTAAAAACCGAGGCCAGTTTGCTGGCATCTTTACTACCCGGCTGGGACTCTACGCCTGAATTGAAATCGAGGCCTGCGCAGCCGGTTTTCGCGGCTTCTACACAGTTATCCGGGCTTAATCCGCCCGCCAGCAGGACGTTGTCCAGCTTTTCGCCGTTCAGCAGGGACCAGTCAAAACGCTGGCCGGTTCCGCCCTGGCCGTTATCGAGAACGTATTTATCCACGTGGTTCAGGTTACGCGGGGGCAACGTATCGTCAACGCGTTGCGCTTTCCAGATCTGTACCTGCGGCGCCAGCGTGGCGCGCAGGGCATCGATATAGGCCTGATCTTCATCGCCGTGAAGCTGCACTGCGCTCAGGGATAACGCGTCGGCTTTTTCAACCACCTCGGCGATATCCGCATTGCGGAACACGCCAACATAGCTGAGTGGTGCCGCGGCGATGACCTTACGCGCCTGCTCTTCGCTGACCGCGCGAGGAGAGGAATCCACAAAAATCAGCCCGCCATAAATCGCTCCGGCTTCATACGCGGCCTGGGCGTCCTGTTCGCGGGTTAAGCCGCAGACTTTGTTCTCACCCAGCAGCACGCGACGTACTGCCGCATTGAGATCGTCATGTTCCATCATGGCGGAGCCAATCAGGAAACCGTTGGCGAAGTGGCTCAGCTCGCGCACCTGGGCGTAGCTGTTAATGCCGGATTCGCTGATGACCGTGACGCCAGAGCCCAGCCGCGGCGCCAGCTGGCGCGTGCGGTTCAGGTCAATGGACAGGTCACGCAGATCGCGGTTGTTAATGCCGACCACTTTGGCTTCCAGCGCAATCGCGCGCTCCAGCTCCTCTTCGTTGCTCACTTCGGTCAGCACGCCCATTTTCAGGCTGTGCGCGACGGCAGAGAGCTGGCGGTACTGCTCGTCGTCAAGCACCGAGAGCATCAGCAGGCAGGCGTCGGCCTGGTAAAAGCGCGCCAGCCAAATCTGATACGGATCGATAATGAAGTCTTTACAGAGGATCGGCTGCGGCGCGATGCCGCTGACGATCGGCAGAAAATCGAAGCTGCCCTGAAAATATTTCTCATCCGTCAGCACGGAGATGGCTGAGGCATGATGCTTATAAATACCGGCAATGCGCGCCGGGTCGAAATCGTCACGGATAACGCCTTTTGAGGGAGACGCCTTTTTGCACTCAAGAATAAACGCGGTGCGCGCACCCTGCAGGGCGTCATAGAAACGACGGCTGCTCGGGACGACGTCGTTCTGGAAACTGGCAAGCGGCTGCTGTTGCTTGCGGGCTTCCACCCAGATGGCCTTATCGGCAACGATTTTCGCTAAAACGGTCTGCATTCTTTACCCTCTTGCCGCAAGTGCGGTAACGCGATCGTAAGCTGCACCGGAGCGCAGTACATCCAGAACTTTTTGAACGTTGGCCTTCAGGTCTTCCTCACCGTGCAAACGCATCAGCATGGCGACGTTGGCGGCCACGGCGGCCTCATGGGCGACCTCTCCCTTACCTTGTAATAAGCGCGTCAGAATGTCACGGTTTTCTTCCGGGGTACCGCCTGCCAGCGCTTCCTGGTGATACGGAGTTAAACCAAAGTCAGCGGCTTCGAGCTGGTAGCTCAGGATTTCACCGTCGCGCAGTTCGGCTACCAGCGTCGGCGCATGCAATGACACTTCGTCCATTCCGCCGCTGTGCACCACGGCGGCACGCTGGTAACCCAGCACGCGCAAGGTCTCGGCAATCGGCAGGACCAGTTCCGGACTGTAGACACCGATGAGCGCCAGCGGCGGATGGGCCGGGTTGATCAGCGGGCCGAGCACGTTAAACAGCGTGCGGGTTTTCAGCTGCTGACGAACCGGCATTGCGTGGCGGAAACCGGTGTGATACTTCGGCGCAAACAGGAAGCAGACGCCCAGGTCATCCAGCGCTTCACGGGAACGTTCGGCGTTCATATCGAGATTAATGCCGAATGCCGCGAGTAAATCAGACGAGCCCGACCGGCTGGACACGCTGCGGTTACCGTGCTTAGCCACTTTTAAACCACACGCCGCCGCCACAAAGGCGCTGGCGGTTGAAATATTGATACTGTTGCTGCCGTCACCGCCGGTACCGACGATATCGGCAAACGGATAGTCCGGGCGCGGGAACGGGGCGGCATTTTCCAGCAGGGCCGTAGCGGCACCGGCGATCTCCTGTGGGCTTTCGCCGCGCACCTTCATGCTCACCAGCGCGGCCGCCAGCTGCTCAGGCTTCAGCTCGCCGCGAACCACGGCGGAGAAGAGCTGGTGGCTCTCCTGCTGGCTCAGGGTTTGTGCCTGGTACAGTTTTTCCAGAATCGGCTGCAGGGTGTTGGTCTGCTCCAGCTTCTGTAACGCCCAGTCGAGGGTCTGCTCCAGCAGGCGGGCACCGTGGGAGGTCAGGATGGATTCCGGATGGAACTGCATCCCGCAGACGCGATCCGCGTCGTGACGTACCGCCATCACCATCCCTTCAAACGAGGCGTTGATCGTCAGCCCGGCGGGAATGTTGCTGCCGACCAGCGAGTGGTAGCGCGCGACCGGAAGCGGATTCGGCAGCCCGGCAAACATCGCCTGGCCGTCATGTTCGATGCTGGACGCTTTACCGTGCAGGATCTCGCCCGCCTGGCCGACGTAACCGCCGTAGGCTTCAACAATCGCCTGGTGACCAAGGCAGATACCGATAATCGGCAGCTTGCCGCGCATGCGGGTCAGCAGTTCGGGCATACAGCCCGCTTCGCTCGGCGCGCCCGGCCCCGGGGAGAGCATCAGCACCGGGTTTTGCATGGTCGCCAGACGGTCAATCAGGGTCTGAGCCGGAACGTGGTTGCGGTAGATAACGACGTTGTGACCATTCGCACGCAGCTGATCTGCCAGGTTATAGGTAAAGGAGTCGATATTATCGAGCAGCAGAATGTCAGCCATCAGAAAATCTCCTGTGCATGGTGTGCGGTAGCAATGGCGCGAAGGACCGCACGCGCTTTGCTGCGCGTTTCGTCAGCTTCAGACTGCGGAACGGAATCAAGAACAATCCCGGCACCCGCCTGGACGGTGGCAATACCGTCTTCGACATAGGCGGAGCGGATCACGATGCAGGTATCGAGGTCACCGTGGGCCGTAAAATAGCCCACCGCGCCGCCGTAGCTGCCGCGACGGCGTCCTTCGGCGGCGGCAATCAGCTGCATGGCGCGCACTTTCGGCGCACCGCTCAGGGTGCCCATGTTCATGCAGGCGCGGTAGGCGTGCAGCACGTCGAGGTCGTGGCGCAGCTCGCCCACCACGCGGGAGACCAGGTGCATCACGAATGAATAGCGGTCGACTTTAGTCAGGTCCGCCACGTAGCGGCTGCCTGGGGTGCAAATACGAGCCAGATCGTTACGCGCCAGGTCAACCAGCATCAGGTGCTCGGAGAGCTCTTTATGGTCGGTGCGCATTTCCAGCTCGATGCGGCTGTCGAGATCGCGATCCAGCGAGCCGTCTGCGCGACGTCCGCGCGGACGGGTTCCGGCGATCGGGTAGATCTCAATCTGGCGGCTGGTGGCGTCATATTTCAGCGAACTTTCCGGCGAGGCGCCGAACAGCGTGAAGTCGTTGTCCTGCATAAAGAACATGTACGGGCTGGGGTTGCTCTTTTTCAGCACGTCGTAAGCGGCCAGCGGGGACGGGCAGGGCAGAGAGAAGCGACGGGAAGGCACGACCTGGAAAATTTCCCCGGCGCGAATCGCTTTTTGCATCTGGCGAACCACGGCACCGTACTGATCGTCGGTCTGGTTCACATCGCAGGTCATTTTTTCCACGCGCTGCACCGGTAGCGCAGGCGGCGCTTCCGTCATTTGCTGCTGCAGTTGGGCAATGCGGTGCTCCAGACGGGTTTTCTCAGCGCCAGAAGGCGTGAACAGGCTGGCCTGAATGCGGGTGTACTGTTTCTGATGGTCGATCACCAGCAGGGTTTCGGCCAGATAGAAACAGTAGTCCGGGCAGCGATTGCCCTGCTCGGTTTCCGGCAAATCTTCAAATCCCGCGACCAGGTCGTAAGCAAACAGCCCGCCAAAGAACATCGCTTCACGCTCATCGTGCGGAACGGTGACCAGGTTTTGCAGCAGGCGGAAGGCATCAAAGACGGACAGGGAACAGAGGCGCGCGTCTTCATCTAACAGTTGGCTAACCGGCGGGAAATGCAGAATGCGCATTTCCGGATGACGCTCGTTTTCGATGCCTGAAGGCAGGGCGGCATCCAGCAGCGGCAGCAGCGATGCGCCATTGTCTGACAAAGCCTTAATAGTGACAGTGTCACCTAAGGCGGTAATGCGCAACGCGCTGTCGACCAGCAGAAGGCTTTTCAGATCGTCCTTGCTGTCGATGTCCGCAGATTCCAGCAGCAGCGTTGCCGGGCGAGCCCCGCACACCTGATGAAACAGCGCGGTCGGGTTGTGGCGATAGGCCGCCTCGCAGGTCAGCAATTCGAGATGGGGTTTGGCTGTTTGCATGTTGGTGTTCTCATTTATTCTGTTCAAAAAAAAAGCCCGCTGGGTAGCGGGCGGGTATCTGTTTGCATTTCGCAGACGCGTGACACTGCCCGAAGATCAGGAAGTACGCCACCAGCCGTGCAGAGTGAAATGTGCTGTCATTTTCAGATACCTTTCTCGTGTGAACTTGCGTACTAGTTAACTAGTTCGATGGCGTGTTGTCAACCCTTGATTTCAGAATTTCACGTTAAGTCGGTATCATGGCGGTTTCGGATGTCTTCAACCTGTTATGGGAAGTGCTTTGAGCGATACCACCTACGCGATTATTTATGATTTACACAGCCATACTCAGGCCTCTGATGGCCTGCTGACACCCGAAGCCCTGGTTCATCGTGCCGTTGAAATGCGCATCGGCACGCTGGCGATAACCGATCACGATACGACGGATGCCATTCCGGCAGCGCGCGCCGAGATTGCCCGCTGCGGGCTGGCACTCAATCTGGTGTCCGGCGTCGAGATTTCGACCGTCTGGGAAAACCATGAGATTCATATCGTTGGCCTGAACATCGATATAGACCATCCGGCACTTATTGACTTTTTGCAAGAACAAAAAACGCGCCGCAACCAGCGCGCAGAGATGATCGGCGAGCGTCTGGAAAAGGCACATATTCCTGGCGCGCTGGAAGGTGCGCAAAAGCTGGCGAACGGCGGGGCGGTTACGCGCGGTCATTTCGCCCGTTTTCTGGTAGAGGCGGGTAAAGCCACGACGATGGCGGATGTCTTTAAAAAGTATCTGGCGCGCGGGAAAACCGGATACGTTCCGCCACAGTGGTGTACAATAAAACAAGCTATTGATGTGATTCATCATTCTGGCGGTAAGGCCGTGCTGGCCCATCCGGGGCGGTATAATCTTTCTGCTAAATGGCTGAAAAGGCTGCTGGCGCACTTTGCCGAAAACGGTGGAGAGGCGATGGAAGTCGCCCAGTGTCAGCAGGCACCCAACGAGCGCGCGCAGCTCGCGACCTATGCCCGACAGTACGGCCTGCTTGGCTCACAGGGTTCTGATTTCCATCAGCCCTGCGCCTGGATCGAACTGGGGCGCAAGCTCTGGCTGCCCGCTGGCGTTGAGCCGGTCTGGCAGCTCTGGGAACAGCCGCAGCAAATTGAAGAGAGGGAAGTATGAGTCAGTTTTTCTATATCCATCCGGATAACCCGCAGCCACGCCTGATTAACCAGGCCGTGGAGATCGTCCGCAAAGGCGGCGTGATTGTCTACCCGACCGATTCCGGCTACGCGCTGGGCTGCAAAATTGAAGATAAAGGGGCGATGGAACGCATTTGCCGCATTCGCCAGCTGCCGGACGGCCATAACTTTACCCTGATGTGCCGCGATCTCTCTGAGCTGTCGACCTATGCTTATGTCGATAACGTGGCGTTTCGCCTGATTAAGAACAACACGCCGGGCAACTACACCTTCATCCTGAAAGGAACGAAAGAGGTGCCGCGCCGTCTGCTGCAGGAAAAGCGTAAGACTATCGGCATGCGCGTGCCGTCGAACCCGATTGCGCAGGCGCTGCTTGAAACCCTCGGCGAACCGATGCTGTCTACCTCGCTGATGCTGCCCGGCAGCGAGTTTACCGAGTCCGATCCGGAAGAGATCAAAGATCGTCTGGAGAAGGTGGTCGAGCTGATTATTCACGGCGGTTATCTCGGCCAGCAGCCGACCACCGTGGTCGACTTAACCGAAGATGCACCGGAAGTGATTCGAGAAGGCGTGGGCGATGTAAAGCCTTTCTTGTAATGGTATAAGCAGATATACTACGCGGCCATCAAAGCAGGGCTCGGCCCTCTTTTGACCTGATTCGACGCCTGTGAAGGCGACACCTGAGGAAGCTCAATGAGCGAGAAGTTACAGAAAGTGCTGGCGCGTGCCGGCCACGGTTCACGCCGTGAAATCGAAGCCATTATTGAAGCGGGCCGCGTGAGTGTGGACGGTAAAATCGCCACGCTGGGTGACCGCGTAGAAATCGTACCGGGGCTGAAGATCCGTATCGACGGTCATCTTATCTCCGTGAAAGAGTCCGCTGAGCAGATCTGCCGCGTGCTGGCTTACTACAAGCCGGAAGGCGAGCTGTGTACCCGCAATGACCCGGAAGGTCGCCCGACGGTGTTTGACCGTCTGCCTAAACTGCGTGGCGCTCGCTGGATTGCCGTTGGTCGTCTGGACGTGAATACCTGCGGTCTGCTGCTGTTTACCACCGATGGTGAACTGGCAAACCGTCTGATGCACCCAAGCCGTGAAGTGGAACGTGAATACGCCGTGCGCGTGTTCGGTCAGGTTGACGAGAATAAACTGCGCGACCTGTCGCGTGGCGTTCAGCTGGAAGACGGTCCTGCGGCGTTCAAGACCATCAAATTTACCGGTGGGGAAGGCATCAACCAGTGGTACAACGTGACCCTGACCGAAGGCCGCAACCGCGAGGTGCGTCGTCTCTGGGAAGCGGTAGGCGTGCAGGTTAGCCGCCTGATCCGTGTCCGTTACGGCGACATCCTGCTGCCAAAAGGCCTGCCGCGTGGGGGTTATACCGAACTGGATCTGACCCAGACCAACTATCTGCGCGAGCTGGTCGGCCTGACGCCGGAAACCACCTCTAAAGTGGCGGTGGAAAAAGATCGTCGCCGCATGAAGGCGAACCAGATTCGCCGTGCGGTGAAGCGTCACAGCCAGGTGAGCAGCAACCGCCGCTCTGGCAGCCGTAATAACAACGGTTAATGTAAAAGCCCGGTGAAGACACCGGGCTTTTTTCTTTAGTAATCAATCCCCATTTGCGCTTTGATGCCCGCATCAAACGCATGTTTAACCGGACGCAGCTCGCTGACGGTATCTGCCAGCTCCAGAATATCCCGATGACACCCGCGCCCCGTGATGATAACCGTCTGATGGGCGGGACGGTCTTTCAGTGCATTAAGCACGTCTTCCAGCGGCAAATAGTCGTAGGCGACCATATAGGTGATCTCATCCAGCAGAACCATATTGAGTGAAGGATCGGCCAGCATTCTTTTAGCGTGCTCCCAGACGGCCAGACAGGCTGCGGTATCGGTTTCGCGGTTCTGGGTGTCCCACGTAAATCCGGTCGCCATCACCTGGAACTCAACGCCGTGAGGCTCAAGCAGATTACGCTCGCCGTTAGGCCACTCACCTTTAATAAACTGGATAACGCCGACCTTCTGCCCGTGGCCGACGGCGCGTGTCGCCGTGCCGAATGCGGCCGTGGTTTTCCCTTTACCGTTGCCGGTAAAGACGATGACGATCCCGCGCTCGTCCTGAGCGGCCGCGACGCGTGCATCGACCTGTTCCTTCAGCCGCTGCTGGCGCTGCTGATGACGTTCTTCACTCATTGCGAGATTCCTGGTTTACGGCCCGGCTGGGCGTCAAAGGTCATCCCGGTTTTGCGGCGGCTGTCGTCGCCCATCAGCCAGAGATAGAGCGGCATAATGTCTGCCGGCGTTTTCAGCTTCTGCGGATCTTCCGTCGGGAAGGCGCTGGCGCGCATTTTGGTGCGCGTACCGCCCGGGTTAATGCAGTTTACGCGCAGATGGCGGCTTTGGTACTCCTCTGCCAGCACCTGCATCATGCCTTCGGTTGCGAATTTTGATACGGCATAGGCACCCCAGTTTGCGCGCCCCTCACGGCCTACGCTGGAGGAGGTGAACACCAGTGAACCCGAATCCGATTTGAGTAATAAAGGAAGCAGTGCCTGGGTCAGGAAAAACGTCCCGTTGACGTTGACCTGCATGACCTCCTGCCAGATCTCGGGATCCTGTTCATCCATCGGGCGAACTTCGCCAAGCAAGCCGGCATTATGCAGTACGCCGTCCAGGCGCGGGTAATGGGTGCTGATGCGGTGAGCAAGCTCCTGACATGACGCGGGCGTGCAGGTGAGCAGATCGAGCGTGTACCAGCGAGCAGGAATCCCCCCTGCGGCTTCAATCTCCTGCGCCACCCCTTTAAGTTTTTCTTCGTTGCGGCCGGTCAGGATGACGCTCGCGCCATACTCAGCGTAGGTCAGCGCCGCTTCACGGCCAATCCCGTCGCTGGCCCCAGTGACGAGAATGATGCGGTTCTGCAGCAGATTTTTTTGCGGTTGATAATGCAAGGTGACTCCTCGGCGCACGGTGACTTAAACACGCCTTCTTTTGTGACTTTTCGGCTTTATGCCCGAATTCGCCTGATAATTCAATCAGTCTACAGGACGCATTGCTGTAAAATTAACAATTTGCAAATATTTAAACGCCAGACCGGGGATTCCTGAAGGCGCCTCGCAGAGGTAGTGTCACGAGCGAGACGCATGGGCAGGGGTGTTGTACACTGCCGTGAAAGATTCGTGGTTAAATCAAGGTGGAACGCGTGGAATTACTTTCTGAATATGGGTTGTTTTTGGCGAAAATCGCGACGGTGGTGATTGCCATTGCGGTGGTTGCGGTTCTGATTGTCAACCTGACGCAGCGCAAGCGTCAGCGTGGGGAGTTACGCATCACCCGCCTGAGCGAGCAGTATAAAGAGATGCAGGAAGAGATGTCTCTGGCGCTGCTTGACAGTCATCAACAGAAGCTGTGGCTCAAAGCGCAGAAGAAAAAGCATAAGCAGGAAGCCAAAGCGGCAAAGGCAAAGGCGAAGCTCAATACGCCACAGGATAAGGTCACACCACGGGTTTACGTGCTCGATTTTAAAGGCAGCATGGATGCGCATGAAGTCGCGTCTTTGCGCGAAGAGGTCACTGCCGTGCTGGCCGTGGCGACGCCGCAGGACCAGGTCGTTGTTCGTCTTGAAAGCCCGGGGGGTGTGGTGCACGGCTACGGCCTGGCGGCCTCTCAGCTGCAGCGCCTGCGTGAAAAACAGATCCCGCTGACCGTGGCCGTAGATAAAGTGGCGGCGAGTGGTGGCTACATGATGGCCTGCGTGGCGGACAAAATTGTGGCCGCACCGTTCTCGATTATTGGCTCGATCGGCGTGGTCGCACAGATCCCGAACTTTAACCGCTTCCTGAAAAATAAAGAGATTGATATCGAGCTTCACACCGCGGGTCAGTACAAACGTACCCTGACGCTGCTGGGGGAAAACACGGAAGAAGGGCGCCAAAAATTCCGTGAGGATCTCAACGAAACACATCATCTCTTTAAAGACTTTGTGCGCCGTATGCGCCCGACGCTGGACATTGAGCAGGTCGCAACGGGTGAGCACTGGTACGGCGTTCAGGCGCAGGAGAAAGGGCTGGTGGATGAAGTCGGAACCAGCGACGATCTGCTGCTCAACCTGATGGAAGGCCGGGAACTGGTGGGCGTCCGCTTTGCCCAGCGCAAGCGACTCCTTGACCGCTTTACCAACAGTGCGGCAGAAAGCGCGGACCGCCTGCTGCTCCGCTGGCTACAGCGGGGACAAAAACCGCTGCTGTAAACAAAAACGCGAGGCTTATGCCTCGCGTTTTGCGTTAATCGACCAGGTGATATTTCTCGGAAAGCGTATGTGCCAGGTATTTAAACATGTTAAACACGGCGGTGCTTTTCGGGGTCGGTAAGCCTTGTTCATCAAGGAAGTATTCGCCGCTGAAAACCAGCACGCCATTTCGCTGCTCTACGCCGGTGGCTTCAATGCCTGCCAGCGTATCTTCATGGTCACGAATAAGCTTGTTTGCTTCGATAAGCAGAGAGGCTCGGTCAATAGGTTGGGTCGTATTCTGCATAATCCACTCCTTAAACAGTGACAATAGTCTACGCCGAGGGCGCTTTGGGGGCAAATTTTCCCTGTAATGTGAGGGGATAAGGTGCAGGGGCCTGGCTGGCAGGATTTGCTTTTGCATGCTAATAAAGTTGCGTAACGAATTTTATCAGGTAGAGTGTGCGCTTTCGTCATTCTGGCAACAGAATTGCTTGACATTCAACCGGGAATTCGTCACGAATTACACGAGATGTGAGAAAAATACCCGAGAACTCAATCACCTGGGCGTCTTTTCTTTAACGCCCGGTAAGACAAAGGGGTTGATATCTCCTGACGCAGTCGCAATATCATTGGCTCGTCGTCAGCGGAAGGGAAATCAACGTGCGGCGTATTCCTGGAAGAATTAAATTAGGTAAAGGTGAATATGGGTAAAGCTCTCGTCATCGTTGAGTCCCCGGCAAAAGCCAAAACGATCAATAAGTATCTGGGTAATGACTACGTGGTTAAGTCCAGCGTTGGTCATATCCGCGATTTGCCGACCAGTGGCTCAGCCAGCAAAAAGAGCGCAGACTCTACCTCCACCAAAGGGGCTAAAAAGCCTAAAAAGGATGAACGTAGCGCGCTTGTCAACCGCATGGGTGTTAACCCATGGCATAACTGGGATGCACAATATGAAGTGCTTCCAGGGAAAGAAAAAGTCGTTAACGAGCTGAAGCAGCTGGCTGAAAAAGCAGACCACATCTATCTCGCAACCGACCTTGACCGCGAAGGGGAAGCCATTGCGTGGCACCTGCGGGAAGTGATCGGGGGTGATGACAAACGCTACAGCCGCGTAGTGTTTAACGAAATTACGAAGAATGCGATTCGTCAGGCGTTTGAGAAGCCGGGCGAGCTAAACATCGACCGTGTTAACGCCCAGCAGGCGCGTCGCTTTATGGACCGCGTTGTGGGCTACATGGTTTCTCCACTGCTGTGGAAAAAGATTGCCCGTGGCCTGTCCGCAGGTCGTGTGCAATCCGTCGCCGTGCGTCTGGTCGTTGAGCGCGAGCGCGAAATTAAAGCCTTCGTGCCGGAAGAGTTCTGGGAAGTCGATGCCAGTGTGACCACGCCGGGCGGTGACGCTCTGCCGCTGCAGGTTACCCACCAGAACGATAAGCCTTTCCGCCCGGAAAACCGCGACCAGACCATGGCCGCCGTGGCGCTGCTGGAAAAGGCACGCTATCAGGTGCTGGAACGTGAAGACAAACCGACCAGCAGCAAGCCTGGTGCGCCCTTTATCACCTCCACCCTGCAACAGGCGGCCAGTACCCGTCTGGGTTACGGCGTGAAGAAGACCATGATGATGGCCCAGCGCTTGTATGAAGCGGGTTACATCACCTACATGCGTACCGACTCAACCAACCTGAGTCAGGACGCGGTCAACATGGTGCGTGGCTACATCAGCGACAACTTCGGTAAGAAATACCTGCCGGAAAGCGCTAACCAGTTCGCCAGTAAAGAGAATTCTCAGGAAGCGCACGAAGCGATTCGTCCTTCTGATGTCTCCGTGCTGGCTGAATCGCTGAAAGATATGGAAGCCGACGCGCAGAAGCTGTATCAGCTGATCTGGCGTCAGTTCGTGGCGTGCCAGATGACCCCGGCCCAGTACGACTCCACCACGCTGACCGTTGGCGCGGGTGATTTCCGTCTCAAGGCGCGCGGTCGTATTCTGCGTTTCGACGGTTGGACAAAAGTGATGCCTGCGCTGCGTAAAGGTGATGAAGACCGAACGCTGCCTGCGGTGAACAAAGGTGATGAGCTGTCTCTGGTTGAGCTGATCCCGGCTCAGCACTTCACCAAGCCACCGGCACGCTTCAGTGAAGCCTCCCTGGTAAAAGAGCTGGAAAAACGCGGTATTGGCCGTCCGTCGACCTACGCGTCAATTATCTCGACGATTCAGGACCGTGGTTACGTACGCGTTGAAAACCGTCGTTTCTATGCGGAAAAAATGGGGGAGATCGTCACCGATCGTCTGGAAGCCAACTTCCGCGAGCTGATGAACTACGATTTCACCGCGCAAATGGAAGACAGTCTCGACCAGGTTGCCAGCCACCAGGCGGAATGGAAAAAGGTCCTCGACAGCTTCTTCAGCGACTTCACCGACCAGCTTGAAAAAGCGGAGAAAGACCCTGAAGAGGGCGGCATGCTGCCTAACCAGATGGTACTGACCAGCATCGACTGCCCAACCTGTGGCCGCAAGATGGGTATCCGTACTGCCACCACGGGCGTGTTCCTGGGCTGCTCCGGCTATGCGCTGTCGCCAAAAGAGCGCTGCAAAACCACCATCAACCTGGTGCCGGAGAACGAAGTTCTCAACGTGCTGGAAGGTGATGATGCGGAAACGAACGCTCTGCGTGCCAAGCGCCGCTGCAAAAAATGCGGCACGGCAATGGATAGCTACCTGATCGATCCAAAACGCAAGCTGCACGTGTGTGGTAATAACCCAACGTGTGACGGGTATGAGATCGAAGAGGGCGAGTTCCGCATTAAAGGCTATGACGGCCCGATTGTGGAGTGCGAGAAGTGTGGTTCTGAAATGCACCTGAAAATGGGGCGTTTCGGTAAGTACATGGCCTGTACCAACGACGAATGTAAAAACACGCGCAAAATTCTGCGTAACGGTGAAGTGGCCCCGCCGAAGGAAGATCCGGTTCCGCTGCCAGAATTGCCGTGTGAGAAATCCGACGCGTACTTCGTGCTGCGTGACGGCGCGGCAGGTGTCTTCCTGGCCGCCAACACCTTCCCGAAATCGCGCGAAACCCGCGCGCCGCTGGTGGAAGAGCTATATCGCTTCCGCGATCGTCTGCCGGAGAAACTGCGTTATCTGGCCGATGCGCCGCAGCAGGATCCGGAAGGCAACAAAACCGTGGTGCGTTTTAGCCGTAAAACAAAGCAGCAGTATGTTGCGGCAGAGAAAGAGGGTAAAGCGACCGGATGGTCAGCCTTCTTTGTCGATGGCAAATGGGTTGAAGGCAAGAAATAATCTTTCCTAACCGTAACTTACCTGTAAAAGGGCCGGATTTCCGGCCCTTTTTTATTACCTTGTTATTATTTTTTGTTCCGTACTATACAGTCAGGCTATAAATGATATAGTGGTTATAGTTAACCTGTTTCTTATTATTAAATCGTCTTAAGCGAATGACCGCATGCGCTAAATCGGATGGTCTGGCATGAAATTACAGCAGCTTCGTTATATCGTTGAGGTGGTGAATCATAACCTTAACGTCTCTTCTACCGCCGAGGGGCTATATACCTCGCAACCGGGCATCAGCAAACAAGTTCGTATGCTGGAGGATGAGTTAGGCATTCAGATCTTCGCCCGCAGCGGTAAGCATCTCACTCAGGTGACGCCTGCAGGGCAGGAAATCATCCGCATTGCGCGTGAAGTCCTCTCTAAAGTCGATGCGATCAAGTCTGTGGCGGGGGAGCATACCTGGCCGGATAAAGGCTCGCTGTATATTGCTACGACGCATACTCAGGCGCGCTATGCGCTACCCGGCGTGATCAAAGGCTTTATCGAGCGTTATCCTCGCGTCTCGTTGCATATGCACCAGGGCTCGCCAACGCAAATCGCTGAAGCCGTCTCTAAGGGGAATGCAGACTTTGCCATCGCCACCGAAGCGCTTCACCTGTATGACGATCTGGTGATGCTCCCGTGCTACCACTGGAACCGTTCTATTGTGGTGACCCCCGATCACCCCCTGGCGGGTAAAGGGTCGGTCACTATCGAAGAGTTGGCCCAGTATCCTCTGGTGACCTATACGTTTGGCTTTACCGGCCGGTCCGAGCTTGATACGGCATTTAACCGGGCAGGGTTAACGCCGCGCATTGTCTTTACCGCGACCGATGCCGACGTGATTAAGACCTATGTCCGGCTTGGATTGGGCGTGGGCGTCATCGCCAGCATGGCGGTCGATCCGGTGTCAGACCCTGACCTGGTGCGTCTTGATGCGCACGACGTTTTCAGCCATAGCACCACAAAAATTGGGTTCCGCCGCAGCACCTTCCTGCGCAGCTATATGTATGATTTTATTCAGCGCTTTGCCCCTCATTTAACGCGTGACGTGGTGGATACCGCCGTGGCATTACGCTCAAATGAAGATATTGAAGAGATGTTTAAAGACATCAAACTCCCCGAAAAATAATCACACCCGGTATCTTTCCCCCAGGGAAAGATACCGAAATAACGCCTCAAAGCTAAATTAGAATTATCATCATCTGCTTTCCCTGCCATATAATGTCATTAGCCATTTGCTTTGTAAGGTTTTAATGTCGTGAATTGGCGACAAAAGTAGAAACTAATTTACGCCTCCGCAAATTTTTCTTTTCAATAATTTATTTCTGGTCAAAAGATTGAATATTTCATACCTCCCGGTGCGTAAATTCACTGGCTTTTCGGCTAAAGTTTCTTTAGGATTTATCTCAACAGATGATTAATTGTACCAATTGTTTGGTCCTAAATGATAAGCGATGTCGATTGTATGAGGTTAGCAATGCCTTCAGGAAGTGAAGAACCGCAAAGGGATCCTGCGCTCAAGCGTAAAGCCTGGCTGGCGGTCTTTCTCGTCTCCGCCTTGTTTTGGGTGGCTGTTGCTCTCCTGGCCTGGAGATATTGGGGTTAAATATGGCAGTGACGGTACGTACCGCTTCGGTAAAACAGATGTGTCAGCATCGTGACAACGGCCACAGAGGGCGTAAAGCACCTGCAACTGTTGTACCTGCGTCCTGGAAACTGACGCCGCAGCAGCAAGCGTTTATTGATGTGTTCGCAGAAGACGAACCCAAAAAACAATAATTTAGTTTATTGCGTAATGATGCAAATAGTCTGAATATCGACTCTGCACTTTTGTACTCTTTAATAAATACACATCAGCAATATAGCACTGAGGAACAACCTCGGAATTTTTATAAATAATGCCTGGTGTCCCTATGATGAATAACATGACGTCTCACAAATACTGGTCGTGGATCGGCGTTTTTACCGTGTCGATTCTGTTCTGGAGTCAGCTCATCTGGCTGGCGCTCCACTAAATTGTAAAACCTCGCTACGGCGGGGTTTTTTGTTTCCCCCTTGTGGACCAATCCGAAATTTATCAATTTGGGTTGTTATCAAAACGTTACGACATCTTTGTGTTATCTTTAATTACAGCCCTGATGATTGTCGGGACATCTCTGTGATTAAGGAGGAGCTTATGTCGTTAACCCTACGCGAAGCCAGTAAGGATACGTTACAGGCAGAAAATAAAACCTGGCACTACTACAGCCTGCCGCTGGCTGCCAGAACGCTTGGGGACATTTCGCGTTTACCCAAGTCCTTGAAAGTTTTACTTGAAAATCTTTTGCGCTGGCAGGACGGTGAATCCGTCACGCTCGATGATATCCAGGCGCTGGCAGGGTGGCTTGAGAAGGCCCATGCCGACAGAGAAATCGCCTACCGCCCGGCAAGGGTGCTGATGCAGGACTTTACCGGTGTTCCGGCCGTGGTTGATTTAGCCGCGATGCGCGAAGCCGTGAAGCGTCTCGGCGGAGATACGGCAAAGGTTAACCCGCTTTCCCCCGTTGACCTCGTCATTGACCACTCCGTGACCGTTGACCACTTCGGTGATGACGATGCCTTTGGTGAAAACGTTCGTCTCGAGATGGAGCGTAACCACGAGCGCTACGTCTTCCTGAAGTGGGGACAGCAGGCGTTCAGCCGGTTTAGCGTGGTCCCGCCAGGCACCGGCATTTGTCACCAGGTAAACCTTGAATATCTGGGTAAAGCCGTCTGGAGCGAATTGCAGGATAAAGAGTGGGTCGCCTATCCGGACACGCTGGTGGGTACGGACTCCCATACCACCATGATCAACGGTCTGGGGGTACTGGGGTGGGGCGTCGGCGGTATTGAAGCGGAAGCCGCCATGCTCGGCCAGCCGGTATCCATGCTTATTCCGGATGTGGTGGGCTTCAAGCTCACCGGAAAACTGTCTGAAGGCATTACCGCCACCGACCTGGTGCTGACCGTCACCCAGATGCTGCGCAAGCATGGTGTGGTAGGCAAGTTTGTCGAATTCTACGGTGACGGACTGGATTCACTGCCGCTGGCCGACCGCGCCACCATTGCCAATATGGCGCCGGAATACGGTGCCACCTGCGGCTTTTTCCCCATTGACGACGTCACGCTGGAGTACATGCGCCTAAGCGGCCGCAGCGAAGAGCAGGTCGCGCTGGTGGAAGCGTACACCAAAGCGCAGGGCATGTGGCGCAATCCGGGCGATGAGCCTGTTTTCACCAGCACGCTTGAACTCGATATGGGAAGCGTCGAAGCGAGCCTCGCGGGGCCGAAACGCCCGCAGGACAGGGTTGCGCTGACCGACGTGCCGAAAGCGTTTGCCGACAGCAATGCCCTTGAAGTGAACGTGGCGCAGAAAGACCATCGTCCCGTCGACTATGTTCTGAACGGACATCAGTATCAGCTTCCGGACGGCGCGGTTGTGATTGCCGCGATTACTTCCTGCACCAACACGTCCAACCCCAGCGTATTAATGGCGGCCGGTCTGCTGGCTAAGAAAGCGGTAGAGCTTGGGCTAAAACCTCAACCGTGGGTTAAGGCCTCGCTGGCACCGGGCTCCAAAGTGGTGTCGGATTACCTGGCTCAGGCCAAACTGACGCCGTACCTGGACGAGCTGGGCTTTAACCTCGTGGGCTACGGCTGTACGACCTGTATTGGTAATTCCGGGCCTCTGCCTGAACCTATCGAAACGGCGATCAAGCAGGGTGACCTGACGGTCGGCGCCGTACTGTCCGGTAACCGAAACTTTGAAGGGCGCATTCACCCGCTGGTGAAAACCAACTGGCTTGCTTCGCCGCCGCTAGTGGTGGCTTATGCCCTGGCCGGGAACATGAATATCAACCTGGTGACCGATCCGATTGGTCACGATCGTAAGAATGATCCTGTCTATCTGAAAGATATCTGGCCTTCTTCACGTGAAATCGCGCTGGCCGTTGAGAAGGTTTCTACCGAGATGTTCCGCAAAGAGTACGCGGAGGTCTTTGAAGGCACGCCGGAATGGAAAGCCATCAACGTTGCAGGTTCGGATACCTATGGCTGGCAGGATGACTCGACCTATATTCGTCTGTCGCCGTTTTTTGATGAGATGCAGGCCGAGCCGGCGCCGCTTAAGGATATTCACGGCGCGCGTATCCTGGCCATGCTGGGGGATTCCGTCACGACGGACCATATCTCTCCGGCGGGGAGCATCAAAGCCGATAGCCCGGCAGGCCGCTATCTGCAAAGCCGGGGTGTCGAACGCCGCGATTTTAACTCCTACGGTTCGCGCCGCGGTAACCATGAAGTCATGATGCGCGGGACCTTTGCCAACATCCGCATTCGTAACGAAATGGTGCCGGGCGTGGAAGGGGGCATGACGCGCCATCTGCCGGGGACGGAAGTCGTGTCGATTTATGATGCGGCGGTCAAATACCAACAGGAAGGGACGCCGCTGGCGGTGATTGCCGGGAAAGAGTACGGTTCCGGCTCCAGCCGCGACTGGGCGGCGAAAGGCCCGCGCCTGCTTGGCGTTCGGGTGGTCATCGCCGAATCGTTCGAACGTATTCACCGTTCGAATCTGATCGGCATGGGGATCCTGCCGCTTGAGTTCCCGCAGGGCGTGACGCGTAAAACGCTGGGCCTGACCGGGGAAGAGCAGATTGATATTAGCGGCCTGCAAAACCTGCAGCCGGGTAAAACGGTGCCGCTAACGTTAACGCGGGCAGACGGGAAAACCGAGGTGCTGGATTGTCGGTGCCGTATTGACACGGCAACCGAGCTGACCTACTACCAGAACGACGGCATTTTACATTACGTGATTCGTAAGATGCTGGATTGATGAAACGAGCCCGGCACGCGTGCCGGGCTCTGACTGCTGACAAAGTGCTTGATGTACGTTTCGCCCGGCGGCGCTACGCTTGCACGGGCCTACAAATTACAGTAGGCCGGGTAAGCGCAGCGTCACCCGGCAAAAAATGGCTAAGTTGTTGATAACAGGGTTTGTCATCAATTTTCAGGTAGCATCACTCTTTCAGCAGATGGCCCATTTTGGCGGCTTTGGTATCAAGGTAGTGGGCATTTTTCGGGTTACGGCCGACAATCAGCGGTACACGTTCAACGATGTTGATCCCGGCTTCGGTCAGGATTTCCACTTTTTTCGGGTTATTGGTCAGCAGACGAACTTCGTCTACGCCCAGCAGCTTGAACATATCGGCGCATAAGGTGAAGTCACGTTCGTCAGCGGCAAAACCGAGCTGATGGTTGGCTTCAACCGTATCGTAGCCCTGGTCCTGAAGCGCGTAGGCGCGAATTTTATTCAGCAAACCAATGTTACGCCCTTCCTGACGGTGATAAAGCAGCACGCCGCGGCCTTCTTCAGCAATGTGAGAAAGGGCCGCTTCCAGCTGGAAACCGCAATCACAGCGCAGGCTGAACAGCGCGTCGCCGGTGAGACACTCTGAATGGACGCGGGACAGCACCGGCGTCTGCCCTGAAATGTCGCCATACACCAGTGCGACATGATCCTGTCCGGTTGCCAGTTCTTCAAAACCCACCATCAGGAAATCGCCCCATGGGGTTGGCAGTTTGGCTTCTGCCACACGTTTAAGCTGCATGTGATTCTCCAGAGTAGGCTGACACGTTTCGTGCCTGTGCCCTGTTTTGCTTTCTGTATCAGTTTATTTTGCCACAAGCTCAGCAGGTTCGCCTAATGGGCACCATGCGATATGACCGTTAAAAGCACGATCCGACATCTCCACCCAGCGAACAAATTTCAGTTATGATTGTGACGCTTAGCAAAAAGGAGAAGACATGCATTCAATCGCCAGACGTACGGCAGCAGGTGCGGCCATTTTACTGATTATGCCTTTGGCCGTATGGCTTTCAGGGTGGATGTGGCAGCCCGGGCAGAACGCCACGTGGCTGAAAACGTTATACTGGATTACGGAAACGGTCACCCAGCCCTGGGGAGTTATCACTCACGTCCTCCTGTGCGCCTGGTTTCTGTGGTGCCTGCGCTTTCGTCTGCGCGCGGCGCTAATGCTCTTTGCGATCCTCGGCGGCGCTATCCTTATCGGTCAGGGCGTAAAATCCTGGGTGAAAGATCGCGTTCAGGAGCCGCGTCCTTTTGTCGTCTGGCTGGAAAAAACGCACCATGTTCCGGTGGATGAGTTCTACACTTTAAAGCGTAAAGATCGTGGAGCACTGGTGAAAGAACAGCTTGCGGAACAGCAGGATATCCCGAAATTCTTGCGTAAACACTGGCAGAAAGAGACCGGGTTCGCGTTTCCCTCCGGCCACACCATGTTTGCGGCCAGCTGGGCGCTGCTGGGGGTTGGGCTGCTTTGGCCTAGACGTCGAACGGTCACCATCGTGATTTTACTGGTCTGGGCGACGGGAGTGATGGGCAGCCGCTTATTGCTGGGGATGCACTGGCCACGGGACCTGGTCGTCGCCACGCTCATCTCGTGGATGCTGGTTATGCTGGCGACCTGGCTGGCTGAACGATTCTGCGGCCCGCTAACGCCACCGCCGGAAGAGAAAGAAGAAATAGCCGAAAGGGACCAAACGGACGCCTGAAGGTTGATATTGCGCATTTTGCCCATAGATCCATGACTGGCGCGTCACTTTTTCCGTTTCGCGCCCGTCACTAAAATGGTAGTTTATAAGGCTGATTGCGGTAAGTTGAACATACTTTATTCGCTTGAACCACATAACGGGAAGTAATGTGAAATATTTACTCATTTTCTTACTGGTATTGGCGATTTTTGTCATTTCAGTCACATTGGGTGCACAAAACGATCAGCAGGTGACGTTTAACTATCTGCTGGCTCAGGGCGAGTATCGCGTGTCGAGCCTGCTCGCGGTCTTATTTGCTGCAGGCTTTGCCATTGGCTGGCTGGTTTGCGGTTTGTTCTGGTTAAAAGTCCGTGTTTCGCTTGCGCGCGCTGAACGTAAAATCAAACGACTCGAACATCACATTGCGCCTGCGTCCGACATGCCGGAAAGCTCTGGCGTGCCGGTCGTGAAGGAATAATCGACGATGCTGGAGTTGTTGTTTCTGCTTTTGCCTGTCGCCGCAGCCTATGGCTGGTATATGGGCCGCAGAAGTGCGCAACAAACAAAACAGGATGAGGCCAACCGGCTCTCCCGCGACTACGTTGCGGGGGTGAACTTCCTCCTGAGCAATCAGCAGGACAAAGCGGTAGACCTGTTCCTCGACATGCTGAAAGAGGACACGGGGACCGTTGAAGCCCATCTTACCCTGGGGAACCTGTTCCGCTCGCGCGGCGAGGTTGACCGCGCCATTCGTATTCACCAGACCCTGATGGAAAGCGCCTCGCTGACCTACGATCAACGACTGCTGGCCGTACAGCAGTTGGGACGAGATTACATGGCTGCGGGGCTGTACGATCGCGCGGAAGATATGTTCGCACAGTTGGTGGATGAAACAGATTTCCGCATCGGCGCGCTGCAGCAGCTCCTGCAGATATATCAGGCCACCAGCGACTGGCAGAAAGCCATTGATACGGCTGAACGTCTGGTAAAGCTGGGTAAAGATAAGCAGCGCGTTGAGATCGCCCATTTCTACTGTGAGCTTGCCCTTCAGCAGATGGGCAATGACGACATGGACAAAGCCATGGCGTTGCTGAAGAAAGGTGCCGCCGCGGACCGCAACAGCGCCCGTATCTCCATCATGATGGGGCGCGTTTTTATGGCGAATGGCGACTACGCCAAAGCCGTTGAAAGCCTGCTGCGGGTTATCGACCAGGACAAAGAGCTGGTCAGTGAAACGCTGGAAATGCTGCAAACCTGCTATCAACAGCTGGACAAGCGGGAAGAGTGGGTGGCATTTCTGCGTCGCTGCGTGGAAGAGAATACCGGCGCAACCGCGGAACTGATGCTTGCTGACGTTGTTGAGCAGTATGAGGGGGGCGACACCGCGCAGGTCTATATCACCCGACAGCTTCAGCGTCATCCGACCATGCGGGTCTTCCATAAGCTGATGGATTACCACCTGAACGACGCGGAAGAAGGGCGCGCGAAAGAGAGCCTGATGGTGCTTCGCGACATGGTTGGCGAGCAGGTGCGCAGCAAACCGCGCTACCGTTGCCAGAAGTGTGGTTTTACCGCCTACACGCTCTACTGGCATTGTCCGTCCTGCCGGGCCTGGTCCACCATCAAGCCCATCCGCGGCCTGGACGGGCAGTAATTTTTTAAAAGCCTTCATTTTAGTTACAACATACTGATGGTATTTAACGTTTTCTGAGCACCGTGCGGTTTGCCGGCCTGGCAGGCAGATAAATGGATTCTGTCAATTTGCGGCGTCGGCAGGTAGAATGCTGGCCGTTTATCTGTTCCGCGCCGCTGCGCGCCCATAGACGAAAAGGGCTGGTCATGACGTCTGTTACATCCTCCACTTCCCGCGTAATTACGGATTCTCCTGTTGTTGTTGCGCTTGATTACAATAAGCGTGACGCTGCACTGGCGTTCGTCGACGGTATCGACCCTCGCGATTGCCGCCTGAAAGTTGGCAAAGAGATGTTCACGCTGTTTGGACCGCAAATCGTTCGCGATCTGCAACAGCGCGGCTTTGACGTTTTCCTCGACCTCAAATTCCATGATATTCCGAACACCACGGCCCACGCCGTTGCTGCAGCCGCCGAGCTGGGCGTATGGATGGTCAACGTCCATGCGTCGGGTGGGGCAAGAATGATGACCGCTGCCCGTGAGGCGCTCCTGCCGTTCGGTAACGACGCGCCGCTGCTTATCGCCGTCACCGTGCTGACCAGTATGGACGAAAATGATTTACGCGACCTTGGCGTGACGTTGTCACCTGCGGAACATGCCGAACGTCTCGCGCGTCTGACGCAGCAGTGCGGCCTGGATGGCGTAGTCTGCTCCGCGCAGGAAGCGGTACGTTTCAAATCAGCGCTGGGCCAGGATTTTAAACTCGTTACGCCGGGGATCCGTCCTGCGGGCAGCGACGTGGGCGATCAGCGTCGCATCATGACGCCTGAGCAGGCGCTGGCGGCGGGCGTTGACTATATGGTTATCGGGCGTCCGGTGACGCAGTCTGCAAACCCGGCAGAGACGCTTAAGGCTATCAACGCATCGCTGAACAAGGGGGCGTAATGACCGATTCCAACAGCCGTCTGGTCTACTCAACCGAGAGCGGGCGTATCGACGAACCGAAAGCCAAAGTGGAACGTCCGAGGGGGGACGGTATCGTGCGCATTCAGCGTCAGACCAGCGGACGTAAGGGGAAAGGGGTCTGCGTTATTTCCGGTATTGATCTGGATGATGCTGAACTGACAAAGCTGGCTGCCGAACTGAAAAAGAAATGTGGATGCGGCGGGGCCGTGAAGGACGGCATTATCGAAATCCAGGGTGATAAACGTGATTTAATTAAATCACTGCTCGAAGCCAAAGGCATGAAAGTCAAACTGGCAGGCGGCTAAAATAAATGAGCCACGGCAAATGCCGTGGCTCGTGTTATATACGTGCGTATGTCAGACCTGAAATGCGTTTAAATATCGCAACATCGAGGAAGGCTTAGATAATAGTTATTTGCCAACCTGGTGACCGATAATACCACCGACAGCAGCGCCACCTAATGTACCCAGCGTACTACCATCCGTTAATACTGCACCACCGAGAGCGCCGGCACCGGCACCAATCGCGGTGTTACGGTCACGTTTAGACCAGTTAGAGCATGCGCTCAGGGACATAGCGACAGTGATTGCCAGAACAGCGGCGGCTAATTTTTTGCTGGTTAAGGTCATAATACTTTCTCCTGAATTATCGATTCACGGAAAGATGTACACGTTAAGTATAGACTAATCGAATACTTAATTCTTTTCCCCGTGAAAGCTGGTCGCGCAGGCGTTACTTCATCACGCAGGTGATAGTCACTTCCTGTTATATCGCTAATAGTAATTTTACGACTTTAGGGCAGGTTAAACAGGTAAAAACTCTTAAAGCAGGGTTAAGAATCATCTCAGAGAAAGACGTGTGCGCCCGAAATACGGGCGCGGAGGGAAATCAGGCGCTGGCTTTAATAATATTGACGATCAAACCGCTCTCTTCGAGTTTATTGCAATGCGCTTCGCTCAAACGGTCATCGGTAATCACGCGGCTAAAGCGTGAAGCGGGACCCATCGTGTAAGGGTGAACGGCACCAAATTTAGAGCTGTCGGTGAGCACAATGGCTTCGCACTCTTTTTCCAGTACGGCATTCACCACGTCAGAGCGCATCATATCCCGGCCGGTAAAGCCTGTCTCCGGCTGCCAGCCGTCAATCCCGATAAAGGCCTTACTGAAATGAACCTGCTGGACGTACTGACGGGTCAGCGGGCCAACCATGCTTTCACTTTTTTTCTGATAGATGCCGCCCAGCAGAATCACCTCGCAGCGCGTCTCTTTAAGTAAATGCGCGATATAGCTGCTGACGGTGATAATGGTAACGTCTTTTTGATCGGCAAGCGTTCGCGCCAGAAGGGCATTACTGCTGCCGTTTTCAATAAAGACGGTCTCGCCGTTGTTCACCAGGGACGCAGCAAATTCCGCCAGTTCACGTTTGAGCGCGAAGTTGTTCATCATGCGCGTCTCAACGTCATCACTGTCCAGCGGGACCGCATAGCCGTGCGCGCGACGCAGGTAGCTCTGTTTTTCCAGCAGATTAAGATCCTGACGGATGGTGACTTCAGAAACGCCAGTGGTTTTAGCGAGATCGACTACGCTTACGCGTCCCTGATCGATGACCATCTGCAAAATGAGTTGTTGTCGGGAATTCATAGCATCCATTTAATAAAGCGAAACGAGGTCGGAAACGGAGGGGGTTAAACTTCCCACGGCGCTTTTGGCTGTCTGTTTTCGGGCGCATCGTCAGCGCCATTCTGAGCAAGAAGTTCAGACTTCAGGATCTCAAGATTACGGATAGCAGAGTGATAATCGCCCGCCACCAGGATATCCAGCACGGTATCAATTCGTTGTGCTACAGCTTGTGCGTCAATAGTTGACATAATCTCACCCCAGGCGCGAAAAGTTAATATTTTCAATGATGCAGAAATTGGCTTCAAAAGAGAAGGGAAAAAATGCAATAACCAAATTACATAAACGGAAGTGATAAAATTATTCCCCCTCATGCTGCGGGCTTATTGAGTGGATTAGTCTAAAACTGCGCGCAACGCGCTTTTTTATAAGAGGAATTAGACTATGACAGTTATCAATCAGCCTACCTGCACACTGTTTACCGATACTGAACGGTTCACCCAGCTGTCAGGCTATTACGAGGCAGAGCGACATACAGTCTGGATGATGTTGCGGGCTCAGCCACGTCCTTGCTTCAACCATGCGTTAATAGAGGAGATCATGAACCTTTCATGGCTCGTCCGCCAGTCTGGTTTTGCGGTCGATTTTTGGGTGACCGGATCGCTGGTGCCTGAGATGTACAATGTGGGCGGTGACCTGCAGTTTTTTGTCGAGTGCATTCAGCACGGTCGACGTGAAGCGTTACGGGCCTATGCGCGCGCCTGTGTCGATTGCGTGCATGCGGCCTCCCGGGGATTTGATACGGGGGCCATCTCGCTGGCCATGGTCGAAGGCAGCGCGTTAGGGGGCGGGTTTGAGGCCGCTCTTGCGCACCATTTCGTTCTGGCGCAGCGCGATGCACGTTTAGGTTTTCCCGAGATTGCTTTTAACCTGTTCCCGGGCATGGGGGGATATTCCCTGGTAGCTCGCCGTTCAGGAATGAAGCTGGCTGAGGAACTCATCTACAAGGGGGAATCCCATACGGCGGAATGGTACGAACAACATGGCCTGGTGGATCTCCTGTTTGAACCCGGACAAAGCTATGTCTCCACACGAACCTTCATCGACACGCTACGGCCAAAACTGAATGGCGTAAGAGCGATGCTGCGCGCCCGTACGCGCGTTCTGCAATTGCCGCGCAGTGAATTAATGGACATCACGGAAGACTGGGTTGACGCGGCTTTCTGCCTGGAACCGAAAGATATCGCCTACATGGAGCGTCTGGTCATGCTGCAAAACCGCCATCACGCGGCGGGGTTGCGTAAAGCCAGTTAATGCTGTTTCCGCGCCTGATATCGTTTTAGCCATCGCTCGAATGCGGCAGCGGGCATCGGCTTAGCAAACAGAAAACCCTGCCGTTCGTTGACGCCGTTCTTGGTCAGAAAGGCGTCTTCTTTTGCATTTTCCACCCCTTCGGCAATCACCTGCAGGTTTAACGCCTGCGCCACCGCGACGATGGCGCGCACCAGAGACTGGGAGATGGACTGCTTATGAATATCCCTGACGAACGATTGATCGAGTTTTATGGCGTCAATAGGGAAGCGGGCCAGCTGAGAAAGGGAGGAGTAGCCGGTACCAAAATCGTCGAGATGAATTTGCGCCCCCAGCCTGCTGAACTGTTGGATCACTGAGAGCGCCAGCTCTTCGTTCTCGATGAGACAGCTTTCGGTTAATTCGACGTCGACCGGGCAGTATTCAAAGTTCAGATCCTTCAGCGCCTGCTTTAAGTCGCTAAAGATAGTCTGGTCGGCCAGCTGACGCGCAGAGACGTTCACGGCCACGCGCAGGTTAATTCCCTTATCGCGCCATTTCGCCACCTGGCGAACCACATCCAGCATCACCCAGCGGCCCAGCGGCACAATCAACCCTGACTCCTCGGCATAAGAGATAAACTCCAGCGGTGGGATCAACCCGCGTTCGGGCGATTGCCAGCGGACCAACGCTTCAAGACTTCTGACCTCGCCGCGCCAGGTGATTTTAGGCTGGTAGTGGATCAGGAGCTGGTCGTTATCCAGCGCCTTACGCAGGTTGGTATCCAGCCAGAGATACTCAAACACGCGCTGGTTCATCTCGGGCGAGAAGACGCAGAACTTGCCCCGGCCGTTCTCTTTAGCGGTGTACATGGCGGTATCGGCGTTACGAATGACGCTTTCCCGGTCGTTACCGTGCTGCGGGGCGAGGGCGATGCCCAGGGAACAGCCGGTGTAAATTTCGATCAGGCCGATTCGGAACGGCTGGCGCAGGCGGGTTAAAATGCGCGACGCCATCGCTTCCAGAGAGCCCTGAGAGGTATGGGTGGCCATGACGATAAACTCATCTCCGCCAAGTCGTGCCAGCACCTGTCCCTCATCCAGACAGCTCAAAATGGCGAGCGCGACAGCCTGTAACAGCTGATCGCCAAACATATGCCCGTAAGCGTCGTTGACCTTTTTAAAGTTATCCAGGTCGAGATACACCACGCCAACCTGCGTGTCGCCGCGGTGACTGATGGCGTCAGAGATCAGGTCGTGGATCGCATTGCGGTTTGGTAAGCCGGTGATGGTATCGGTATTGGCCAGCACGCGCAGCCGTTCCTGAGCGCGGCGTTCCTCGGTAATATCTGTACCGGAACAGATAAGGAAAATTTCATTTTTACCGCTGCCGCTGTGAACGAATTTGTTTCTGAACAGAAACAGTCGTTGCCCTTTACGCGTTTTGATCCAGCGCTCGACTTCGTAGGAGCTGCCGTTGCGGAAGAAACCGGTAATATTGCGCTTTGAGGCAGCCGCTTCGCTTCGGCTCATAAAGAGCTTAAACACGTTCTGGCCAATCACTTCTTGCTCTTTGAGGCCGGTATACTCTTCGCTCAGCCGGTTAAAACGCTGAATATTGCCGTTCTGATCGAGAATAACAATCACGGAGTTAGCCTCTGACACCACCTGTTCCGCAAAAGAGAGTCCCTGAGCCAGGTCGCGCGCCACGGAGGGCGTATCGTTCCAGGCGGAAGCCGTACCGGCCCACTCGTTACGGGTAATTTTACGGCCTACAAGGTGAACCGGGACATCTTCCCCGAATAACGAGAGCGTCATGGAAATGCTGGAGGTAATAACGGTTAAATGACGGATGAGATCGGCCTGATCGTCGTCCAGCGCAATCACCTGAGTGACATCGGCATTTTCACTGGCGGCAAGGTGCAGAGCGTTGCTGTCAGCTGACAAGCGCCACCATGGGCTGTGGGTTCCCATGTAGCGAAACAGCAAATTCTGCTCCAGATCGTCCATCATGTTTTCTCCCGCAGCTGTTCAGTAGCGCACCAATTATTCATTTGCAGTCGACTTTTCCGTTGAGAAGCAGCGGCAAAACCGAAGTGAACTTATTGTTTTTCCCTGAATTCTTATAATAAAACGAGTCAGATTTAAAAGGATACTGAGCGTATAAAAATTCACGTAACCGAATATAACAACACTCTTTTACTGTAGATAATTATGGCGAATTTGGGCGAGGGGAGACTGAAAATAGTAAGAAAAAATAATGATTTTGTGGCGGGGATAAAAAGAAAAATTGTCGGCCTTTCCGGAAAGGAAATGACCGACAATTGAACAGGTTATCAGGCGACAGGACGCGCGATAATACTGCGGGTTTCCATACGGACTTCAGCGATAGTGACGTCAATCACGTCGGTGACTTTGTAAACTGTTTCACCTTTAATTTGCACCGTACCGTTTTCCTGACTACAGACCATTTCATCGCGAACAGCATGCAGGAATGGCGCCGGAATAAACGCGACAGCACCGTTATCGACCAGACGGACGCGCATCCCCCCGCGGCTGATATCAATGATCTCGGCGGCGAAACGGGTATCCGTACCGGCTTTATCCTGCAGGAAGCGCGCGTAAAGCCAGTCGCCAACGTCACGTTCTGCCATGCGGTTCAGACGGCGACGATCGGCCATCTGCAGCGTGGTCTCCTCCTGAGGGCGGGCAACGGTTTCGCCTTTGATAATTGCTTTCAGCAGACGGTGGTTAACCATATCGCCATACTTACGGATCGGTGACGTCCAGGTCGCATAGGCTTCGAGGCCGAGACCAAAGTGCGGGCCAGGCTCGGTGCTGATTTCAGCGAAGGACTGGAAGCGACGAATGCGGCTGTCCAGGAAGCCCGAGGGCTGCGCGTCCAGTTCGCGGCGAAGCTTGCAGAAGCCCGGCAGGGTCAGCACTTCTTCCGGATCGACGTGCACGTCGTGATTCTTCAGCAGGGCCGCCAGCGCTTCGGTATTCGCCGGATCGAAGCCGGTATGGACGTTGTAAATACCAAATCCCAGCTTGTCGCGCAGCACGCGTGCGGCACAGATGTTGGCGGAAATCATCGCTTCTTCAACGATGCGGTTCGCAATGCGTCGCGGCTCGGCCACGATATCCAGCACTTCGCCTTTCTCACCCAGAACAAAGCGATAATCCGGGCGATCTTTGAACACCAGCGCATGGGTTTGACGCCACTCGCCGCGGTTCAGACAGATGCGATGCAGCAGACGGATCTGCGCGGCAATGGCGTCTGATTCTGGTTTCCAGCTACCGGTATTTTCCAGCCAGTCGGAGACGTTATCGTAGGCCAGCTTGGCTTTCGACTCGATGGTGGCAGCAAAGAACTCGATATCGTCTTCAATCGCGCCATCTGCGGCAATGGTCATGCGGCAGGCGAGAACCGGGCGCACTTCATTTGGGCGCAGCGAGCAGAGATCGTCTGACAGTTCACGCGGCAGCATTGGGATGTTGAAGCCCGGCAGGTAGTTCGTGAACGCACGGATTTTCGCCGTTTCGTCAAGCTTGCTGCCTTCAATAATCCAGGCGGTAGGATCGGCAATGGCAACGGTGAGGTGCAGTTTGCCGTCGGCACTCTCTTCAGCGTACAGCGCATCGTCCATATCTTCGGTGCTGGCGCTGTCGATGGTGACAAACTCCAGCGCGGTAAGATCGCGGCGCGTCAGACCTTCGTCCTGCATCTCGGTTGCCACGCCGTTCGGCGCTTCTTTTTCAAGATTGTGGCGTGCCAGCGTAACCCACCATGGCACGAAATGATCGGCGCCAAAGGTAATGAACTGGGTCAGTTCCGCATAAAAACCGCGATCGCCCTTCAGAGGATGACGGCGCATTTCTGCTACGGCCCAGTCACCTTCTTTAAAATCATGCTCAACGCCACGGGCGGCGCGGCAGGGAATTGCATCTTTCAGCAGAGGATGATCCGGCACGATAGAAAGACGATCGTCTTTTCGCTGCACCTTGCCGACAAAGCGGGTCAGGAACGGTTCGATCAGTTCTTCCGGCTCGGCGGACTCACGTTCCTTTTCGGTATGAATGACGGCCATGACGCGGTCGCCATGCATCACTTTCTTCATCTGCGGTGGCGGAATGAAGTAGCTTTTCTGCGCGTCAACTTCAAGGAAGCCAAAGCCCTTTTCCGTGGCTTTTACGACCCCTTCTGCACGCGGCGTCTGGGAATGCAGTTGCTGTTTAAGCTGCGCTAGCAGCGGGTTGTCCTGAAACATAATGTTCTATTTTCGTAGCCATTGAGCGGCTGACAGTTTTACGCGATTCTCACTGTCTCAGCAAGCGGTCTTTGGGTAATGAGTGTGGTTATTCCTCTTTACCAAACGCCACTTTCAGACGATTAAGCCAGCCATCAAACGCACTTTGGGTAAGCAGCGTGATGGCATATT